>NZ_JBIVOP010000017.1:0-107152 GCF_044754175.1 Neobacillus sp. NPDC093127
TGACTGATACTAATCGTTCGAGGACTTAACCATTTTTAAAAGCGAACTCGTTTTTACTTAAACTTCTTCTGCATTATCTAGTTTTGAGGGAATGATACCTCAAATGAATATAGTCTGGCAGTAATGGCGAGAAGGTCACACCCGTTCCCATACCGAACACGGAAGTTAAGCTTTTCAGCGCCGATGGTAGTTGGGGCATGCGCCCCTGTGAGAGTAGGACGCTGCCGGGCTGTTTCTTTAAAACTATTTGTAACAGGAAAATCACGTTGTATTTTGGCGGTGTAGCTCAGCTGGCTAGAGCGTACGGTTCATACCCGTAAGGTCGGGGGTTCGATCCCCTCCGCCGCTACCAAAATTGATCTTTTTTTAAAATATTGGAGGAATACCCAAGTTTGGCTGAAGGGATCGGTCTTGAAAACCGACAGGCGGGTAACACCGCGCGGGGGTTCGAATCCCTCTTCCTCCTCCAGTTTTATTTATTCTTTAATATGTGGAGGGGTAGCGAAGTGGCTAAACGCGGCGGACTGTAAATCCGCTCCCTCCGGGTTCGGCGGTTCGAATCCGTCCCCCTCCACCATTTTAGGGGCATAGTTTAAAGGTAGAACTAAGGTCTCCAAAACCTTCAGTGTGGGTTCGATTCCTACTGCCCCTGCCAAATATACGCAAATTTTGATTTCATAGTTCAGGCTATGGGATTTTTTTGTTTTAAGGACCAACTGCAGGAAAATTTCATTTACAAATACCTAAGGAAAATCCCGCCATTGCAGGCGGGATTTTTTTTGCACTGGAATTTTTAAAATAGTTTGCTAATTTGTCAAAAAAAAATAAAAGTAATTGTTTCGGATTTTGTTTAAATGTAATATACTATATAATAATAAGTATAGCACATTTATTTTAAACACTAATAAATATAGCATATTAAACCGAAACGAGGGGGTGATAATGATTAAACTTACAGAACGGCAGGATAAAATCCTCCAAATTGTTAAGAAAAATGGACCAATAACCGGACAAGAAATTGCAGAAAAGCTTTCTTTAACAAGAGCTGCGCTGAGACCAGACCTCGCGATTTTAACCATGTCAGGCAAATTAGATGCCAGACCGCGCGTTGGTTATTTTTTCAATGAAAATTATGAAGTTAAGCGTCAAGCTGAAAAGTTTCTCCATCAAAAGGTTATCGATTATAAGGCACATCCAATTGTCGTCGATAAATCAACCGCCGTTTATGATGCGATTGTCCAGTTGTTTTTAGAGGATGTCGGTACGCTTTACGCAGTAGATTCTAGGGGCCATTTAGCCGGGGTAGTCTCACGTAAGGATTTGCTCAGGGCATCACTAGGAAATAAAAATCTCCATGAATTACCTGTTAGTGTCATTATGACGAGGATGCCTAATATTTTCACCATCCAGCCTGATGCAACCTTGCTCGAAGCAGCGAAGAAAATGATTGATAATCATATTGACTCCCTGCCTGTTGTGAAGGAAGTGGAGGAGCAGGAGAATACATATTTGCTGTTAGGACGGATCACGAAAACCACGATCACACGCGCTTATTTAGAAATTATGGAAAGATGAGACGAAGAGGAGCTGCTGCCATTTTGGTACAGAAAGAAGTTGTTTATGTTATATCTGATTCGGTTGGGGAAACTGCTGAGTTTGTCGTAAAAGCAGTCGCCACTCAATTTAACGGCGGCCAAGTTGACATTCGCCGAAATTCATATGTGGAAGATATTGAAGATATTGAAGATGTCATTCTATTGGCAAAAAAGGAACACTCCATCATTGCCTATACAATTGTTATTCCCGCTTTAAAGGATTACTTAGATAGAAGAGCACTAGAGGAAGGGATATTAGCAGTCGACCTGCTAAGTCCCTTAATGAATGCTTTCGTCACTAAGTTTAACAAGCCGCCCCATCATCGTCCAGGATTAATGAGAAAACTAGATGAAGAATATTTTCGTAAAATCGAAGCAATCGAATTTGCTGTTAAGTATGATGATGGCCGCGATCCAAGAGGGATTACCAAGGCAGATATTGTTTTAGTAGGAGTATCAAGGACGTCTAAAACACCGTTGTCAATGTACTTAGCACATAAACGCTTTAAGGTAGCGAATGTCCCGTTGGTTCCAGAGGTGCCGCCGCCGGATGAATTATTCGAAATCCCAAGGAAAAATTGTATTGGCTTAATCATTTCGCCTGATAAATTAAACGAAATTCGTAAGGAACGCTTAAAGGCATTAGGATTAGCCTCACAGGCAAATTATGCAAGCTTTGAGCGCATTCTAGAGGAACTTGACCATGCTGAAAAAATTATGAAGCGTGTTGGCTGTCCGGTCATAGATGTCTCAAATAAGGCAATAGAAGAGACGGCTGGGTTAATTTTAGACATATTGAAAAAAGAGAGGAGCTTTTGATAATGGATAAATTGGTCTATTTATTTCACGAAGGTCATGGAGATATGAAAGAACTGCTAGGGGGAAAGGGTGCTAACTTAGCAGAAATGACGCGAATCGGCCTCCCGGTCCCTTATGGATTTACGATTACTACACAGGCATGTAATGCTTACTATGAAGCTAGCAAAACAATCCCTGCTCTAGTAGAGAAACAAACCTTAGAAGCGCTTACCAGTTTAGAAGAAAAAATGGGCAAGAAACTAGGTGATCCGCAAAATCCATTACTTGTCTCTGTCCGTTCTGGTTCTGTGTTCTCCATGCCTGGAATGATGGATACGATTTTAAACCTTGGAATGAATGATGAAACCGTGGCCGGCTTGGCTAATTTAACAAATAACCCGCGGTTTGCATATGATTCCTACCGCCGTTTTATTCAAATGTTCAGTAATGTCGTTCTTGAAATTGATACCTATTATTTTGAGCAATTTTTAGAAGAAACACGTGAACATAAAGGCTATTCCTCTGACCCGGAAATGAGTGCGGCGGATTGGCAAGAGGTGATCATTGGCTACAAAGCAATTGTTAAAAAGCACACAAGAAAAGAGTTCCCGCAGGATCCGAATGAGCAGCTTTTCCTTGCGATTAATGCTGTCTTTAATTCTTGGAATAATCAGCGTGCGATTGTTTACCGCCGCCTGAATAAGATTCCCGACCACCTAGGTACTGCCGTTAACATTCAAAGCATGGTATTCGGAAATATGGGAAATGATTCCGGCACTGGCGTTGCCTTCACGCGAAATCCTTCGACGGGCGAGCACGTTCTTTACGGTGAATACTTAATCAATGCTCAAGGGGAAGATGTAGTTGCAGGGATTCGCACGCCGCAGCCAATCGCCGCCTTGAAGGATGAAATGCCGGATGTATACCAGCAATTTGCCGATACTTGCAAACGGCTCGAGCAACATTACCTAGAAATGCAGGACATTGAGTTTACGGTGGAACGCGGTCAGCTGTTTATCCTGCAAACTCGTAATGGCAAACGCACAGCGCAAGCGGCCATCCGCATTGCCGTTGAAATGGTCGAAGCAGGAATTATTGATAAAAAGACCGCACTGTTACGTGTGGATCCGGATCAATTAAATCAATTGCTGCACCGCCGCATTGATGACTCGTTTGAAAAAAGAATTTTGGCAAAAGGCTTGCCGGCATCACCGGGCGCTGCGACAGGTCAAGTCGTCTTTGACGCGGATGAAGCGGAGCTTTTAGCCACTGAAGGCAAAAAAGTGATTCTTGTTAGGCCGGAAACAACACCGGATGATATTCACGGCATTGTTGCTTCGCAAGCTATTTTGACTAGCCGCGGCGGTATGACCAGCCATGCAGCTGTTGTCGCGCGCGGGATGGGAAAAGCATGTATTTGCGGATGTGAAGCCGTTAAGATTGATTTAAAAGCAAAACAATTTGCTGTTGGTGACACGGTTGTTAACTATGGTGAAATCATCACACTTGATGGTTCTACTGGTGAAATCATGCTAGGGGAAATTCCGATGATTGATCCAGAGCTTTCGGATGAGTTCCAGCTGTTGCTTGCATGGGCAGACCAAGAACGGAAATTAGGTGTCCGTGCTAATGCCGATAATCCGGAAGATGCAAAAAAGGCGTTTGAATTTGGTGCCGGCGGTGTAGGGTTGTGCCGGACTGAACATATGTTTATGGATTTAAAACGAATTCCGATTGTCCAAAAAATGATTCTTGCGGAAAATTATCCGGAAAGAATGAAAGCACTTGGAGAGCTTTTACCGATGCAGCAGGGTGATTTTGAAGGGATTTTTGAAGCAATGCAAGGATTCCCGGTAACGATTCGGTTATTAGACCCGCCGCTTCATGAATTTATGCCAGATAAAGAAGAACTTTTAGTGGACGTAACGAAACTGCAAATCTTAGATCCAGAGTCAGCGGAATTGAAGAAAAAAGAGCAATTGCTGAAAAAGGTTCGCCAATTAGATGAGTTTAATCCAATGCTTGGCCATCGCGGCTGCCGTCTGGGCATGATTTACCCTGAAATCTACGAAATGCAGGCGAAGGCGATTTTCTATGCCGCGGCAAAATTAGCGGAAAAGGGAATAGATGTACAGCCGGAGATCATGATTCCACTTGTTGGCCATGTGAATGAATTGAAACAAATGCGTCAGTTGGTTATTGATGTGGCTGTACTTGTCCAGGAAGAAACGGGTAAAAGGATAGAGTACACGGTCGGAACCATGATTGAAATTCCTCGTGCCGCCCTAACAGCGGATCAGATTGCTGAGGAAGCTGATTTCTTCTCTTTTGGAACGAATGATTTAACACAAACAACGTTTGGCTACAGCCGTGATGATGCGGAGGGCAAATTCCTGCAAGCATATATCGAAAATAAAGTGCTTCCTGAAAATCCATTTGCGGTGCTTGATCAAGAGGGTGTTGGTAAGCTAGTAGAAACAGGTGTGAAACTTGGCCGCACGGCAAAGCCTACCTTAAAAACAGGTATTTGCGGTGAACATGGCGGAGAAAAGAGCTCAATTGATTTCTGTTACAGAACGGGCTTAGATTATGTCAGCTGCTCACCATACCGAGTGCCGCTTGCTCGTTTGGCTGCAGCACAGGCAACGATTCGCCATGAGCAAAAGAAAGAAGAGGTTTATACAACAGCTTAATTTCTTAGTAGGGGACGGTACTAAAAAGGTGCCGTCCTCTTTTTTAATGGTAAATTTCGATTCGCAAATAAAACCATTTTTCCGCCGAATTTTTAGCGATAAAGGTAAAACGCGTTTAGCCTTTCGTCGGATTAGCTTCCAAATTTCTGCTTATACTATAAAAAAGTGAAAAAGGGGACTCAAAATGGGGGCTATTGAACGCAGCGGATATCGGTTTGTACCGGAATACAGTGTCATTCAACAAAACGGGGCTGTCCACGTCTACAACAAAGATCAATTTATCGAAGAAATAAAATTTCAGTTTTCAGGAAAATTTCCTGAACTAGACCAAATCGAAGACCTAGTAGACCAATATTGCAATCAACATGATATTTAAGACCGAATACTTGTTCGGTCTTTTGCTTTGTGATAGAATAAAGTCAAGAAAATTTGAAAAGGAGGGACGTTCATGAGTAAATTAATAACCATTTACCCTCAAGCGATCGAGCATACAAAAACGAAAATATATGAAGATATTGACCGGTATTTAGAAACGAAAGAATCGCTGCCAAGCTTTGAACAATACATAGTCGACCGGAGCCATTACATTGAACAAATTTGGGTGAATGTTTGGCTGAATAAAGCGACGAACGATGTTCCCAAAAATGAAAAAAAACAATTTTTAAGCGAAAAAGGGTTTGAAGTACAAGGCGTGGACCGAAAATTACTGAATAAGCTTTTCCGCGATGAAATGCGGACGTATCAGCCCTTCGATACAATGGGATGGATAAAGGAAACTTTCGCAGGATATGAAGAAAATTGGGGAAAACGGTATGTTGATGCAAAGAATCACTTATTAAAGCGCGAAGAACAGAAGCAGCTTGAGGAACAGAAGCAAGCAATTAGGAGCGAAATTGAAGATACTGCTGTTGGTATTTTGGAAGAACAATATGACCTTTTCTATTTATATGTACGTCACTTCGTTGCCCAACAACTAGCGGCCGACTTGCAAAATAATATTAAGTTTCAAGCGGTCGATCCCATTGCCCTTGAGGAGAAATTAGTGGATCAGGGTGCCTTTAATCCTTCTGCTTATACAACGGTGTCCGCTTTTTTTGAAGAACTAACAGGTGATATTCATAAAACACTAAACTGGGGCCGGAGCACCTATGAATATCAAACCTATTTCTTTGTCTATGAAAGCTTAATTTCTGATTACATGTCAGAACTAATACCAGAGAAAGTATTAGCGGAACTGCCACCAGAGCTTAAAGATATGTTTGTAAAAACCTTTAATGAAAAATTATCGCCTTCTTTTGTAAAGGGCAGCATTGCTCAGCTTCTTTATGATGTTGAGGGGTTCATGATAGAGGATATTCAAGCAGAATATCTTTCTGACTTAATTAGTTTAGCTGAAATCCCATTTGATCCGATGGTGCATAAAGCTATTTTCGAAAAGGATTTAGATGAGCGGGAAAGAAAACAAAGAGAAGAGCATGCTGAAATTAAGCGAAAAAAAGAAGCAGAAGAACGGATGATGAAAGACATATTTGGTGCGGAGTACGACCCTTCCTTACAACGCCATGTTCGCTTTTGTCTTCACATTGGCGAAACGAATACAGGAAAAACGCACCACGCTCTTGAAAAAATGAAGGCAGCAGCCAGCGGCCTGTATTTGGCACCGCTGCGGCTATTAGCCCTTGAAGTTTATGATAAGTTAAATGCAGAAGGCACACCTTGCTCGTTGAAAACGGGTGAAGAGGAAAAAATCGTCCCTAATGCTGCCCATATCTCCTGTACGGTAGAAATGTTCCATGAAAAAGAGGTTTATGATGTGGTGGTCATTGATGAAGCACAGATGATCACCGATAAGGACCGCGGCTTTTCCTGGTATAAGGCAATCACGAAGGCGAATGCTGAAGAAGTACATATTATTGGCAGCAAAAATTCGAAAACGATGCTGCTCGAGCTTTTAGGTGATTCAACTATCGAAATTCACGAGTACAGCCGTGACACTCCGCTTGAGGTCGAAACGAAAGAATTTCATATAAAGCATATTAAAAAAGGAGATGCCCTGATTTGTTTTTCCAGAAGACGTGTGCTTGAGACTGCATCAAGGCTGCAAAATGACGGCCATTCTGTAAGCATGATTTACGGCAGCATGCCCCCGGAAACGCGGAAAAAGCAGATCGAGCAGTTTAATAAAGGAAAGACAAAGGTCATTGTCGCGACCGATGCGATTGGAATGGGCTTAAACCTGCCGATTCACCGGATTGTTTTTCTAGAAAATGAAAAATTCGATGGAACCCGCAGGCGTCTCTTAACCTCCCAAGAAGTAAAGCAAATTGCCGGTCGTGCCGGTCGTAAAGGGATTTATGATATCGGAAAAGTTGCCTTTACAAGTGATATCAAAAAAATGCGGAATTTGCTTGTGCAGGTGGATGAACCTGTTCATACATTTTCGATTGCCCCTACCAATTCTGTTTTTGAACGGTTTCAACGCTATTACCGTGATTTAGGAACCTTTTTTGAGTTATGGGGAAAATTTGAAAGTCCGAAGGGAACAAAAAAGGCCTCGCTTTCAGAGGAGAAGTCTCTATATCAATTAATTGCCGGAACAGAAATTGAAGCACGGATGCCGTTAATGGATTTATATGGCTTTTTACACCTGCCTTTTTCGAAAAATGAGCCAGTATTAACGAGGCAATGAGAAGAAACGATGTATAGCATCATTCAGGAAAAAGAACTGCCTGAACCGATTGTAAAAGACCGGAGCTTGGAAGAATTGGAACTGAGCTATAAAGCCGTTGGACTTCATCTCTTATTTTTATACCGATTAGGGGAACGAACGGAAGCGATTTATTGGGAACGGCTCCGGGAGGAAATCAGCGATCAGGTCCAGGAGCGGTTAAAGACCGACATTAAAAAATTTGTTAAGAAATGCAAGACCTGCGGCAAAAAACTGCCATGGGATCATCCATTCCCAACTTGTGAATCGTGCTATCGGGAAAAGCATAGAAGGTATCGGTATGATGAGTATGATTTTTAAAAGACTGCATGAACCTTGGATTTTCTATACATCCAAATTCATGTAATTATGGTAAAATAGGTCTTAAAAATCTTCTCCCAATGAAAGTGAAGTGAAAATGATGCAGTTATCATTAACCGTTAGGGGACAAGGAGCCGAAGCAGTTTCCTATTTAGCGGCTAAAAACCCCAACAATTTATATGAACGCGATGAAAAGGGATTAACAGTCCGTCTTGTCTATACCGCTTTTTCAAGCGAAGAAGTCCAGTTTCTACTTTATGTAAAGACTGACCCGATAAACTTAGTAAAAAATTCACCAGATTATTATGATATTACCCATTATATCAATGATCGTGAGTTTGCTGCCAGCAGCATCTTTGTTTCCGCCATTCGGAAGGCATTGGGGACAGCATTAAATGGAAAACCGAATGAAGAATATACGGCATGGGTCGGGCACCCATTTGAAATGGAATTTATCTTCGGCCCGATTGCCTCTGATTTGCGTGACTCAGAGCTTGAAGCGTTATTCACGCCAATGGGATATAAAGTGGAAATTGAGAGCGGGAAGAGCTTCATCCGGGAAAAGAGTTCGGCTAGATTCATTACTTTAAAGGGGAACCAAACCATTCAGAACGCCTTAAAGCATGTTTCAATCTTAATTCCGGTTATTGATAACTATAAACATTATTTTATCGATGAAAGAGAAATCGAGAAGTTTGACCGTTACGGGGAAGGATGGCTCGAGAATCACCCCTTAAAAGCCTTGATTGTAAAACGATCTTTACGTTTCCAAAACATGATTTCGCAATCAAAATTCTTTGAAAAAGTGGCAAAAACTGAAGAGATGAATGTGGCCCCAAAGGTTCGGTTAAATGACCTGCGCTATGAAGCGATTTTAAACTATATCGAGGCATTACCAAAAAGAGAAACCATTGTTGACCTTGGTGCAGGTGAAGGGAAATTATCGGTTCAACTCGGGTTTATTGAAGGAGTTAAAGAGATTCTTTCCGTGGAGCCGGCTAACAAATCGAGGTTGCGGGCAATGGAGAGATTCGAGCAAGCAAAGGGAAAACGTGGTTTCATCGAGCCCATTTCTATTGCAGGTTCGTTATTTTATTATGATGAGCGGCTTAACAACAAGGATGTCATGGTTTTATGTGAAGTGATTGAGCATATCGATGAATACCGTTTAGCGCCAATATTCGAAACTATTTTTAAAGATTATCGGCCAAGGGTGCTAATTGTAACCACTCCGAATCAAGAATACAATGTTGTCTATGAAATGGATGATGCAATGCGCCACAGCGATCATCGTTTTGAGTGGACAAGGGATGAATTTCGCCAAAAAGTTCAAGAATGGACAAAGGGTTACCCTTATCAAGTGAGCTTTCAAGGGATTGGTGAAGAACATCAACCATACGGACATCCAACGCAAATGGCTATTTTCAGAAGGGAGCAGGAATAATGGTGACCATAAATTTGCCTCATGCGGGTATCGTATTACTCGTGGGCCCTTCTAATTCTGGTAAAACAACATTATTAAATCAATTAATTCAAGAAAAGCAAATTCTTGCATCTGAAGTGGTAAGCTCCGACCAATTTAGGATTCTGGTTAGTGATGTTGAATTTATTAACTGGAATCAGCGTTCAAAGCTTGAAGCGGATGCCCTTTTTGATGAATACCAACAAATTTCGAAAGAAGCATTTGAAGCGATGGACTATTTAGTCGCTAAACGCTGTCGCCTCAATAAATTAACCTTCATTGATGCTACTCATTTACGTGATAATGAACGGGAGAAATATCTGCAAATGGCCAAGAAGTATCATGTTCCGGCGATTGCAATTGTGCTTAATTTGCCAGAAACGGAATTACTTAGACGCGACTTAGTACGCGATTCACCGCGAGGAAAGAACCGAATCAGGCAGCAATACCAACATTTCAAAAAGACGCTGCGCTTCATCAAAAAGGAAGATTTTCGCCGCTGCTACGTTTTTGGGGAAGAAGAATTGCAGGTATTAAATGTGAACCGACTTGAAAATCCATTATTAATTGACGTTGGCAAAGGCATTGATTTTATCGGAGATATCCACGGCTGCTATGAAGAGTTTATTGAGCTATTGAGGAAGCTTGGATATGAAGAATCCGAAGCAGGTTATTTTGTCCATCCTGAAGGGCGAAAAATTCTTTCACTTGGTGACGTCATGAGCAGGGGACCACGTTCTTTGGAGACGCTGAAATTTTTCCAAAAGCATGTTGCAGCAGGAAACGCCTATATGATTGACAGCAATCATGGCTGGAAAATTGCCCGCTGGCTTGATGGCAAGAATGTTAAACTTGCCCATGGTGATGAAAATGTCGCGGCTGAGTTTGACGAGTACGAAAGAACATTCGGTAAAGAGGAGACACTGCGTTTCAAGGACCAGGTAAAAGACATGCTGTTAGAGGCGAAATCACATTACATTATCCGGAAGAATGGTGTCAATGCTGCTGTTGCCGTTCACGCGGGAATAAAGGACTATTATATTGGCAAGCAATCGCCGCGTATTTCCGACTTTTGCCGCTACGGGGATTCGGATGGCCTCGACGAAAATGGAAAACCAATTCGAAAAGACTGGACGCTGGCACATAAATCTAATGCCCTTATTCTTTGGGGACATGATCCGAAACCGCAGCCATTATTGGTCAACAACACGCTTAATATTGATCAAGGAGTTGTGTTTGGCGGCAGTTTAACGGCCTATCGTTTTCCGGAAAGGCAATTTATTTCGGTTAAAGCGAAAGTGGATTATGCAAATGTGGCGGACAATCCTCTGAAGGAATGGGAACGGAAAAGGCTCTCGGCGCCTAATTTGGCAAAATTCATCGAGGGTTATTCCGTGTTAACCGAACAGTATGGGGAGATTTCCATTTATGCGGATGGCGCGAAGTCAGCGTTGGATGATCTTTCCCATTTCACGCTGCCGCTTGAGGAAATTGTCTATCTGCCGCCGACAATGAGTCCGACCCCGAAATCTTCGAAATTAGACGGGTACCTGGAGCATCCATTAGAAGCGTTTGAATACTATCAAGCTAATGGCGTGGAGAGGATGGTTGTTGAGAAAAAGCATATGGGCAGCCGTGGGATTTTGTTTCTTTTTAAAAACAAGGAAGCAGCAAAACAGTATATTGGCAGGGAATCATTAGGTGCGATTTACTCGAGGACTGGCCGCGCCTTTTTTCAAAAAGAACTGGAGGAACGAATAGTACATGTATTAAATGCAGACCTCAGTGGTTATTTTGAAAAATACAACACTGATTTTGTCCTGCTGGATGCGGAAATACTTCCATGGAATTTGAAAGCAAAAGAGCTAATCATGAATCAATATGCCCATGTCGGTGAAATGGCGCTGTTTGATCGGAGTAAATTGCGGGATCAACTGAAAAAGGCCCGCGAAAATGGAAAAGATGTGGCAAGCTGGATAGAGGAAACGGATGAAAAGATTGCCAATGCCACGGTTTTTAATGAAGTGTACCAAAAATATTGTTGGGAAACGGAAGGGCTGGAAGGAATACAAATTGCCCCTTTCCATACATTAGCCCACAGTACAGAGACATTTTTCACTCAACCGCATACATGGCATATGGAGAAAAATAAAGAGTTTAGCGGGTTATCGGATTTGTTTGTCGAAACGGAATACCAGGTTGTTGATGATGAGGAATCGATGAATGCAGCAATCCAGTGGTGGGAAGAAATGACCGAGGACGGCCATGAAGGCTTTGTTGTCAAACCTGAAACGTATGTTGCACGGCATAATGGCAAGCTTCTTCAGCCGGCAATTAAAGTAAGAGGCCGGAAGTATTTGCATATTATCTATGGAATAGATTATCTTCAACCGGAGAACTTGTCCCGGTTGAAGCAGCGAAATGCCGGCAAGAAACAGCGCAATGCCTTGAAGGAGTTTTCCTTAGGGGTTGAATCAGTGAATCGCTTTGTTAGACGAGAGTCGTTAGAGCGGTACCATGAATGTGTGCTCGGGGTTTTGGCGTTAGAAGCCGAACCGATTGATCCACGACTATAGAAATTTTTAAAACGAACTTGTCTGCCGGCAAGTTTGTTTTTTTACTGCAAGGTCCAAGTATATTAACTTCGTTCGCCCATATGATGGATAGAAAGGAGTGTGAGAGGTTTATGGCAGTTCATGTGGTAAAGAAGGGCGAGAACTTGGGGACAATTTCAACGATGTATGGAGTTTCAATTCAAACAATTGTAGAGATGAATGGGTTACTATCTGCAAATTCACTGGTCCCAGGACTTGCATTATTCCTTCCTGATACCTTGCTGCCAATCCGTCCTTTTCAAATAAAAGCCGGCGATCAAATTTGGCAGCTGGCACAACAATTCAATATTGACATTCCAACCATCTTAACGGCAAATCCCGGCATTGATCCGAAAAAACTTTTTATCGGCCAAATCATCAATATTCCTTCATCATTAAAATTAGAAATAGCCACACTCGGGTTTTTAGTTCCCTCGTCTGAAAGTGCAAACCTTGCAACGATAGATAATCTAGCGGGGCAGCTGACGTTTTTAGCAGTTGTCGCTTATTCGTTTACTGAGGAAGGATTTGCATTTAATGTGATAGAGGATGCACCCCTTGTTTCAAGATGCAATCAACTGAACATCACTCCGTTATTAATGATACGAAATATTGCCGGAAATGATTTTAGTGCGGAATTGGCAGGGCGAGTACTCCAAAATCCAACCTATCGTGGAAATTTGATAGCTAGTTTGGTGAATTTAACAAGAACTAGGGGTTTTGGCGGTGTCAGCATCGACCTTGAATTTATACCGCCGGCACAACGCCATGATTTTATTTCCTTTCTAACAGATTTAAAGAATGCGTTAGGCGAGCTTATCCTGCATGTGAATGTTCATGCGAAAACAGCGGATATTCCAACTAATCGAATCATCGGTGCTTACGATTATGCATCGATTGGCAGTGTGGTAGATCTCGTTGCCGTGATGACCATGGATTACGGCTATCCCGGAGGTCCGCCAGATCCGATTGCCACGATTACGTGGATAGAACAAGTTATCCGCTATTCAATCACCCAAATCAGTCCGCAAAAGCTGCAAATTGCAATGCCGCTTTATGGGTATGATAAGGTTGTTCCTACGAAAGCTGCCCATGCCCTATCGGTGCTTGCTGCTCAAAATATGGCTATTTCCACCGGTTCGACGATTGAATTTGACAACACGGCTAAATCGCCGTGGTATAGGTATTGGCATGGAGTAGAGGAGCACGTTGTCTGGTTTGAAGATATTCGTAGTTTTATAGAAAAATATCGGCTCATCGATCTCTACCAATTGGCAGGCACAACCTTTTGGCAAATCAGCCTGCCGGCACCGCAAAATTGGGCTTACCTTAATAAAAACCTTCAAGTGGTCAAGAATAGAATTTAGAAATTACATTCAATTTATCAAATATGAAGTGGAAAAGTTCTAAGGAAGGCTGGATTTAGATTGATTAAAAAGGTTAAATTTTTCATCCTAATTTTATTAATGGTAATCATCCCCTGCAGTCAAGTTACCGCAAAGAATGATCATGAGAAAATGGTTCAGCAGCTCAATCAATTGATTAAGAATGACCCGGATTTACAAGGGGCGATCACAGGTGTGAGCATTCGCTCTGCCGAAAGCGGGGAAATCATTTATGATCATCAAGGTGATGTCCGTTTGCGGCCCGCTTCAAATCTGAAGCTGCTAACGGCCGCTGCTGCTCTTCATGTTTTAGGAGAAGACTACAGCTTTCCTACGGAAATACTTACGGATGGAGCCATGAAAAAGAATATACTTCAGGGAAATCTTTTTATAAAAGGGAAAGGTGATCCGACTCTGTTAAAATCCGATTTTGATAAAATGGCAGTGGAGCTACAGAAGCTAGGTATCAAAAAAATAACCGGAAATCTCGTTGGTGATGATTCCTGGTATGATGATGTCCGCTATTCGCTCGACTTACCGTGGAGTGATGAGACGACTCATTATGGGGCGCAGATTTCTGCGCTAACAGCCTCACCGACAACAGATTACGATGCGGGTTCCGTCATGGTTTCCATAAAACCGGGAAAAAAATCTGGGGACAAACCCGTAGTAGAAATCACCCCGAAAACGAACTACGTAAAAATAATAAATCATGCTGAAACAGTTCCGGCTGACAGCAGTAAGGAAATCAAAATAGAACGGGAACACGCCAAAAACATAATAACAATAAAAGGAAACTTACCAATCAACGCAAAGGTTGAAAAAAATTGGATTGGTGTCTGGGACCCAACCCGATTTGCCCTATCCCTTATGGAACAGTCATTATCAGAACAGGGGATTACCATTACGGGAAAAATTAAAACAGGATTGGTGCCTGACACCGCAGAAACTTTGGTGACCCACCGCTCGATGCCATTATCAGAGCTACTGGTGCCATTTATGAAGTTGAGTAATAACGGTCATGCTGAAATGTTGATGAAGGAAATGGGCAAGGTGGTCAAAGGGGAGGGCAGCTGGGAAAAAGGAATTGAAGTGTTGAAAACCGAAATCGCAAAATGGGGCCTCAACCCCAAAACGATGGTTATCCGTGATGGATCAGGTGTTTCTCATGTTGATTTAATTCCTGCCAATCAAGTATCGCAACTGTTATTTGCAGTAAAGAAGGAAAAGTGGTTTCCCCACTATCTTTATTCCTTACCTGTGGCCGGTGCACGAGAAAAGATGGTCGGCGGCACACTAAGAAATCGCTTGAAAGATCAAGAAGTTCAAGGAAAAGTCCAAGCGAAAACGGGAACCATTTCTACTGTCAGTTCGTTATCAGGCTATCTGGAAACAAAAAGTGGGCAAACAATAATTTTTTCGATTTTATTAAATAATTTGCTGGACGAAGAAAAAGGAAAAAAAATTGAGGACCGAATCGTTCAGCTGTTAGCAAATTCATGATTTTCCTTGTATTGAAGGTATTTTCATCGATATTTTAGGTTTATATGTAAAAAAAAATGGAAGCGTTTTACTGCGTATGAACATTAAAATCGTCTTGGACATGACATTCGTCATACCCAGCACATGACACCTGCTACTAACAAGTCCAACTCCCTTCCTTTATAATTCGAATTAACAACACATATAAGGAAGGGAATTCGAATAAAATGACCTTACAAAACACGAAAACTTTGAAAAAGCAAATTGCACCTTTTGAAAAATCAACGACAAGGGAAAGTGTATGGCAGATCATCAACACGGTCGGACCATTTATTATCTTATGGATCCTAGCGTATATAAGCCTTTCCGTATCTTATTGGTTAACGCTTGTTCCCGTTGTGATAGCCGCAGGCTTTTTAACACGGATTTTCATTATTTTTCATGATTGTACCCATCATTCCTTTTTTAAAAGCCGCCGTCTCAATCGCATCGTTGGAACAGCCATGGGAGTTTTAACCATCTTCCCGTTTGATCAATGGGGGCATGAGCATTCCGTTCATCACGCAACAAGTGGGAATTTGGATAAGCGGGGTACAGGAGATATATGGACGCTTACAGTAGACGAATATTTAGCCGCACCACTAAGACTTCGTCTAGCCTATCGTTTTTATCGCAATCCATTCGTGATGTTTGGATTAGGACCGATTTATGTTTTCCTTTTAAAAAATAGATTTAACCGTAAAGGTGCAAAAAAGAAAGAACGCATGAACACCTATTTAACGAATGTATTAATCGTTGCATTAATTGGATTACTCTGCTGGGCAGTCGGCTGGCAGTCGTTTCTATTAGTACAGGGCTCGATTTTCATGATTTCAGGAGCTGCAGGCATTTGGCTGTTTTATGTACAGCACACTTTTGAAGATTCTTATTTTGAAGAAGATAAAGAGTGGGAGTACGTGAAAGCGGCAGTGGAAGGAAGTTCGTTCTATAAGCTTCCAAAACTGATGCAATTTCTAACTGGTAATATTGGTTATCACCATGTGCACCATTTAAGCCCTAGGGTGCCAAACTATAAACTGGAAGAGGCGCACGAGAATACGCCTCCATTACAAAACGTACCAACCATCACTCTTGCAACTAGCTTGAAGTCACTCCGTTTCCGCCTATGGGATGAGGAGAGAAAGAATTTTGTGACCTTTAAAGAAATAAAATCTTTAACTAAAAGCAGGATTTCCATTCAAGCGAAACCTGAGCTATAATCGCACCATTTTCGCAGACTCCCTTTTAAGGGAGTCTTAGCTTATAAAGTGCTGCCGGATAAGGAGAGAACTGGGATGATTCGAATTGTAATTGCTGAGGATCAGGAAATGCTGTTAGAGGCAATCGGTTCCCTCCTCAATTTGGAAGATGATATGGAAGTGGTTGGTCAGGCGAGAAATGGAGAAGAGGCCCTTGCTCTAGTGAGTCGTTTCAAGCCGGATGTTTGTATCATGGATATAGAGATGCCGGAAATGAGCGGACTTGAGGCAGCAGACGCTTTAAAGCAATTTGGGTGCAAAGTGATTCTTTTTACCACCTTTGCTAGGACCGGTTATTTTGAACGGGTATTACAAGCGGATGTAAGAGGTTATTTATTGAAGGATAGTCCAAGTGAGGAGTTAGCCTGTTCGATTCGCAGCATTATGAATGGTGAGCGAATTTACTCCCCCGAATTAATCGACAAAGAATCCAATCCTACCGAACGGGTACCGGGCGATGGGCAAGGCCAAATGGATTGCACAACACAGCAAAGTACCATCAATGGGACCGTAAAAAGCTATTTATCAACCATAATTGATAAAATAAAGTTACCAACCGGATGAAAATTCATACAATACAAAGGACTGTCCTTTTTAAAAGGGTGGTCTTTTCATTTTGTCAGCAGATGTTTTTACTATTCAAGTATTGATTTTTCTATCGAAATAATGATTAGATAATAGTAAGGAAGAAAAGCACTGAAATAGGAGCGCAAAATGAATATGAATAAAAAAGGGCCATTATTGTCAGAACGGTTTGAGGTAGCATACAACCAGGTACACGATGCTTTGAGGGATATTGTGCAAATTAATGATGATAGATTTGTAGTTTTGGTCAAGGTTGGGGCAAAAAAATATCAAATCATTGAAACCTATAAAAAAGATCTGGAGCAATATGCTAGACTACGAAATGCAATCGTCCATGAAAAAATGGAGGTAGGCTTTTATATTGCAGAGCCCAACGCAAAAGTGGTTTCCCATATTGAAAAAATCGCCAATGTGTTTAGCCGCCCTAATTACGCACTTTCCATCGCCACGAAACATGTGGTTTATTTTGATTATCATGACAGCATTTTGAAAGTGACAGCAGCGATAAAGGAACATGGTTATTCCAAATTTCCAATCTATAAAAATAAAAAATGTGTCGGGCTTTTGACGGCAGGATCGATTGTTAAATGGATGGCGCAAAATATGGAGAGCGGTCTAGTAAATCTATCCGATATCCATGTTTGGGATATAATGAATTATCAAAAAGAACTTATGATTGAAATCGTTCCAAAAGAGATAAATATTTTTGAGGTTGAAAATATTTTCGAAAAAGCACATAAAAAGAAACGGAAATTAGAAGGCGTCCTTATTACGGAAAACGGCAAAACCGACGAGGCGCCGCTAGGGATAATCACTGCTTGGGATCTGATTGAAATTGATTATACAGTTGATTAAGGAAAGGGAGCATCCAAATGGCATGCTCCCTTGTTTTCTTTATGGATTATCGGCAAAATCAAACTCGCTTAGTTGGTCCATGTGGCTGGCAATCATCGCAATAATGGTACTAGCTTCTTCTTTGCTAAAAATAAAATGGGATTCATCTCTAATCAACTCGTCTTCGGTTGTCCAGATTCGGTTGATCCGTTTAAGGACGCCGTCTCCTGTCGCTTGAACAACCCCAAATTGATAGGTAACTTCTACTTCATCTGCATGCTTAAAGGCAGTAACTTCAGGAGTGGACCAGTCAACGTCAATTTCTTCAAAAATGTCGTTATTGTTGAGTTGTTCAGCCTGATAATATTCCCCTTCTTCGTCATCGGATTCAAAAACCTCCACATCGTCGAACACATCATTTGACTGGGGGTAGACGCCATCATCTGAATAGTCGTCATCGCCGTTCATGTAATCATGAAGACTCCCATGGACTTCGTCGATAATGTCTTCAATGTCTGAAAGGATGATTTTCGCCGTAAGTCCGCTGTCAGCATCGAAGGTATCAATATAAAATTCCTCATTTTGCGGGTCAAAGAACAGCGAGCAGAAATATTCACGGTCAAGCTCTTCGGTATCGACATCAGCGGTATCGACGAAAAACTCAATCCTCGGATGTTTAGCCGCTCTTTCAATTGTCATTTGGCCAACCTGATCATATTCATCACAAATAGACTCCAGGTGTTCTTGCAATTCTCCACATACTCTGTCAAACCATTCTAACGACATCAAACATCCCATCCTTTCAATGTTAATCGAGGTTATTATTACCAACATTTAAAAATTTATGTTCATCTTGGGGTTCAAATATTGTAAATACTTGGATACATCTAGTGGAAAAAAATGATATACTCGAGACAAGAATTTAGAGATGATAGGAGGTTTCCGATGCTTTTCCTAGTAGATGAATTAAGTCAAATTTGCACTAACTTTCCCCTAAGAGAAAAAATCGTTATCGTTGATTCCCATGCCATTGGGGAACAAATCAATGAGGCGTTTATCAAGGAAGGCCATCAGGCAATCAATTTGAAGTATAAAACTGTCCATGATCTTGCCAAGAACCTAGTAGAGCTGCATACAGACCAACCGCTAAATAGTTTGGATCATACCGTCGGGGTCCATTTTACTTCAACATTGCTTACGGAACTGAAGGAACAAGGCAGGCTTCGGTACTTCCGCGAAATGGAGATTACGCCTTCCTTTTGCCATGCCATTTATACAACCATTCAAACATTACGACTAACTGGATATACAAAAGACACGTTGAAAAAGGATGCTTTCATCACAGGAGATAAGGCGGAAGATGTATATGAAATCCTTTCTGAATATGAAAAGGTCTTAACCACCCATCAATTTTCTGACAACGCAGCTCTTATAGCTAAAGCACTGGAATTCGCGCAAATCGATGAAAAGGCAACTTATATTTTACAATCCGGCCTAAATCTTTCATACCTCGAAGAACAACTCCTTCGTGAAATGATACCTGGGTCTGGATATAAACTGCCGCTCGCACCTGTTTATGGCATCAATACACCGGAGGGGACAAGCATTGGTTCGATTCGAACAGGAGAACCGACTTCGCTAAGCTTTCTCTATCAGCAGGAAGAAGCAACCGGTGAGCTGGACTTATGTATTTTTACCGCAAAAACAGAGGAAATAGAAGTTAAACAAATCTTAGAAAAAATTAAAACAACAAAGGCACCACTTGATGAGTGCGTTGTTTATTATACAAACAATGATTCTTACATAACGCTTTTTTATCACCTATCACAAAAGCTGGACATCCCAATTACCTTTGGCGAGGGACTGCCGGTTTCTTTCAGCCGCCCGGGACGGTTAGTTTCCGGATTAATAGGCTGGATTCAGTCCAATTATAGTGTCCAAGCCTTTCTTGATTTATTGAATGAGGGCTTGATTGTACTTGGTGAAGATGCTCCTTCTAAATCAAAAATCGCAAGATTACTCCGCGATTTACAAATTGGCTGGGCGCAGGAACGCTACCTAACACATCTCGAAATGGAAATCGACCGGCTGGGTGAAAAGCAGTTGCAAGTGAAAGAAAATCCTTCCTATGAAAACCGCCTGAAAGATCTTTCATGGTTAAAGCATTGGTTTGCGTCCCTTTTTAAAAAGCTTCCGCCCCTAGATAATACAATCAACTATAAAACATGCTTAACTGGATTCTCCTATATTCTCAGAAATAATAGTAAAATGAGCTCCGCTCTTGATGAAATTTCGAACGTTTCCTTGTTGGATGAAATCGATAAGATTATCCCGTATGCGGATGAATCGTTATCAAGCTACGACGTGTTTGAAAAGGTGAAGGACTTACTGCTATCCGTTCGGATTAACCAATCACGTCCAAAACCAGGTCATCTGCATGTCTCTTCCTATAGAGATGGCATTTACAATAGCCGGACAACTGTCTTTATCGCGGGCTTAGATAATAAAAAGTTCCCTGGCAATTCCAGTGAAGACCCGTTACTGCTGGACATGGAGCGGATTCAGTTAGGAAACAAGCTGCCATTACTGCGGGAAAAAGGCCAGATGAACTTATATACACTATTACAGGTTTTGGCGCAATCGACAGGTACGGTAACAGTCAGCTGCTGTAATTTTGATATCAATGCTAATCGTACCGTTAACCCAGCCTTTGTTTTTTTGCAGTGTTATCGATTAATCGCTGGCAATAAAGACGCCGAATTCAAAGAGTTAGCATCCTTGCCTTCCACCATCATTGCTAATGATATTTTTGAAGAAAAGGACTATTGGGATGAAAAATTAATCAGCTTCGAGACTGTTCAACTAACGGAAGGGATATTAAACCATTTTCAAAATGTTAAAGATGGAATGGAAGCTGAAACTGCTCGCCATACTAACAATTTTTCGGAATTCGACGGACTCGTGCAAATTGATAAAGCGCAGTATGATCCCCGCCTTAATCCGGAGAAAACCATGACTGCCGGCAAACTTGAAACTCTCGCGAAATGTCCGTATTCCTATTTTTTAAAGGAAGTGTTGAGAATAAGACCAATTGAGGATGTTTCGTTTGATGCCAACAAATGGCTCGACCCAGCGACACGGGGAAGCCTGATCCACAGCATCTTTGAAAATTTCTATAAGCAATTAAAGGGGGAAAAAGCCAAGCCTGCCTATGCCTTACATGTGGACAAAATCTTAGCGATTGCAGTTAATCTAGTCGAACAGCATAAAGAAAATCTGCCGCCGCCAAATGACAGAGTTTACATTCGTGAGTTAAACGATATTTTGGCCTGCTGCAAAATTTTTCTGAAAGAAGAGGAGCGTCACTGCGAAAATTACAATCCGCTTCACTTTGAATATTCCTTTGGCATCGGCGAAACTGTCCCAGCCATTATCACACTTCCATCAGGGAAAGTAAAAATCTCGGGAATTATTGACCGCGTCGATCAAGCGAACGATGGCAGCTACCACATTATCGATTATAAAACGGGGAGCACCTACAGTTATAAGCAAAATGGCGCATTTAGTGGCGGACGTCAGCTTCAGCATCTGATATACGCTTTAGCGATTGAACAGCACTTAAATCTTGGTGCCGGGGCAGTGGAAGAAAGCTCGTATTATTTTCCAACCGTGAAAGGGATGGCCGAGCGGTTTACAAGAAAGCAGAATAGCACCCTTAGAACAAGGGGCTTAGATATTCTTGAAAAATTAGTTGATGTCATTAAAAACGGTCATTTTGAAATGACCGATGATGAAAATGATTGTAAGTTCTGCGAGCTTAAGCTAGTCTGCCGCCGGCATTTTTATGATAAAGAAATGCTGAAATTGAAACAATCCAATCAGAAGCTAAAGGGGGTAAGAGCCTATGACTAAGGTTATTCAGGACCAGGCCGCACGCGACAAGATTATATCCAAGCTCGGCACCAATTTTTTAGTAGAAGCCGGTGCCGGTTCGGGAAAAACAACAAGTTTAGTCGAGCGAATGGTGAACCTCATCCATACCGGAACCGCTGAAATCCAAGAAATTGTCGCCATCACCTTTACAAGAAAAGCGGCGGACGAACTAAAGGTCCGCTTTCAAGCAAAATTAGAGGAAGCCTGGAAAAAGGAAACGGACCTTGATGCTGAATATCGTTTAGGGGAGGCGCTGCAAAACTTGGAACGGTGCTTTTTAGGAACTGTCCATTCCTTTTGTGCTAAACTCCTGCGCGAGCGTCCAATCGAAGCCCATTTAGATTTGACCTTTAAGGAACTTGAAGAAGCCGATGATTTGGATATTTTAGCAGAAGCATGGCAGCTCTATTTGCAGGAATTAATGGATCAGGACTCACATCATTTTAGGGAAATCGCCGAGTTAGGGATTAACGTGGATGATATTTTTCCATGGCTGAAGGAATTAAAGGAATATTCCGATGTTGCGTGGGTGGCGGAAACAGTATCGAAGCCGGAGCTGCATAAGGACTACGAATATTTCATGATGCTGATTCAGGAAGCGAAAAAGTTCGTTCCAGATGCGGAGCCGCTAAAAGGCTATGATGCCCTCCAGAAAGCCGTCGTAACTGCTTGTCAAAAGACAAGATTCATCGACTCATTGCAGGATAAGGACATCATCGGCATTTTTAGTTTATTTGCAAAAAATCTCAAGCCAACCTATAACCGCTGGCCATCAAAAGAAGACGCTCAATATTATGAAGAGAAAATCACCGCAGCCTTTGAGGTAAATATCAAGCCGCTCGTCCAGGCATGGAAAGAACATTGTCACCCGATGATTGTCAGTTTCCTAAAAGGGGCGGTACAATCCTATGAGCAGCTGAAAAAGGAACGGTCGCTATTAAATTTTCAAGATTTAATGATGCATACATCAAAATTGCTAAAAGAAAATCGTGAGGTCCGCAGGTACTTCCAAGGGAAATATCGCTTCTTACTTGTCGATGAATTTCAGGATACCGACCCGCTTCAAGCTGAAATCATGTTCTATTTAACCAGTGAAGATAGCACGGAAAAAACCTGGACCAGCTGTAAACCGAAACCAGGTTCGCTATTTGTGGTTGGCGACCCAAAGCAAGCGATTTATCGATTCCGCCGGGCGGACATTGATACATATAACCGAGTTAAGCAGTTAATGGAGGAGCATGGGGGTGAGGTATTGCAGTTGACAACGAATTTCCGCACCCTTGACACCGTGACGAAACCGTTAAATTCCGTTTTTGAAAAGCATTTACCGGTAGTAGAAACCGTTTATCAAGCAGCCTACCGTCCGCTGATTTCCTATCATGAGGATGAGGGAAATAGCTTTTCGGGGGTTAAATTACTGTCAGTGCCGGCAGATGTTAAAAAGAAGGAAGAGATTATTTTAAAGGATGCCGAGAACATTGCTTTGACGATTCACAATCTAATGATGCAAGGATATCGAGCTAAGGATTTCATGGTGCTGACAAGATACAACGACGGAGTTGCCACCTATGCGAAACTGATTGAAGATATCGGGATTCCGGTCAGTATCAGCGGTGAAGTCATCCTTGGTGAGACACGGGAGTTCCAGGATTTGTGGATACTTTTAAAATCCTTCTTGGACCCGACGGATGAAGTCGGCTTTGTAGCTGTTTTACGGGGGATATTCTTCGGCATAAGTGACGAGGAATTGTATCAGTGGAAGCATGCCAAGGGGATATTTTCGGTATATGCAGACATACCGGACGGACTATCCGCAGATGTGAAATCTAAATTTGCATTAGCCTTAAGCAAATTACAGCACTGCCAAAAGCAGATTCTTACCTTTTCACCAACCGCTGCCATCGAAAAAATCAGCGAAGAGATAGGATTCTATCCATTACTGTTAACAAAGGGCCGCGGTAAACGCATGTATAAAAGCTTGCTGCAAGTGATAGAAGCCCTAAGGAAGCAGGAGGCAGCAGGAAATACAACCTATAAACAGGTTTTAGAAACGCTTACAGAGATGATTTTTGAAAAAACCGTTGTGGCAAACCTTGAGGAAGAGGCTGATGCGGTTCGAATCATGAATGTCCATAAAGCCAAGGGCCTTGAAGCACCAATTGTCTTTTTGGCCCACCCGGCAAAAGCGGTTAGCCCTGAATCGTTCTTATCAAAGCATATTAAACGAGAGGACTTGTCCTCGAAAGGATTCTTCACGTTTACAGTCGATACCGGCTACCAATCAAAAGAGATGGCGATACCGCTTAATTGGGCAGCACATAAGGCGGAGGAATTAATGTACTTAAGCGAAGAAGAGCTGCGGATTATTTACGTCGCCTCCACCCGTGCCGAGAAGGCATTGATTATTAGCGCAAACGGCGGTAACAAGAAAAACCCTTGGAACACACTTTTGGAAATGGAAACAATCGAAGAATTGGAAATTCCAGAGTTAGATACAGTTGAAAGAAAGAACCCTCAATCGGAAATAACCTTAAGAGATTTCCAGTCCAAAACCAACAGCAAACACGTCTGGATTGATTTAAGCAGTGAAAAGAGCTATGATCTTTGGACACCGACAAAGGGCAAGGATTATAGTGAAATCACCATTGAACGGGAATCCGGCGGCGGAAAAGACTGGGGGACGCTCATTCATGATGTGTTCGAAAAAGCGGTTCAAGGCTGCGACCTGACCCATTATCTGAAAACGGCTTTGAATAAATTTAAGCTTCCGGTAGCGAGAGAAGCGGAGGTTGAAACCTATCTGCAAAATCTTAAGAAGTCAGAGCTTTGGGGAAATTTACAAACAGCAGAAGAAGTACTGACAGAGGTACCGTTTACATTAAAGGTCGAAAAGGGTCACAAACTTTATCCGCTAATTACAAAGAATCCAGAAGATAAGCATCCATTCTTTGTCAAAGGAACAATTGACCTAATCTACAAAAGGCATGGTTCTTGGACCATCGTGGATTACAAAACAGACCGGGCTAAGAATATGGAAGACTATGAAAAATTGCAGGTCTTCTATAGCAGCCAGCTTGCATTCTATAAGGGTGCTTGGGAAGCAGTGACGGGGGAACAAGTGTCGGAAGGATTTCTCTATTTCCTATTACCGGATAGGTTGACGGCTGTTGATGGCAGCTAAAAATATATAAAGAATTTTTAATAGTAATGAGGAAAGAGCACAATGGTGCTCTTTTTGTGTTTCTCTCTATCTTTTCATTAACTTTATTGTTATTTCCGATTTCACTCTAAGCAGTACGAGTTAAATAAAAGTCATAAATTAGCCATTAAATAATAGACTTTATTAATATAAGCGAATAGAAATAAGAAATGCTGCCTTGGTTGGAGTCTAGTACTGTCATCAAGGCATTTTTTTAGGAGGTGAAGAAAATGGATGTCAAACGAGTTCCGGCTTTTGCCCTTGCAAGTCAAATCATTCCCAACATTGATGATGGTTTAAGAGAGGCCTTAAAGGTACCCGCCAATATTAAAAGTTTAGGTCTCGTAACAAGTACGAGCGATGATGTCGGCTATACCGCGTTAGATGAGGCAACGAAGATGGCAGCGGTAGAGGTCGTTTATGCGAAGTCCTTTTATGCCGGGGCAGCCCATGCTTCCGGTCCATTATCAGGGGAGTTTATAGGTATTTTAGGTGGAGAAACACCTTCAGAGGTAAAAAGCGGCATTGAGGCGGCAGTTCAGCTAATCAATGAGGGACCGGCGTTTTATGCCGTTGACGAGGCAGGTGATCATGCCTATTTTGCCCATACCATTTCACGGACAGGAACGTATTTGTCAAAAATGGCAGGCATTAATCCAGGCGAACCGTTAGCCTACTTAATTGCTCCGCCGCTTGAAGCAATGGTTGGTTTGGATGCTGCTTTGAAGGCAGCCGATGTAAGGCTTTGTGTCTTTTATGGACCGCCAACGGAAACTAACTACGGCGGCGGGCTGTTAACAGGCAGCCAATCGTCCTGTGCGGCGGCAGCAGAAGCGTTTGCTGATACCGTTAAGAAAATTGCGCATTCCCCCCATAATTCATTTTAGCTTTTTAAAAAGGTGTTGAAAAAAATGTTAGAGAAAAAGCAGCGTGTCATCCAAGAGTATGTTCCCGGGAAACAGCTGACATTAGCTCATATCATCGCCAATCCCGATGAAGCATTGTACTCAAAACTTGGAATTGGGCAGGCCGGTGCGATTGGGATTTTAACGTTAACGCCTACGGAAACCGCGATCATTGCCGCAGATATTGCTACAAAAGCCGCCGCTATCGAAATTGGCTACCTTGACCGATTTACCGGTTCCTTGGTCATTTGCGGTACAGTATCCGACGTAGACATGGCCATCCAAGCCATTAATCAATTTTTAAGCAGGCATTTAAAATTTGAACCAGCGGAGATTACCCGGTCATGAAAAAAGGCAAAGTGATGATGATTGGCCCGATTGGGTCAGGGAAATCGACTTTAACGAAGCGTCTATTGGAGGATTCGTCACCTGTGCTAAAAACGCAAGCACTCAGTTACAACGATTGGATTATCGACACGCCTGGTGAATATAGCGAAAATCCGCTGTTTTACCGATCGCTGTTGGCGACATCGCTGGAGGCGCGGGTATTGCTCGTGATTCAAGATGCCACAAGGCTTCAACAGATTCTGCCTCCCAATTTTGCCCAGGGCTTTCCGATTATCCCATTAGGGGTGATTACAAAGATTGATCATCCGGATGCGAATTTGGCTAAGGCAGAGAAACTTTTAAGACAAGTTCTAGCGCAAAATGAGATTTTTCACGTATCGTCCGTTACTTTAAAGGGAATTTCAGAGCTGAGGACAGCCATCCAGAAATATCTGTAGCGGCATTGTTCAGCACCGTAACATCCATTCTTGGTGAATATTATTTGAATAGTTCGAATAACATGGTACAAACTTCATCACAACGAAGTGGGACAAATTTTCAGAGCAGGAAGGTTAACGGGAAAATCCAGATTTAATAATAATGGATATGGAAATTTCGATTCTGGATGGTAATAAAGCAGCAAAAATGAGTTGAAAAAAGTTTAGACACTGTGATTGGGAGTGAGGTGCGTTTGAGCACTGTAGTAATCAAAAGTGTTGGCATTGATATCGGTACAAGTACATCCAAATTTATGATGAGCGAATTAACGCTGGGCCGGGTATCGAGCCATTTTTCACTGCCGCAGTTCGATATCATTGAACGCAAAATCACATATGTAAGTGAGATTATTTCCACTCCATTAAAAAATGAAGAGGAAATTGATCTGCCGCCGCTGGTTTCCTGGCTTGAGAAGGAGTATCAGCAAGTTGGTCTAACACTTTCAGACATTAAATCAGGAGCTGTCATCATAACCGGAGAAACGGCAATCAAAAAGAATGCCGATGCCCTGATTCATTATTTAGCGGAACGGTCCGGAGACTTTGTGGTCGCAATAGCCGGCGCTAGTTTGGAAGCCGTGTTAGCAGGAAAAGGTTCAGGGGCGGCTAGGCATTCGCAATCATCGAGGGCGGCAATTGCGAACATTGATATTGGCGGCGGTACGGCGAATGTTGTTGTTTTTCAGCAGGGAAAAGTGCTTGAAACCATCACCTTTCATATTGGCGGACGATTGATTGAGATTAATTCACTTGGTGAGGTTTTAACGGTATCACCGTCTTTGAAACCATGGCTATTTTTAAAAAAATTTCAAGTAGAAAAGGGCATGCGCTTGTCGCTGCCGAAGCTGGTCGAAATCACATCAGCACTATGCGCCGATTTACTTGATGTGTTATCAGGGGGAAAATCAATTTCCTCACTAGAAAGCTTGATCCACAGCACATCCTGCCAGGCTTTACCGAGAATTCACGAGGTCATGGTTTCTGGGGGAGTGGGGCGGCTAGCATTGGAAGAACCACCCGCGACATTGGAGGATGTGGCAAAATTTAACGACATCGGTCCGCTTTTGGCAAGTGAGTTAATGAAGGCGGTAGAAAGGTATCATTTTAGTGTGGTGGAGGCGGGACAGACATCGAGCGCAACCGTTATTGGGGCTGGAACGCAAACTACAAGGCTAAGCGGGGCGACCATTTCCATTCAACCGGAGCTCCTGCCATTACGGAATATTCCTGTTGTGAAGGCGGCCTTAACGGAAATGGATTTTGAACTGGAGATTGAACAGGCATTTTTAAAGGGAAAGGAATGGTTTGGGGGGAATGACCGCTTGCCAATTGCAATTGGTTTAGGCGGCACACTCTATTTATCGTACTTAAAGCTCAAGGAATTCGCAGGTATGATTGGCAATCTGTATTCGAAGCATTTCCCTCGTGCGGAGGTGCTTGCTGTCGTATGTGAAAATGATATGGCCAAGGCCCTAGGGCAGGCATTACGGCTGCAAACGAAGTATCAAGTAATTTGTATTGATCAAATTGGGATCGAACATGGTGATTATATTGATATTGGCGCGCCGTTGAATGACGAATTGGTACCGGTAGTTGTCAAAACATTGGCGTTTTCTTAGGGTTTTTTAATGGGAGGTGATAATTTGAAATCGTCGATAACTTTACTCCATAAAACTTATCAATTCCGTGACTTGAAAGAAATTCTTGCTAAAGCGAATGAGGAAAAGTCTGGGGACCAGCTTGCCGGTATTGCTGCGAATGATGCCCAGGAGCGGCTCGCCGCTCGGCACCTGCTTTCGGAATTAACCCTTAGCGATATTCGCAACAACCCTGTGCTGGCACCTGAAGTGGACGAGGTTTCACGTTTGATTGAGGAATCCATCAATGAAAAAATCTTTCAATCTATCGCGAACTGGACCGTAAGCGAGCTCCGCGAAACACTCCTATCGGATAACACGACAAACATTGAAATCAGCCGTATCCGCAGAGGGCTGACGAGTGAGATGGCTGCTGCTGCCGCCAAAATTATGTCCAACATGGATTTAATCCAAGCTGCATCAAAAATAGAAGTCGTTGCCCAGTGTAATTACCCAATTGGCCACAAAGGTACTCTCGCCGGCAGGGCACAGCCGAACCATCCAACAGACAGCATCCAAGGAATCAAAGCCTCACTTTATGAGGCCTTAAGCTATGGAATCGGCGATGCTGTTATCGGCATTAATCCGGTCATTGATACGGCTGAAAGTGTGAAGCAAATTTTACAAATGACAAGAGAGGAAATAGACAGATTCCAAATCCCGACGCAAAACTGTGTCTTAGCGCATGTGACGACGCAGATGCGGGCAATCAAAAATGGCGCTCCCTCTGATTTGCTTTTTCAAAGCTTAGCTGGCACGGAGGCTGGAAATAAGGCATTTGGAATTAGTATCGATCTCTTAAACGAGGCAAATGAATTAATTCAAAAAGAAGGCACTTCCCACGGGCCGAATCTTTGGTATTTTGAAACCGGACAGGGCTCAGAGTTGTCCTCCGATGCCCATCACGGCATTGACCAAGTGACGCTCGAATCGAGATGCTATGGCCTCGCCAAAAAATATAAACCATTTATCGTGAACACGGTGGTGGGCTTTATTGGACCAGAGTACCTATACAACAGCAAACAGGTCATTAGGGCAGGACTCGAGGACCATTTTATGGGGAAGCTCCAGGGTATTCCGATGGGGGTCGATGTTTGTTATACGAACCATATGAAAGCCGATCAAAATGATATGGAAAACCTCGCTATTTTGCTGGGTTCCGCAGGGGTAAATTTCCTCATTGGTGTACCCATGGCGGATGACTGCATGCTCAATTATCAATCTACGAGTTTTCATGATATCGCCTCAGTACGCAGCGTACTCGGCCTAAGACCTGCACCTCATTTTGAGAAATGGCTCGAGAAAATGGGGATTATCGAGAACGGGAGATTAACGGAGCGGGCTGGGGACCCGACCATATTTATATAGATTGATCCGAGGTATTGGTGGCGTACTGTCGTGCAGAGTGCTCCAACTGTCGTGCAGGGTGTTAACTGTCGCCAAGATTACCCCAACTGTCGGATAAGACACCACAACTGTCGAACAAGCATAATTATCGAAAGGAGGCGAGCATTTTTGAAGGAAAGACAAATTGAATTGATTGTTCAAAAGGTAATGGAGCAGCTGCAAGCGAAATTTCCAATAGAGAATAGAGCAGATCCAGATGACAACGGACTCATATTTACCGAACAAGATTGGAAAACCTCCATTCCGAAGCCTGCTTTTCAGGAAGGAGTTTCGGACTTGACTGCTTCAACCCCGGCGCGGATTGGCGTCTGGAGAACTGGCACCCGCCCGCTGACGAAAACGATGTTAAAGCTGCAATTCGACCATGCGGCCGCCATCGATGCAGTCGGCGGCGAGGTGCTCGAAAACTATTTGCAGGAATTCGCGTTATTCACAGTGGAAACATGCTATGAGAACAAGGAAGTTTATTTGAAAAGGCCGGATAAGGGAAGGGTGCTAACCGACGCGGCCATCCAAACCATAACGGAGCGGTGCCGGCACCGGCCGCAGGTGCAAATTGTCGTCTCGGATGGGCTGAGCGCCAGTGCCGTAGAAACCAATTTAAAGGATGTCTATCCCGCCTTACTAGATTCATTGCAACTTAACAATCTGACCTGTGGGACTCCTTTTTTTGTTAAAGGGGGCAGGGTCGCGTGTATGGATCATATTGGTGAAATCCTTGAGCCGGAGGTACTTGTTCTCCTGATTGGCGAACGGCCGGGGCTGGTTTCGGCAAGCTCAATGAGTGCCTATATGTGTTATCGGCCCCGAAAAGGGATTGTCGAATCGGACCGCAATGTCATCTCGAATATTCATCCGCTGGGCACCCCGCCAGTTGAGGCTGGTGCCCATATCGGCACTGTTTTACAAAAAATGTTTGAGCAAAAAGCAAGCGGTGTGAAACTGGAATTATAGCAAAAACAATAGAAAGGAGGGGGAGTTAAATGGAGGTATTTATCGGTTTCGCTTTAGTGGTAATTACCCTTTGCGTCGGCACTGCCATTGGCTTGAATGCCAATAAAAACGTGCGTGCCTTTAAAGAAGATGAACATGAAATCTTTGTTGATAAAGATGTAAGAAATTAAACTAGAGAGGGGAGAAAGGGATGAAAAATAAAGACCAGCAAATGTTGGAGGATCGAAAGCAGCTAAACCGGTATGGCTATGCCCAAGAACTGCTGCGTGACATGGGCGGCTTTTCAAACTTTGCTATCTCGTTTTCGATTATTTCTATTTTAACAGGCGCCGTTTCCTTATACGGTCATGGATTAACCTACGGCGGACCGGGGATGATGGGCTTTGGCTGGACGATTGTCGCCTTTTTCGTGCTATTAGTTGCCGCCTCACTTGCTGAACTTGCGTCAGCGATTCCAACCGCAGGTGCCTTATACCACTGGGCCGCCACTCTAAAAGGAAGAAGGATTGGCTGGTATACCGCTTGGATTAATCTTATCGGTCAAATCGGAATTGTAGCGGGAATTGATTACTCATGCGCCTTATTCGCTGACCCACTATTAGCAACAGTCTTTGGTTATACTTCCACCGATACTACCATTCTAATTGTCTTTGGCGTAATTCTTCTATTACACGGAATCCTCAACCACGTCGGAATTAAAATCGTTGCGAAATTAAATGACTTTTCAGCCTGGTATCATATGCTTGTCGTCGCTATTTTGGTTGTTAGTTTGGCGTTTTTTACAAAAAACGGTTTGCAGCCAATTGATTACTTATTCCAGGTCGGGCAAACTTTTTCCGATAAGCCCTATTTCTTAGCCTTCTTAATTGGATTATTACAGGCGCAATGGACATTTACCGGCTATGATGCATCGGCACATACGATTGAAGAAACCGTTCATCCGCGTGTCCGTGCCCCGTGGGGGATATACAATTCAGTGGCCTTTTCCTTCGTCTTTGGCTTTATCATGCTTGCCTTCGTGACCCTTTCGATTCACGATGCGGCTGGTGCGGTTAACTCTGACAACGCCTTTATCTATGTTATCAGTCAGGCGTTGGGCGGTACCTTCGGGTCAATCGTTCTCTGGCTCGTCACTTTTGCGATGTTCTTCTGCGGTCTCTCGTCAATTACCTCATTTTCACGGATGATGTATGCGTTTTCGCGAGACAAGGGTATGCCGTTCAGCCATCATTGGGCAGAAATCAGCCGCAAATTCCGTACTCCGGCAAAAGCGATTTGGCTGGCCGTAATCCTTTCCTTTGCCTTAGCATTAATTGATTATCTCACAAAAATCCTAAACCCTAACGCCGGATATTCGACGATTGCCTTCTTGACCGGGGTCAGTGTCGTTGGCTTGTATGTGGCTTACGGCATTCCAATCTATCTTAAATTGGAAGCCGAGGCAAAAGGAATCTTTTTACGAAAGCATTACGGTCCTTGGAGTCTTGGAAAATGGAGCAAGCCGATTAATATTCTCAGTATCATCTGGATTCTCTTCATTTCCATCATGATGGTGATCCCGCCAAACCAAATGGCAGCATATGCCTTGGGCGGGATGTTTATTATCTTGATTATCATGGACTTAGGCTATTACAAGAAGCATTTCAAAGGTCCGCAAGCTGCCCTTGAAAAATCAATCGAAGAGATTCAAAGATTGGAAGATGAGTTTGAGCATGAGAAAGAATAGCATGTAAAAAATCACAAAAGTGCCCGTATGAATGTACAGGGCACTTTTTCCCGTTTTTTCATTAAGCAACTTTTCATGTTTTTCAAGCACCTTGTGTTACTATAATAGCTAACCGTAGAAAAATGAGGTGTATTGAGATGAAAATTGAAGTTTGGTCCGATTATGTTTGTCCATTTTGTTATATCGGGAAAAGAAGGTTAGAAGAGGCATTAAGTCAATTTCCAGATAAGGATAAAGTTGAAGTTGAATTCAAGAGTTTTGAGCTCGATCCAAATTCGTCAAAGAATAGTGGAGAAAATATTCACGAAGTATTAGCAAAAAAATATGGCATGAGTCTTGAAAAAGCTAAACAAGCAAATCAAGGTGTTGGTTCTCAGGCAGCAACAGTTGGCTTAACCTTCAATTTTGATGAAATGAAGCCTACCAATACCTTTGATGCACATCGTTTGGCCAAGTTTGCGAAAACACAAGGGAAAGAAGCAGTGGTCTCTGAAAAGCTTTTACATGCTTATTTCGCAGAATCGAAGCATATTGGCGATCTTGAAACCTTGGCAGACATTGCTGAAGATGCAGGTTTAAATCGGCAAGAGGTAGTAACGATCCTGAATGATAAACATGCTTTTGCCGCTGATGTCCGCCAGGATGAATCCCTTGCCCAGCAATACGGCGTTCGCGGTGTTCCCTATTTCGTTATTAATCAAAAATATGCGATTTCCGGTGCTCAGCCGACGGAAACCTTTATCGGTGCTCTTCAAAAAGTATGGCAGGAAGAATCTGCTTCTCCGATGCTCCAGGACCTTTCCACTACCGATGATGCCAGCTGTGCGGATGGGAATTGTGTGATTCCCGAGAAAAAATAGAATTCTGGAAATCATAAATTAGAAGGATATAAATGGGTGATTAAACCGAGATCAACAAAAATGGGAAAGGCTCCTCGTGTCCTTTCCCATTTTTGTCTGAATAATTAAAATGTTATCTGCTTTTCATCCTAAAATAGGACTGGTTACTGTCATCCCAACATCTTTCAATTTGCCAATTTCCTTGAATCGTGGTTTTGCAGTTTCTGCGCCTGATCGTGTTCCTTCTTGTCGTCCTGCGTCTAGAAGTTTTACGTCTAGAAGTGTTCCTTCTTGATGTGTTACGTTGTCCGGATGTATTGCGTCTGGAAGTATTTCTTCGTGAAGTCGTTCCACGGCTAGAAGTTCGTTGTCTGGTCGTTCTCCTCCGTGAAGCACCACGATTAAAGCCAGGGTCTCTAAACATGAAATCCCCAAAACCGCCGCGTCTTACCTCATCTGCTGCACTTTGAATCTTCTCCGGTGAAATCTCTTCCGGTGTAATTTCCTCCATTTTAGCACCTCCTTTAAATATAGAAAAGGGAGTACGAAAACTTAACTGACCATTTGTCTATAAAACTCACTCTTCTTTTACCAATTTACGTATCCAGTTCTGTTTTTGTATGGGACATAAGCCTATTAGCAGAAAAAATGCTCTTTCAACGTGACATCCTTCTTTTTTCTTACATACGAATAAAGGAGGAGGGATTGAAAATGGACGAGGCTGAAAAAATACCACAATATAAGCTGTTTATAAAACCCAACGATGTGAGAGAGCTGAGAAGAGATATTTGGATTGATGATCCGATTCCAGCTCAGTTAACGTTGGAGGGGAAAAGGCTTGAAATTGATTTAAGCTACCGCGGCTCTCATATCCGTGATTTTTCGAAAAAGTCATATCAAATTTCTTTCTATAAACCGACAAAATTCAAAGGAGCGAAACAAATTCATTTAAACGCCGAATTCAAGGACCCATCGTTAATCCGGAATAAATTATCATTTGATTTTTTTACGGAAATCGGCGTGTTAGCACCGCAATCACATCATATTTTTTTAACGCAAAATGGAAAAGCAGAAGGGGTCTATTTAGAAATCGAATCGGTGGATGAAAACTTTTTGAAAAGAAGAAGCCTCCCCGATGGAAGTATTTTTTATGCAGTCGATGGGGATGCCAATTTTTCACTGATGAGCGACTTGGATAAGGAAACAAAAAAATCACTGGAATTGGGCTATGAAAGAAAATGCGGGGCCGCAACAGAGGATTATTACTTACAGGAATTTATATATAAAATCAATACGATCCCCCAAAGTGATTTTGAAAAGGGAATTTTGAATTTTGTCGATGTCGACAAATACCTTCGCTGGATAGCGGGAATTATTTTCACTTCAAACTACGATGGGTTTGTCCATAACTATGCGCTTTATAGGAATGGAGATAGTGGTCTATTTGAAGTCATTCCGTGGGATTATGATGCCACCTGGGGCCGGGATGTAAACGGAAAAGTGATGGAAGCGAATTATGTCCCGATAGACGGCTTTAATACCTTAACGGCACGGCTGCTGGATGTAAAGAGTTTTCGAAAGCAATATCAAACCCTCCTTGAAGACATCATGAACCATCAATTTACCGTTGAATTTATGATTCCTAAGGTTGAAAATCTGCTCAAATTGGTTCGGCCTTATGTATTACAGGATCCCTATAAAAAACAAAATATTGGCGACTTTGACAGGGAGTCAGGAGTTATCGCAAAATATATTGAAGAAAGAAGAAGGTACCTGCAGCGGAAATTAGCAAAATTAGATTAGAAATTAATAGTTTGAGGAAATCTGAAAGGACATCTAGTCCTTTTTATTTTTCAAAAACAATAGAGAAGTTATGCTACTTCTGGTATTTTTGTAATATAGATAAAGATTTGCCGCAGCCAAATAGCTACAATAATTTACTAGTTTCATAAGACAAAAGCAAGGGGGATTATGATTGTAAGTCGGCATTATTTTGGCTATCACCTTAGGTGCTATCTAATCGTTAGATGGGCCTTTCTTTTTTTTAAACTGGAAGAAGTAGGGTTTTTGGTGAAAATGTCGAAATTCTACATAATAGGAATTTTATCAAAAATAGGTAAGAGGGAGAGCATACTAAAGTGGCGAAATTTTGTACGAATTGTGGAAAAGAATTAAAGATTGGACAAGTTTTTTGTAATGGCTGCGGAACAAAGGTGGGCGGTCAAAGGACTGAGTATCCCGGGAATGTTTCGGCAACGGAGAGAACAACTTTCGTTAAACAAACTAAAAACAAACAGAATCGCAATCTATTAATAACAGTATTATCAATTGTCGGGGTTTTAGCATTATTGGTTGGTGCCTATTTTATTGTAACGGGATTTAAAGAAACGAAACCTCAAGCTGTTTCTCATGATGTAACATCAGGAGCAAAAGATGCGGAAAGCGACTCAGTAAAGGCTGACACTAAGGAAGAAAAGGCAGCAGAAAATGATGAGGAAACGATTCTTAAAAATTATGCGAGAAAATTGAACAGTTTGAAAATCAATGCTTCAGGTTCGGATATTTCGCTTGGCAAGTGGGACATTACGAACCGGAATGGTACTTTATTTTTGGAAGCCAATAATATCCCTTCGAGAAATTTGACCCGAATTTTTGACCTCTATGATAGTGGGGAGCAATTGCCTTTAAAAGATTGGGCAAAAGAAGTGTACTTCATTGCTGATGACTTATCGGGGAAATTAAAGACAAAATGGAATATTGAAGTTGGGAATGGATGTGTGTCTGACTATCCGATTACTCTTTCCCAAGCGGATTTAATGGATTACTCTGGATCATGTGGTTATTCTATACCAGTATTATCGGGTTCAGATAAAGCAAGTTTATCATTAGTGATTCATAGTAAGGTATTTGGCTCCACTGAAAATACCACTGTTTCCGGTACTAATGAGTTTATCTTTCCTCATAGTGATGTTAGGAGGCTAACGGAAAGTGAAATTGCACCGCTTTCACTTGAAGAGCTTGGCTTGGCGAGAAATGAAATTTTTGCACGACATGGTCATGTGTTTACCAAGGAGGAGCTCCGTGTTTATTTCGAACAGAAATCGTGGTACTTCCCAGACTCATCCTATAACGACACATTAAGCCCGATCGAAAAATACAACGTAGATTTGATAAAGAGTCGAGAGGAGTACCTGAAGTGAACGCAAGAGCAGTCAAGATTGGAATTGGCCTTATCATTCTATTAGCGATGATCCCTCTCTATTATTTTTTCAATCCTGCCGTGGCAAAAGAAAAGGCTGACACTAGTAAGAATGCAAAATCCGAGTTGGCAGCGAAAGAGAGTGCAGCTTCAAAAACAGAATACGAAAAGAAAGAAACGGCAAACGTGAGCCCGAAAAAAGACCAAGAAGACACTACGGCAACAAATAAGGACGAAGAAACAGTAAAAGAGGAATCAGTTTCGACGGAAACCGCTCCTTCTATTGAAACAAAGGATATCCAAAGGGACTTTTTGGTTGTCATTGACCCTGGGCACCAAAGGCATGCTAATTTAGGAAAAGAGCCTGTGGGACCAGGGTCAGCTGAGATGAAGATGAAGGTCACAGGCGGTACATCCGGTGTTACAACGGGGAAGCCGGAATATCAGTTGGCATTGGAAGCCTCATTTATTTTAGGGGAATTATTGGAGAAACAAGAGGTTAAAGTCATTTATACACGGACCACCCACGATGTCAATTTGAGCAATAAGGAAAGGGCTGAATTCGCCAATCAAAATAAAGCTGATTTGTTCATTAGGATTCATGCGGATGGGTCAACCGATAAAAGCGTTAGCGGTCTATCTGTGTTGACTCCTGCCAATAACGACCCGTATACAAAAGCGATTTACGAGGAGAGTTTAAAGGCTTCGCAGCTGATTTTAGCTGAAACGAAAAAAAATACCGCTGTAAAGGTGAATGGAATTTCGTATCGAAGTGATTTGTCAGGATTTAACTGGTCTCAGGTGCCAAGCACATTAGTTGAAATGGGATTTATGAGCAATCCTGTGGAAGACAGAAACCTTTCAGACCCAACGTACCTAACGAATCTTCTTACCAACGTTGCTGATGGAATCTTACAATACGCGAGCCTTAAAAAGTAGAATGATCTTAGTGTCTAGTGGAGATAATTGATTGAAAAAAAAGATGCCGATTGGCATCTTTTTTTCATATAATTCCACCGTTGTCGGGGTAGATTTAGCTCCTTTTTGGCAGCCACATGTTACGGCTTCTATAATAATCTTCCATTTGGAAATTATCATTTGGTGTTGTGCTCCAGCCCCAGTTTCCTTGTCCAACATTGCTCCTGCCAGGACGATTACAACATCTGGACCGTCTCGATGTTCTATTTCTTGAAGTAATCCTTCTAGATGTGTTTCTCCGAGAAGTATTCCGCTGTCTGGAAGTGTTCCGTCTCGACGTGTTTCTCCGAGAAGTATTCCGCTGTCTGGAAGTGTTCCGTCTGGATGTGTTTCTGCGTGAAGTATTGCGGCTAGAAGTGTTCCGTCTGGATGTGTTTCTGCGTGAAGTATTGCGTCTAGAAGTGTTCCGTCTGGATGTGTTTCTACGAGAAGTATTCCGTCGAGAAGTCACCACGACCGAGGTTTGGCGGTTTCTAGAGGTATTCCGTCTAGAAGTGACGATGACGGAAGTCGGCTGCTGTCTGGAAGTAACCCGTCTAGAAGTCACCCTGAAGGAAACCGGCTGTTGTCTGGAAGTAACCCGTCTAGAAGTCACCCTGAAGGAAACCGGCTGCTGTCTGGAAGTAATCCGTCTGGAAGTCACCCTGAAGGAAACCGGCTGCTGACTGGAAGTAATTCGCCTAGAAGTCACCCTGAAGGAAACCGGCTGCTGTCTGGAAGTAATCCGTCTGGAAGTCATCCTGAAGGAAACCGGCTGCTGTCTGGAAGTAATTCGCCTAGAAGTCACCCTGAAGGAAACCGGCCGCTGTCTGGAAGTAATCCTTCTGGAAGTAACCATGATTGAAGTTTGGCGATTTCTGGAAGTATTTCGTCTAGTAGTTATCATGATTGAAGTTTGGCGGTTTCTGGAAGTATTTCGTCTAGTAGTTACCATGATTGAAGTTTGGCGGTTTCTGGAAGTTTGCCGTCTCCTAGAAGTTTGCCGGCGCGAAGTTTTCCGGTGGTGTGGTGGGTGGGGTTTCCTTTTACTATGTTTTTTGTGATGTGATTTGTGCTTTAAACCCGGATCCCTAAACATGAATTTTCCATGCCCAGATTTTTTAACTTCTTCCGCTGCCTTTTGAATATCATCTGAAGAAAAATTTCTCATTTTTTCACCTCTTTTTTTCTTGAAAAGGAATGCCGAACACTTAATAATCCTCATTAGCTCCGCACTTCCTCCTCTCCTATTAATCTACGTCGGTGCTTTTTTTTTGTATAGGGGAATTGCTTATTAAAGGAAAAAAGTTTGTCCATTCAGCGTTCTCGAGGGGGCTTTTCAACTAAGAAAGGCTCTTTTTGAGGTTTTCTATACGGTTCGTTAAATAATTATGTTAAAATATGAAGGATGAAAAACATTATCATTGGGAATCATTTAGAACTTAGTTTCAGGAGAGGATCATAATTGAAAAAAGATTGGTTACCTTCCTCACAGAAGGATGGGACAGTTTTATTAGCTAATGAGCAAAATAACTCAACCCTTTTATCTGATTTAAAAGCACTTTTCAAGGCAAATGTTTTACTTGCTAATGTGCTTCCAGTATTTACGGGCTATTGGTTAGCACTATATTTTTCGGGTACTGATTTTAGCGCAAATTGGGACGTCTTTTTGCTAACGATGATTGGAAGTACACTGGTTATGGCCGGGGCACTGGTTATTAATAACTGGTATGATGTGGATATTGATACGGTGATGGACCGAACGAAAAACCGCCCAACCGTTACAGGTACTATTTCTTTAAAGGTCGTATTAATGCTGGGAATAGCCTTTTCAGTTCTTGGCTTTATTCTGCTGCTGTTTACAACGATTGAAGCAGCCATTTGGGCTTTCGTGGGCTGGTTTACTTATGTGATCCTGTATACAATGTGGTCAAAACGCAGATATACACTTAATACTGTAATTGGCAGTGTTTCAGGTGCCGTATCGCCTCTTATCGGCTGGACGGCAATTGAATCTGGATTTCACATCGTCCCGATTATCCTATTTCTTATTTTGTTTGTTTTTCAAATGCCCCATACATTTGCCATTGCGATGCGGAAGTATCATGAATATAAAGCCGCGGGGGTAGCGATGCTTCCCGTTGTTCACGGCTTTGCCATGACGAAAAGGCAAATTTTTGTCTATGTTGCCTGTTTGCTGCCGCTGCCATTTTATTTAACGTCACTCGGTATCACATTTATTGTGATTGCCACCGTGCTAAACATCGGTTGGTTAGCTGTAAGTATTTACGGATTTTTTACGAAAGATGACCAAGGATGGGCACGAGTGATTTTTATTTATTCGGTTAATTATATAACTATCTTGTTTGTTTTAATGGTTATTGTTACCTTGCCGCTATTTGGTTAGGTTTTTTCAGTGAAAACTTGAAAGGGTCAGTCTTTTGCACAAATGTGCGGATAAGACTGACCCTTTCTGCGGCTGATAAGGACGTATACCTTTCTTATTAGGCATAAGTACCGTTCGCTATCTTTAGATTGAAGGGGTGTAAACAGGACTATCGTTTCAAGCGTTTAAGGACATGTTCTTCAAAATCTGAATGATTAATATCCAATCCTAAAATTTCATTTCTAAAGGGCTTGAACCGTCCATTTTCCACTTCTAGAGTGAAATATCCCCGCTCACTTAACAGGTTAATATCTCCGATGATTTTTTTTCTTTGGACCGGATCAAATAAATGAACTAAATTTGGGTCACTTGGATGCGCTTTAAACAAGCAACCCTGTTCGACGCATACTCTTACAATATTCCGTACCTTTGGGTGAGCGATACTCTCAATTTTCTTGCTCGTTTCAATACTGGCCATACGCATTAATCTCCTTTCCCATCATAAAACAATATGCCAAAACAAAAGGAAATATGAAAACCAGCAAATCCTCCTCTTTCCAATCTTCCATTCACTGGGTGTCACAAATTAGCCTAATTTCTACTCGATATGAATGATTTACATCACAATCACGAGCAGGAAGGAGTGTTGTTTTATTAATGAGAAATATTATCACTAGGAAAACTGCGATCCGCCAAGAAGCGTCCATGTTGTTGAGGAACTATTGGCAGACTTTAAAGCAGGGAAGAAGGATTGCGAGGATTTCTGGATTAAATTCAAAGATAAATATGATTACATTCGCTATTTTGCTGTTCGCGATGAAAACGGGAACTACATCGGCGCCCTGGAATTCACACAAAATATTAACCCAATCCAAGCAATAGACGGGGAAAAGCGAATTTTAACATCAAAATAATAGAGTTGTAATTATATTGGTGTCAGGCACTATCTTCCTGAAAATGGAATATGGTGCCTGACACCTTTTTTGCGAAAATCTGACAATATCAGCTATTTCAAGCGGTGGGGCGATAATTTCTGTCGATAAAAAAACGGGACATTTTCACAAAGGTGTAACAACTGAAAAAAAATAATGGTAAAAACAGGAGATAATAAAAGTATAAATAAATGCAAAAAAAACTTTCACAGAGGAAAGGAAGAAAATTTTTATTTAAAGGAGGATGAAAAATGAAAAATCAAAAATGGGTCGCCATGCTGTTGGCTGGTGGAAAGGGGACAAGATTAAACGAGCTGACAAACACGATTGTGAAACCAGCTGTACCATTTGGCGGGAAATTCCGAATCATTGATTTTGCTTTAAGCAACTGTAAAAATTCTGGAGTCGAGACCGTTGGGATTTTAACACAATATCGGCCGCAGGCATTGCATGCCCATGTTGGCCAAATCAGCTATTGGAACTTTTACAATCGGTACGGCAGTTTAACGATCCTTCCGCCCTATCAACGGGATAACGAAGGTCTCGAGTGGTATGAAGGCACATCACATGCGGTATTTCAAAATATTGACTTTATCGAGCAGCATAGTCCTGATTATGTTCTGATTCTTTCCGCAGATCAAATCTATAAAATGGATTATTCACTAAGGCTCCAGCAGCATATTGAAACAAACTCAGATTGTACAATTGCGGTTGTCGAAGTCCCATGGGAAGAGGCGCACCGATTTGGCATCTTAGAAATAGACGAAACGACCTATAAAATTAAGGATTTTGTTGAAAAACCGGTAAAACCGACATCGAATTTGGCTTCCATGGGCATTTATATTTTTAAATGGCCGGTTTTAAAAGAGTACTTAATTCAGGAGGAACAGAAAAAATTTACTCATCGGGATTTTGGTATGGATATTATTCCAGCCATGCTGCACGATGGATTGGGGCTGTATGCCTACTATTTTAACCGTTATTGGAAGGATGTCGGCACTGTCCATAGTTATTGGGAAGCGAATCTGGACCTATTAGATAGGCAGAAAAATATTTTCCTGCAAAACACGGAATGGAGAATTCATACCGTGGAAAATAATGAGCCGCCCTTGTATTTAGATGAAAAGGCAAAGGTGCATCATAGTTTAGTTAGTGAAGGCTGCCAAATATCGGGCACAATTGAACAATCTGTTTTGTTTAAAGGAGTTAAGGTAGGAAAGGGAGCACGGATTAAAAACGCCGTCATATTGCCTGATACGATTGTGGAAGAGAACGTGTGGATTGAAAATGCCGTAATCGGAAGCCAATCATTGATAAAACAGGGAGTGATCATCGTCTCGAGGAATCCTGCTGAGCATTTAATGGTCGTCGGAAATCGGGAAACCGTTGACATAATGATAGAAGAAGATAATCTACCGGTAAATAATTTGAAAACTGTCATATCTTATTGAAGCAAATAAAGGTGTCAGGCACTATTTTCCAGAAAGCGGAAGGAGCCTGGCGCTTTTTCGTGGTATAAATGAATGATTTTGAGGCTGTTCGAATAGAGTTTTTAAGAAAAGGACCATAACGACGAGGAAGTGGTAGAAAATGCAATCAAACCAAAATATAACCGAACGATTATCAACCATGATAAAAACCAACCAAAAGGGGGTTTTGGCTTCTGTTGTTTCAGTCCAGGGATCGGCCTATAAACGGGAAGGGGCAAAAATGATTGTCCGAGCGGATGGGGAGTATCACGGGTTGATTTCCGGAGGGTGCCTTGAGTCAGATGTCTCGGCAATAGCAGTGCAAGTTGAGGAAACAGGAATACCAATGATAAAAAAATATGAGTTAAATGAAGAGTTAGTCTGGGGGCTCGGCTTAGGCTGCCCCGGTACGGTTGAAATACTAATTGAGCCGGTTAGTTTTTCGGCTGATTGGAAACATTTGGCTGATGCCTATGTGAACGCTGAGGAAATGGTAGTTTGTAAAGTTCTTCAAACGAAAGAAACCTGCAGCCCCTTGCTCCTCGTAACCAACTCAGATGTTTTTGGCAATTGGACCGATGAGGTTTTACAAGAAATGGCAGTGTCGATTGCGCACCAGAAACTAAGACAACAAGCAGCCGCCCCTGAAAGTATTTGTTTGAAAGCAAAAAATGGAAAAGAGGTTTTTGTTTTCTTTGATGTTCACTTTCCAGCGCCGCAGCTTGTGATATTTGGGGCAGGGGATGATGCTATTCCGCTTGCCAATTTAAGTGCCATGCTTGGTTTTCAAACAACCGTGATTGACCCAAGGCCGGCCTTTAACACCAAAGAGCGTTTTCCGCTTGCAGAAATTTTGATAGCGGGACCGGAGAAATACGAAAATCTATCGGTCATTGATTCTCGCAGCTATATTGTGATCATGAACCATCAGTTTGAAAGGGATACAAATGCCTTAACCTTTGCATTACAATCAGCTGCCCCCTATGTGGGGTTGTTAGGACCCAGAACAAGACGCGAAAAAATGATCGCTCATTTGCAAAACCAAGGAATTGTTTTTTCAAAGGAAGAGATGAAAAAATTATTTAGCCCGATTGGCCTTGATATTGGTGCTGATACATCGGAAGAGATTGGCTTAAGTATCATGGCTGAAATCATCGCTTTTCGTAATCGTCATCAAGGGGGATTTTTAAGGGAGCAATCTTTTATACACCAAAAACCTCGAATCCCCGTAAACGGGAAAAGATGAAAAAGACGTGTGCGCTGATAGTAGCGGCAGGAAATTCATCGAGGATGAACTTTCCTAAACCATTGCTTCAATGGCAGGAACAAACCTTACTGGAATTTCAAATCAATCAGCTGACAATGCTTCCATTTTCAGAAATTATTGTGGTCCTTGGCCACAAGGCAGAAACGATTATCAATCAGGTTTCGATTGCGGATTCAAGGGTTAGTTTACTCGCTTGTCCTACTTATCAGAAGGGCTTAAGTTCCTCCTTGAAATTTGGATTGGAGTATGCCTCGGAAACCCATGATGCTGTGTTGTTGATGCTGGTCGACTTGCCGCTAATCCAGTTGAAGACAATCAAACAAGTTTTTGAAGCAGGAGCTACTTTTCTACATCGTTTCTGTGAGCCGTTTGCCATTCAGCCGAGGTACGAGTATCAAAAGGGACATCCCGTGTTTATCGGCTATTTTCAGGAGTTAAACTGGAGGGATCTCCACGGAGATATTGGGGCCAAACCGCTTATCGGACAATTGAAAAATCGTGAATTCATAGATACGAATGATGTTGGTGTTATTTTTGATATTGATACGCCACAGGATTATGAGAAAGCTCTGTCCATTTATAAACGGAGAACAGGAAATCCAAAAAACTAGCTTCTTCAAGTGGCTAGTTTTTTATTTTGGTAGATTTGACCTAGGTGCACACTAGAGGAATTTAGTCCTTTGTCCTATCTCCCTCCTACTATCTTCCTCCGTCAAATTTCGACATTTATTAGGTCGTTTTAATTAGTTCGAGAATCGAAACGAATAAATAAACCTCTAGCTATCCTTCATTACTCATAGGAAGAGACCATTTCATAGAAATTCAGTCCTAGTAAGTATCGTCGTTAAGATAATTCCAACTAATCATGCAATTATGAATAATTGAAAATATACTAAGTGAGAATTAATCTAAAGGAGGTAATAATTTGAAGAAGAAACTAATTGCACCAGTCGTTTTATCTACTACGCTTCTTGCTGGGAGCATTCCATTTAGTAATGTTCTAGCGAAACAACCTGAGGAAACTGCAACAATTTCAGTAACAAATAAGTGGAGTGAAAAGGTGAATGTTCCCATTTTTGTTCGCGAGAAACAGCTAGAAAAACGGAACTCTAGTACTGCAAGTGATGCCTTAAACTATTTAGAAGAAAAGAAGAGTAAGGTAAAAATCAAGAATCCAAAAGCGGATTTAAAAGTTAAAAAAACGAATAAAGATGATCTTGGAATGACGCATGTCCGTTTTAATCAAACGAAAAATGGAATACCGGTAGAAGGTGCGGAAGTACTCGTCCATTATAACGAAAAGAATGAGATAGTTGCTGTCAATGGTGCTGTTAACGCCGATGTAGATGAACTAAACTTCAATACTAATCCTGAAGTAAATAGTGAAGAGGCCTTGGCGGCGGCAAAATCATCTGTAGATGCTCCATCTCAATTACAATACGATCCGACAACAGAACTTGTCGTCTATCCATTTGAGGGAGAAAGTAGTTTAGCCTATAAAGTAAATGTTAATTTTCATGGAGAAGAACCTGGCAACTGGTTTGTATTTGTCGATGCCCATTCAGGTAAAGTGATTGACAAATACAACGCTTTAATGGACGCAGATGAAATCAAAACACAAACCGGTACGGGTACAGGTGTACTCGGGGCACATAGACTCCTACATATCTCTCAAAGTAAAAATCCGAATACCGGTACCGTCTTTCAATTAGCAGATTATGGACATAAAAACTTAGGTGGAATTTTTACCTATGATGCTCCGACAGGTTCTTTATTTACTAGTAATAGTGCTTCCTTTAAGAAGGATTACGATAGGGCTGCCGTCGATGCTCATTATAATTCAGAAAAAGTATATCACTACTACCTTGATGAACACGGGCGAAACTCACTGGATGATAAGGGCATGGCAATCAATTCTTATGTTCATTATGGAACGAATTACAACAACGCTTTTTGGGATGGCCGGCAGATGACCTATGGCGACGGGGATGGTTCATACATGATCTCTCTTTCCGCCGGACTTGATGTCGCAGCCCATGAAATGACCCATGGTGTTACGACAAATACAGCAAATTTACAATATCGGTTTCAGCCTGGAGCCCTAAATGAAGCGTTTTCTGACATCTTCGGTGCATTAATTGATGATGCCAATTGGGAAATAGGTGAGGATATAATGGGCCCTGGCGCGAAAGCAGATGGCCGTGAATCTTTGCGGAGCTTAAGTGACCCAAGTAAATACCCAGTAGGTGCAGCGTATGTTCCATATGGGAATGGAAAAGGTAAATATCCTTCCCACATGAATGAGTTCTATGACCTTCCACGAAATTTAGATAATGGCGGTGTTCATATTAATTCTTCCATCATCAATCATGCTGCCTATACCACAGCACAAGAAATTGGACGAGATAAATTAGGAAAAATCTACTACCGTGCGCTGTCTGTTTATTTAACGCCAACATCTGATTTTAGCGCAGCTCGGAAAGCTATTATTCAATCAGCCGTTGACCTTTATGGAGCAGGCAGTTCAGAAGCTGCGGCTGCTGCAAACGGATTTAATAAAGTAGGAATTTTGGAATAATGATGCTGTATGATTGAAGAGCCTTAAATAATTGTGCTATTATCCTATCATTAACAATACTTTTAAAAATGGGGGATTATAGTGGCCAGAAAAGCTTATAATGCAGAAGGTGCCGTGTCAGTGGGACCATACTCTCATGCTGTCGATGCGGGGAAATTAGTTTATTTATCAGGTCAAACACCATTGGACTCATCTACGGGAGAACTAGTGAAAGGCGGCATTGGGGACCAAACGAAACAGTGCTTTATCAACTTATTCGAAGTGTTAGCGGCCGCAAATCTGACACCGGATGATGTTATAAAGGTAAATGTTTATTTAACAGACATGAACCATTTTTCTGCCATGAATGAGGTATATCAAACGTATTTTTCCAAACCATATCCTGCAAGGACATGTGTGGCAGTTTTAGCCCTGCCGCTTGGCGCAGAAGTTGAAATTGAAATGATTGCCAAAAGACCATAAGTGAGTCAGGGAACTTCCAAGTAGCGGAAATTCCCTGTTTTTTTAAAAAAGGAATCAATAGAAGCAAGCTGCTCCAACGATGATCAAAAGGATAAACAAGACAACGATTAAGGCAAATGCGCCGGCGCCGCCGAAACCAACACCACCGCCGTAGCCATAACCACAGCCACACCCACCAAATCCACCATATCCACCGTACATAGTATCTCTCTCCTTTTATGAATTTATTTTATTAATAGTAGCCGCCGTAACCGCCAAAGCCTCCGCCTATAAAGGAAGCACCTACGATTATTAGCAGGATAAACAAGACAACAATCAAAGCAAAACCTCCACCTGCACCATCAGACATTCCACAAACCTCCCTTGCCTTTATTTATTTATAAAATATGTGAAAAATGTAAAATGGGAAGGGCACAAACCTAGAATTTAAGACAACAGACCAAATCATTAATCATCAATTAACTGGAAAAAATCTTGTTTTTAAGTGAAATAAAATAAAACCGTCTTTAAAAATGGTAAACTATTTAATAAAACATGATGAAAGAGGTGTACATAATGATAAAAGCCATTTTTTTCGATTTAGATGATACACTCCTTTGGGATCAAAAAAGTGTCAAGGAAGCGTTTGCGGCGACCTGCAAACTTGCTGAGGACCGCTGTGGGGCAGACGCTGTTCAACTGGAAGAAAAAGTACGTGAAGCAGCTAGAAGCCTATACTCTTCCTATGAAACTTTCGCTTTTACGCAAATGATTGGGATTAATCCGTTTGAAGGATTATGGGGTAATTTCTTAGATGATCACGAGGATTTTAAAAAAATGAAAGAAATTGTACCCGAATACCGAAAACAAGCTTGGATCAGGGGGCTAAAGGCGATCGGTGTGGATAATCCTGAATTGGGATGCGAATTAGCGGAACGCTTCCCGAATGAACGCAGAAACCAGCCGTTTGTGTATGAGGAAACTATCAAAACGCTGGGCTCACTAAAATTAAATTATCAACTTCTCCTGTTAACCAATGGATCACCTGACTTGCAAAAAACGAAACTAGACATGTCACCTGAGCTTGTCCCTTATTTTGACCAAATTGTCATTTCTGGGAATTTTGGCAAAGGGAAGCCAGATCCGGCGATTTTCGAATATGCATTGTCACTGATGAACCTGGAGAAAAATGAGGTAATCATGGTCGGGGACAATTTAATGACAGATATTCTCGGTGCTAATCGTGCCGGAATCAAATCAGTTTGGATTAACCGTATCCAGAAAGAGCGAAATGAAGTGATTCCTACTTATGAAATTCAGCATTTGGAAGAGCTGTTTAGCCTATTAGAGGAATTAAAGGCGAAGGGGTAAAATATGGCTGAAAGACGAGTCTTCTTGCTCAGGAGACTCGTTTCTCAGCTCTATTAATCAATTAGTAGTTTCGCTCAATGACAAAATAGGCCAAATCACCACGATAAATTGTTTTCGAATATTCTATGATGGTTCCATCATGGAGGTACGCCAAGGTATCAAGGGCAAAGCAGGGGTTGCCTGAGCTGATTTGCAGTTTTTCGGCTGAGTCCTCATCGGCGATAAACAATTCAAGACTTTCGATTGTTTTGTTAATTTTTAAGCCGTATTGGGTTTCCAAAAGGTTATATAATGACTTTTCACATGCCTCTCTATTTAACGCAGGGGTTTTATACCACGGTAAATAGGCAATTTCATACTGGAGTGGTTCTTCATTAACAAAGCGAACCCTCTCAAGCATATTGACGGGCTCGCCCTCCGCTATCTTTAGCTGCTCACTTAGATAATCATCTGCGGGGATCACATCCAGCTGCAGAACTTTAATGAGCGGTTTTTTTCCTTGCATGGAAATTTGTTTCGAAAAATGTTCTACAGTTGTAGTTAGGATTTGTTTTACTTTGTTCGCTGCGACAAAGGTTCCGCTTCCTCTTTTTCGATAAATATAACCTTCCATTGTTAATTGTTGTAAGGCAGTGCGGACGGTTGTCCTGCTGACACCATATTTATCACAAAATTCTGCCTCAGTCGGCAGCTGCGAGTCTGGCTTATATTCCCCATCATTAATTAATTGAATGATTGCATCCTTTACCTTAAGGTGAAGTGCACTGCCATCTTTCATTTCTACTGACAATTAAAATCCCTCCCTCTTTACTATTGATAATCAAAAAAACTAAATATGATGTCTAATATATACAATTTATAAAATTTGTCATAACAAATTGATAAATTGTATTATAAATATTCTGAATCGTTAATACAATGATAATGCAGCATGTCATAACTTTATTTGGGAGGTGGACGGAGCTAAGTAATAGCAAACAATACTTTCCGAAAAAATTAGCATCCATTGTTGAATTGCTACTTTTATTGTTGCTCTTATTTTCTCTTTTGAAATCGCTTTCATTTTTAGTAGGGGGTTTATGATGAAAATTTTATTATGCTGCTCCGCCGGTATGTCTACAAGTCTTTTAGTTTCAAAGATGGAAGCTAGTGCGAAGTCGCAAGGAATTGACTGCAAAATTTGGTCGGTAGGTTCAACGGAAATAAATGAACAAATCAATCACGCCGATGTACTGCTTCTTGGGCCGCAGGTTCGCTATTTACTCACACAGCTAAAGAAAGCTGGAGAGAAAAAGGGGATTCCTGTAGATTCCATTAACCCAAGACATTATGGCCTTTGTAATGGTGAGGAAGTTTTGAAGCAAGCTTTAAATCTACTTAAAGGGGAGTGAGGGACATGATGAATTTTGTTGATAAATTTATTATGCCATTCGCAAATAAGCTTGGCAGTAACAGGCATCTTCTCGCCATTCGTGATGCCTTGGTCGGAATGATTGCGATTACGATGATTGGTTCTTTATCCGTGTTAGTAACAAACTTAGGTGCAGTTCCAGGTGTTGGAAAATATTACGAAAAGTTTATGATCTCTCTTTTTGGTGAAACTTGGAAAACACTAGGCTCAGATATTTGGTGGGGAACACTTGCTTTTATGACCATCTTTGCCGTTTTCGGGATTGCTAATCGACTGGCAAGGTCTTACGGTGATGATGGATTCGAGGCGATGCTGGTTTCCGCTGCCTCCTTTTTTGTCCTCATTCCACAAGTTGCAAATGTCTCACTTACTCCTGAGGGTGGAGAAGCAGTAACCGGATCGGCCTGGGGGGTTATTAGCTGGAATTATTTCAATTCTACTGCCCTTTTCACTGGCATTATCGTCGCCCTCGTTGCTACGGAAATATTTGTTCGGCTGGCAAAGGTAAAATTCCTTATTATTAAATTGCCTGATGGAGTTCCACCGGCAGTTTCCCGTTCTTTTGCGAAGCTCTTACCGGGCATGGTGACCATATTTACGGTTGGTTTGTTCGGATTATTGTTACGAAAATTTATCAGTGAGGGTGCCTATCTAAACGACTGGTTAAATAAGGTACTCGTTTCGCCGCTCACCGGTGCTGTTGACACGATTGCTTTTGCGATTCTAATCGTATTCTTAGTACACTGCTTCTGGATTCTAGGTCTTCACGGTCCAAATATTCTTGGAGGCATTACAACACCTTTAATGACTAAGCTGGGTCAAGATAATATCAACATGTATGCACAGCATGTAGATGATTTAAGCAAGTATCACGTTCTATCCGGATCATTCCTAGATGCGTTCGTTTATCTCGGCGGTTCAGGTGCCACATTAGGTTTAATTATTGCCATGTTTATCGCCGGGCGAAAACGCTATAAGCAATTACTCGCCTTGGGGACACCGCCGGGAATATTTCAAATTAACGAACCGATTTTGTTCGGATTGCCAATTGTATTGAATCCAATCTGGTTTATTCCCTTTATCCTCAGTCCAATTATTATGACCATTGTAGCCTATTCATCTATTAGTCTAGGCTTGGTTCACCCAGTTGTCGCTGACATTCCTTGGGTAACACCGGCGATAGTCGGTGGATTACTGGCAACAGGCGGCCACATATCTGGGGCCATTTTAGCGGCAGTGAATTTAGTTATTTCGATTGTCATATACCTGCCTTTTGTTTTTGTAACTGGAAGAATAGATGCAAGGAAAGCAGAAGATAAGCCATTAGCATAGTCTTTTTCAAATAAATTTAGCTAATAAGCCCTGGGACATTCAGAATTCCTCTGTACATTACCCAGGGTCATACTTACTTGCTCCTAGAATGTTTGTCACATATAAATTGATGATACAACCAGAGGTGTGGTGAAATGAAAACAGGTTTGAAAATTGTCACGATTGGCGGGGGCTCAAGCTATACCCCTGAACTAATTGAGGGTTTTATTAATTATCATAATGAACTGCCAGTTCGGGAAATATGGCTTGTGGACGTGGAAGAAGGGAAGGAGAAACTTGATATTGTCGGCAATTTGGCGAAAAGGATGGTGAAAAAGGCCGGAGTTTCAATTGAAATCCATTTAACGTTAGATCGAAAAGAAGCGTTAAAATCTGCAGATTTTGTCACTACGCAATTCCGGGTCGGTATGCTTGACGCGAGAGGGAAAGATGAACGCATTCCCTTGAAGCACGGCGTTCTCGGACAGGAGACCAACGGGCCAGGCGGCTTATTTAAAGCGCTGAGAACCATTCCTGTCATACTTGATATTTGCCGGGAGATGGAGGAGTTATGTCCAAATGCCTGGCTGATAAACTTTACGAATCCTGCAGGTATGGTGACGGAGGCAGTGCTTCGTTACAGTACGATTAAAAAAGTCGTTGGATTGTGCAACGTGCCGATTGGAATGGAAATGGGTGTCGCCTCGCTCTTAGGCGTTGATCCTAACAGAGTTCGCATTAATTTTGCCGGCTTAAACCACATGGTGTACGGATTGGATGTTTTTGTCGATGGGGTATCTGTGAAGGACCAAGTGATTTCGTTATTAACAGATCCGGATAAGAGTATCACGATGCAAAACATCCATGCAATGGGATGGGAGCCTGAATTTTTAAAGGCATTGGATGTTCTTCCATGCCCTTATCACCATTATTATTATAAATCAGGAGAAATGCTGGCTGAGGAATTGAAAAATTTTAAAGAAGGGGGCACACGGGCAGAGGTTGTTAAAAAACTAGAGGATGAGCTATTTGAATTATATAAGGATCCTAATTTGGCCATAAAGCCGCCGCAGTTAGAGAAACGGGGCGGGGCTTATTATAGTGAAGCAGCTGTTAGGCTGATCCACTCTATTTATACGGATAAACGAGATATTCAGACTGTGAATACACGGAATAACGGTGCGATTTCGAGCCTTCCAGCTGATTCTGCAGTTGAAGTCAGCTGCATTATCACTAGTACGGGACCAAAGCCACTGGCGATGGGCGAGCTGCCAATATATGTGAACGGTCTTGTTCAGCAAATAAAATCATTTGAACGGGCGGCTATTGACGCTGCCGTCAGCGGTGATTATCGGACGGCATTATTAGCGATGAGCATTAATCCACTTGTTCCAAGTGATCGAATTGCTAAGATTATTTTAGATGAAATGTTGGAGGCACATAAAAAATATCTTCCACAGTTTTCAATGAAGGGGGTTTAATACTAGTGGAAAACCAAGAAACAGTGATTTTTCAACTAATCCTTCATGGCGGCAATGGAAGAAGTGCCGCGATGGAGGCAATTCAGGCAGCACGAACGGGTGACTTTGAAGGTGCAAAGGATAAATTAAAGGAGTCCGCTAATGCCTTGAATGAGGCACATCATATTCAAACATCGTTGATTCAAGGGGAGATAAGGGGAGAAAAAACGGAAATAACTTTGCTAATGGTCCATGCGCAGGATCATTTAATGAATGCGATAATGGTTAGGGATTTGGCTGAAGAAATGGTTGAACTTTACCGTAGAATCAAATGATTAATCAAATGAAAGGTCCCCCTGAATATAGTGAAGGCAATCCGAAAAGGGTGATTAAATATGATTAAATTAATCATCAATGCAGATGATTTTGGGTTAAGCAGAGGTGTAAACCACGGAATCATCGATAGCTATTTGTATGGAGTGGTCAATTCAACGACGATGATGATGAATATGGCGGGAACCGGCCATGCGATTCAATTGGCCAAAAATAACCCTGGGCTAAGGGTAGGAATTCATTTAGTTCTGACAAGTGGGAAACCAATTGTACCTGATGTTCCGACATTGATTGGTGATAATGGGTATTTTAAGTCCTTGGCTGCTTTTAACAAAGGCAGTGAACTTTCATTAACTGAGGTAGAAAGAGAATGGACTGCTCAAATCGAACGATTTATCTCGTCAGGGCTTACGCCTACTCATCTCGACAGCCACCACCATGTCCATACGCTGAAGGAACTGGAGCCGGTGGCCAAGAAACTAGCTAATAAATATCGGCTTCCGGTACGCAGAAATGGCTGGATTGGGATAGATGGAGTTGAACCTTACACCGACTTGTCACTGTTCGATTTTTACGGAGAAGGGGTCGCAGAGGATTATTTTTCAACTCTATCAACACGGATTAGAGAGGGGACGACCGTTGAGATCATGTGTCATCCAGCCTATGTAGATCATACCCTTATTGCCTGTTCTTCCTATACGTTTAAGAGAATAACGGAATATAAGATTCTGACAACAGTCACTTTACCAGGAGAAATGGTTTTATTATGAAATTTTAAATGTAACTTTATCCTCCTTTTCCACGACTATAAAAATGAAACCTAATGTTGATAAAGGGGGATTAATAATGTCACATAAAAAAATGATTTTGATCATGAGTTCAGCTTTAGTAATTGGGCTATTAACTAGTTGCGGAACGGGTGCTAAAACAAATGGAAGTTCTGAAGGTATAAAAACAGAAAACCCTAAAGAGAATGAAATTGCTGCTAATTTCCTTTCCAACATTGAAACAAAAGAAGATAAACATTCCATTATCATCAAGTACAAGGTTAAAAATATATCGGGGAAAGTACAAAAGCTAACATTTTCTAGCGGGTTAGAGGCAGATTTCATTGTGTATAATCAAGCAGGGAAAAAAGTCAAACAATATTCCGATGATGTGATGTCCACGCAAGTCATGAAGGAGATACTGTTAGAAAATAATCAAGAAATATCGAAAGAGTTTACCATTTCCGATTTTACCAATGGGCACTATAAAATAGAAGTATTCTTAACAGCTAAGGAAGAGGAAGCAAAAGCAGTTACGGACTTAATCGTTAAAAATTCTTTTTCTAAAGGATCGGGTGAACTAGTCGGCCTAATAGATAACCATACAGTTGAGATTGATATCGATGGAATAAAAACAGCTTTCCAGTTAACGGAAGAAGCGCAGCAACAATATAAATCACTTAAAGAAGGCGCGCATGTTTCATTTGTTTACAAAGAAAATGAACATGAGCAAAAAGTGATTGAGAAGTTTGAGGTAGATTCTAAATAGAATAAAAGGGGAGATAGGCAAGTGTGCCTGTCCCCCGGATGATGTTTAACATTGCTATTTCAGACGGAAAAGTCTTTGTGGTCGGCCGACAGTTCCATATTGCAGGAATTCCTCAGCCATTTCCTGTTCGATTAGGTAATCCAAATAAGCGCGAGCAGTTGAGCGGCTAACTCCTGCTATTTGGGCAATTTGGGCTGCACTGCGCAGATGCTGATCATGTATTAAGGATTGTTTCACTCTTTCTAAAGTGCGTAGGTCAAGACCCTTGGGCATCTGTTCCTCAGCGTGAGGCTTTGGGGCTCGATATTTTTTCAGACCTTCCACAAAGTTTTGATCTAGCTGGCTGCTGGAAAGCAAGTGGAATTTATACTGACTGTATTTCTTTAGCGTCTCTTTCAATAAATCTAGTCTAAATGGTTTGATTAAATAATCAAATATGCCTAATCTAAATGCCTCTTCAATAATATTGATTTCAGTAGCGGCTGTAATCAATATGACATCGCAAGGAAGGTTCCTAGAGCGAATGTCCCGTAATACTTCAAGACCTGAACGATCCGGCAAATAGACATCAAGCAAGAGTAAATCAGGGCTGAGCTTGCTTGTAAGGGACATAGTTTCTTCAAAGTTTTTGGCAACCCCGATAAGCGTATATCCCTCCTGTTGATTAATATATTTGCCATGAAGATTGGCGATCATGAAATCGTCGTCAATGACTAAAACACGTTGCTGTAATCCATTCATTTCAATTCCTCCCCTACAGGCAAAGTTACCATCATGTTCGTTCCTTCTAAACAACTCTCGCAGGTAATGAATCCATTAATATTAGATAGTAAGCGACTAATAAACGCTAAACCATATCCTCGTCCTTTCCCTTTCGTAGTAATTCCATCTTTAAAAAGCGATTCTTTGATCGCTGAATCTATTCCTGGTCCGTTATCATTAACATGTATTACTAGATTATTTATTTCTTCTTTAATAAAAATGGAAACAAAAGGATGTTCATGCTGAAAACCGGATAGCTGAATTGCTTCGAACGCATTTTCGACAAGGTTCCCTAATATCGTAATGACAATCTCTCTATATGGACAGTTCTCTGACACAAAGGATTCGTTGTCTATATTTAATTGAATTCCAAGCTCCTGTGCTCGATGTGCTTTACCAACTAAGATTCCAGCAATCGCAGGGTCGCGGACCTTTGTCAAATAATACTGGATTGTATGTTGATAGTCTTCATTTTCTTGCTTAATAACCGATTCAGCCAAATCGTATTCAGACATCTGGATCAGTCCTGAAATTAAATGTAATTTGTTCATGTATTCATGTCTTTGACTCCGTAATGTATCAACGTATTTCCCAATATCGTCCAAATGCCGGTCGATTTTTTCTAGTTGGATCTTGTCCCGAAAAGTGCTGACCGCTCCAATTACTTTGTCCGACATAATGACAGGTACCCAATTAGAAACGACAAGCGTATTGCCGACAATCATCGGCTGATCGTTTAGGGGAATGCCTTTTTGGAGAACATCAGGCAAACTGCTCATCGGTAAAATCGCTGAAAGTTCGATTCCGATTAGTTCCTTATCGTCCATACCAAGCATTTTTTTAGCTTCACGATTGCACGTAACGATTTTCCCATCACTATTGACGGCGATGACTCCTTCGCGAATGGCCTCGAAAATGGAAGATTGCTTTTCCATTTCAAAGGCAATTTCATAGGGTTCTAAATTAAAAATTTGTTTTTTGACATGGCCTGATAAGAAATAGGCGCCTGTCAAACCGAAAAGAAGGGTAATTAGACCAATGCCGATAAATTTCACTAAAAATGAGTGTAATTGATGCCAAATATTTTTATCAAGAAAACCGACGGAGACAATCCCGATTTGCTGATGCATTTGGTTATAAATAGGTGCTTTTCCCCGTATCGAGTATCCGAGAGTGCCCTTGGCTTTTGTGATACTTTCTCCGCCTTTTAGGACGACGTCGTTGTCCTCGCCCACCATATATTCTCCTATTCTTTCTGGATTCGGATGGCTATAGCGAAGGGTATCCATATTCCCGACAACAATAAATTCTGCTCCGGTTTTCAAACGGATAGTCTCAACAATCGGTTGAATTTCAGCTGATGGGTTTTGTTCATCAAATGCCGTAATAATTTGCGGCAGACCGGCTACTGTTTTCGCTACAGCAAGGGCCCGTTCGCCGGTTTCTGAAAATTCATTAGATACAAATATATAGGAAAAGGCTGAAATAACTAGGATAAGGACGAAAAGAATATTGAAAGAAACAAGCCAATTGATTTTACTTCTTAACTTCATTTTTTTAATAAGCTGCATTCCATTCCCCTTAGATTAATTATGAGAAAAAAAAGAATATACAAACAGTTTAACAATAATCCTTAAAAGCAAAAAGTCTTTTTCGTTGCCAATATCGCCAAAATGGTAAAAATCGATTTTATTAAACTTTTAGCCATAATATATCCCATTTCTGAAAATTCTTATAATATCTTGGTAAGCGCTATCAAAAAGGGGGTAATGGTAGAAAATGATTGAATTAGTCGGAGCCAGCAAGGAATTTATCAAGCCTTCTGGCGAGATTCACACGGTCTTAAACAATATTAATCTTAAAGTAGGGAAAGGCGAGTTTTGTTCCATTGTTGGCCCAACTGGTTGTGGGAAATCAACGACATTAAATTTAATTGCTGGTTTTGAACAACCTTCAAAGGGAAAGGTTCAAATTCAAGGAACACAACTGCAAGGAATCAACAAACATGCGGCATGCGTTTTCCAAACTGAAAATGCCTTTCCATGGAAAACGGTTATTGACAATGTTTCTCTCGGTTTAAGATTAGACGGTGTCAAAAAAGAAGAAGCCTATAGCGAAGCAAGGAAATGGATTGAGAAAGTCGGTCTAAAAGGTTTCGAAGGACATTATCCTCACCAGCTATCAGGAGGTATGAGGAAAAGGGTTGCCTTGGCTCAGTGCCTAATCACGCAGCCTGAGATCCTCCTGATGGACGAGTCCTTCTCCGCCCTAGATGTTCATACGAGGGCACTAATGGAAAATGAGCTACTATCAATCTGGGAAGAAACCTCAGCATCTGTCATCTTCATCACCCACGATTTGGAAGAAGCGATTGCGTTAAGCGATCGAGTAATTGTGTTGACAGCCGGCCCGGCAGCAACGATAAAAGGGGATTATAAAATCGATCTAGAACGGCCGCGAAATGTATCAGAAATTCGGTTTGACCCACAGTTCATGAAACTGCATGAGCAAATTTGGAACGATCTACGAGATGAGGTGTTCATTAGTTATGCACACGCAAACAATGCTTGACAATAAACAAGATGAAGTTTTGCTTCGCAAAAAAGAACTACAAATGAAAGCGGCAAAAATCAAGATACGAAATCTAAGCTTGCAAATTGCAGTAGCAGTGATTATTTTCGGCTCTTGGGAATTTTTAGCCTCAAATCGATACATTGATCCCTTCTTTTTTTCCAGTCCAGGTGAGATTATAAATCAGATTAAGGAATGGATTTTCGAAGGAACAAGCCAAGGACCTCTATATATTCATTTCATTGTAACCTTTGAGGAGACAATTCTTTCCTTTATAATTGGCGTCATTTTAGGGGTACTTGCTGGATATGTGTTAGGAAGCAATGATATTCTTGCCGTCATTTTTGGACCCTATATTCAAATGCTAAATGCTTTGCCAAGGGTTGTTTTGGCACCGATCTTTATCATTTGGTTTGGTTTAGGAATGCCTTCGAAAATTGCACTAGGGGTAACACTTACATTTTTTATTGTCTTTTTCAATGCTTTTCAAGGAGTACGAGAAGTCGATCGCAACTTGCTAAATAATGCTCGTTTACTGGGGGCAAACAAAAAGCAGTTGGCCAAACATGTTATTATTCCTTCCGCCTTAACATGGATATTATCAAGTCTCCACGCTAGTTTTGGCTTCGCCCTTGTGGGTGTTGTTGTCGGAGAATTTATCGGTTCGACAAAGGGGTTGGGATTTCTTATTGCTCAAGCCCAAGGTGCCTTTAATACAACCGGTGTTTTCGCTGGAATGGTGATTTTATCGATTACTTCCTTACTCGCCACATGGGGAGTCGGCAAACTAGAGAAACGGTTTGTTGCTTGGCGCTTTGTCCGCCAATAAGGAAATTTCTAAAGCTATAAAGCTTGTAGTTCCGTTTGTAAAACTTGAAAACTACTTTTAATTAAATGGGGGATTGTTAAATGTTAATGAAAAAATTTACACTATTAGGCACTTGTATTGTCCTTCTCCTTAGTCTATTTTTGGCTGGCTGCAGTAATACTGATAAAACAGCCGGAACTAAAAATACCGATGCTTCTTCTGAAAAGCTTCCAAAAGTGAAAATAATGGTGGGCGGCATGGAAAAGATCATTTACAGCCCAGCTAAATTAACGGAGAATTTAGGTTATTTTAAAGAAGAAGGACTTGACGTGGAGCTATCAAGTACAGCTTCTGGAGTCAATTCAGAGCAGGCCTTAATCGCTGGTGAGGTTCAAGGTGTGGTAGGCTATTATGATCACACCATCGATATTCAATCACAAGGAAAATATATTCAGACCGTCGTCCAATTTGGACTTGTTCCTGGTCAAAGATTAATGGTATCGAATAAGGTAAAGGATAAAATTAAAACGTTAGCCGACCTTAAAGGGAAAAATATTGGAGTTACTGGCCTAGGGGCATCAACAAACTTTTTAGCCAGTTATTTGGTGACAAAGGGAGGGAATAGTCCACAAGACTACGTTCCGGTACCAGTAGGATCGGGGAGCCCGTTAATTGCGGCAATGGAGCAGGGGACGATTCAATTAGCTGTTACCTCTCAGCCTACAATTGCCTTGTTAGAAGCAAAAGGCCTTGCCACTTCATTCAAGGATTTAGAAAGTCTCGATGGAACAAAGGAAACATTAGGCGGTACCTATCCAGCATCTAGTTTGTACATGAGCAGCGATTATGTAAAAAAGAATCCTGAAGTAGCGCAGCGTTTGGCGAACGCATTTGTAAAAACATTGAAATATATCAACACACACACTGCTGAAGAAATTGCTGATCAACTGCCAAAGGAGTATTATGCAGGAGACAAGGATTTATATTTGAAGGCGTTAGAGTCCAGTTTGTCGATGTTCTCTCCAGATGGAAAAATGCCTTCCGATGGACCGGATAAAGTGTACGAAATTTTAACAACGTTTAATCCAAAGCTAAAGGACGCCAACATCGATTTAAGCAAAACCTACACAAATAAATTCGTTGATAAAGTGAAATAAGAAAAAAGTGTCAGGCACCGTCCAAAAATTTGGAGGGTGCCTGACACTTTTTAGGTGAAATCTTTCGTTTGAAACAAAAAGTTGCATGCAGGCAAAAAATATTTACAAGTACAAGAAACCATGATACTATACTTGCATATATATAAATGAGCAAACTTCATTACTTAAAAAGTTGCACTAAGGAAACTGATTTAGTTTAATGCAATTTTTAAGGGGGGATGATTAATGAGTACTCAAACACAAACAAAACCTGTGTCAGAAGAGCAGGGTTGGTTAAAACAAAGCTCTAACAAAAGTTTAGAAGAAGTTAATAACACCGTGAGTGTTCCAAACAAAGGCGGATTTTGGCGTAAGCTATTGGCGTTTGCCGGGCCAGGGTCCTTAGTAGCGGTTGGCTACGTAGATCCAGGAAACTGGGCGACTTCGATTGCAGGTGGTGCCCGTTTTGGTTACACCCTGTTAATTGTCATTCTCCTTTCTAATTTAGTTGCCATGCTCTTGCAGGCGTTGTCAGCAAAACTTGGTATTGTGACGGGAAGGGACTTGGCACAGGCAACAAGAGATGCAACGGGAAAGAAAACGGGCTTTTTCCTTTGGATACTAACGGAACTTGCCATTATTGCAACCGACTTAGCAGAGGTTATCGGTTCAGCGATTGCCTTAAATTTATTGTTCGGTATTCCTTTATTATTAGGGATTGCGATTACTACCTTGGACGTATTGCTCCTGCTTTACTTACAAAAGAAAAGCTTTCGCATAATTGAATCGATTGTCATTGTGTTAATGGTAACAATTTTTGTCGTATTTGCCTTTGAGGTGATTGTCTCAAAACCAGAAATTTCGGCATTATTTGGGGGATTTGTTCCTAAAATGGAAATTGTCACAAACCCCAGCATGCTCTTTATCTCTCTTGGGATTTTAGGAGCAACGGTCATGCCGCATAATTTATATTTGCATTCTTCCATTGTTCAATCAAGACAATACAAAAGAACAATTGAAGGAAAAAGAGAGGCAATTAAATTTTCATTAATAGATTCCACATTTTCTTTAACAGGTGCTTTTTTCATCAATTCAGCAATCTTAATTCTTGGAGCAGCAGCTTTTTATGGAACAAATTTAGATGTATCAGAAATTGAAGCAGCTTATGCCTTATTAAGTCCAACATTAGGTGTAGGGATAGCGAGTACGTTATTTGCGGTTGCCTTACTTGCTTCTGGGCAAAATGCGACGATTACTGGAACAATTAGTGGGCAAATCGTCATGGAAGGATTTATTCATTTACGTATATCACCATGGCTTCGCCGCTTGATTACCCGGTTATTAGCAGTCGTTCCGGCCTTCGTTGTGACTTGGGTGGCGGGTTCTAAAGGAACTGGTGAACTACTGTTGTGGAGTCAAGTGGTTTTAAGCCTGGCACTCCCATTTGCCGTTATCCCTTTAGTGTTATTTACAAGTGATAAAAAGAAAATGGGGGAATTCGCCAATAAATTACCAGTAAAAATATTAGCATGGGTATGTACCGTGGTGATTGTGGCATTGAATATATTTTTAATTGGTTATATTATCGTTACCGGTCAAGAATTAGGGTAAATAGAAAAAAAGAAAGGCAAGACCGATTAACTCGGCTTGCCTTTCTTTTTTCTCTATGGTGATTGTGAAAAGAGGCTGCGGGGTTAACCGCGTCTTCCGCCTCTGCCGCCTCTTTTTGTTTCCGTGTTGCGCTTTAGGCTAGATAAATTTTCTTCACTTGCCTTTAAAAACTTAGCCATTTTATCCTCGAAATTTTCCTTCGGTTTGAAACTTCCTTTTGAACGGAAGTCTTTTGAACGGCTATCAGCTCTTCCTTGCCGCGGCGGGCGTTGTGAATAAGATGAGGGTTGTCCCTCTGGTCGATCTATTGCTTTTTTTATCGATAAGGCAGTTTTTCCGTCTTTCTCACTAATCACCTTTACCTCAATCAGATCGCCTACCTTGAGATGGTCATTAACATCTTTAACATAGCTATCTGCAACCTCACTGATATGGACAAGACCTGTGGAGCCTCCCGGTAATTCAACGAACGCTCCAAAATTAGTGATTCCTGTTACTTTTCCTTGTACTTTACTGCCGACTTCAACTGACATATTATTATTGTTCCCCCTCAATAAAGTTAACAACTTTAAATTATATCAAATTTTTTAAAAAAATCAATTCCTCATTTTTACTTTAAACTTAATTTGCATTACTATTTAATCTCTGTTATAGTAAGGGAGAATTATTTTTGTTTGTCGGTAGGATTATTAAGTTTTAAACTTTCTGTCTTGAAGAACTAAGCAAGGATAGTAACACAATGTGTGCCAAGCACACGAGGAGGAAACAACAATGGAACAAGGTAAAGTAAAATGGTTTAATGCAGAAAAAGGATTCGGATTCATCGAACGCGAAGCAGGAGACGATGTATTCGTACACTTCTCAGCTATCCAAAGCGAAGGTTTCAAATCTCTAGACGAAGGTCAAACAGTAACATTTGAAGTAGAACAAGGTCAACGTGGACCCCAAGCTACTAACGTTCGTAAAGCATAATAATAATAACCAATAGATAAAAAGACTCTCTTGCAGAGTCTTTTTTTGATTTATCTTCCATGGGTAAGAAAAGATGAGCAGGTACCAAAGTACCGCTCATCGGAGCTAACATTCATTCCTATTAATAGACCTTATCTCCGTTAAAGATGGAATTCTTAACGACGACATAATCGACATTACGGATGGATTCTAATTTGTTTCCTCCCGCATATGAAATAGAGGACTGCAAATCTTGTTCCATTTCAATCAGAGTATCGATTAATGAACCCCTGTACTCAACAAACATTTTTTTGCCTTCGACATTTTTCTTTTCACCCTTTTGAAATTCCGAAGCGGAACCAAAGTATTCTTTATAGAGTTTGCCATCTTTCTCAACGGTTTCTCCTGGCGATTCTTCATGACCAGCAAATAAGGAACCAATCATGACCATCGTGGCACCAAATCTGACGGATTTTGCGATATCCCCATGAGTCCGAATCCCGCCATCAGCAATAACAGGCTTACTAGCTGCCTTGGCACACCAACGCAGTGCCGCCAATTGCCAGCCGCCTGTTCCAAAGCCAGTTTTAATCTTGGTGATACATACCTTCCCCGGTCCAATACCCACTTTGGTCGCATCTGCACCAGCATGTTCTAATTCTCTTACTGCTTCTGGTGTTCCGACATTTCCAGCAATAACAAAGCTTTGCGGTAAATGCTTCTTAATATGCTTAATCATCTCAATCACAGCGTTGGAATGACCATGTGCGATATCAATGGTAATGAATTCCGGCGTAAGCTGTTCTTCCGCTAAGTGCTGGATAAATTGATATTCTTCCTCTTTCACACCAACACTAATCGAGGCGATTAATCCGCGGGATTTCATATCTTTAATAAAATCTTGGCGCTTCTCTGGTTCAAACCGATGCATCACATAAAAGTAGCCATTTTCGGCTAAATATACCGAAATCTTTTCGTCGATGATTGTCTGCATATTTGCAGGCACAACGGGTAATTTAAATTTATGGCCGCCTAAAGTAACAGTTGTATCACACTCAGATCGGCTATTTACTATACATTTTGCTGGAATCAACTGAATATCTTCGTAATCAAATACATTTTCCATAAAGAGCACCCCTAAACACGAATATTTAAGTTAATTATTATAAAAACGTTCGTACATTGGTAATGTACATTATTTTCTGCAGGATGTCAAAGAGAAAAGAGGGGAGGAGACAAAATAAAAAAGCCAAGTGGGCTTTTTTATTTTGATTGAAGAAAGTGAAAAGGGCTTAATTGTATTCTTTCACTATTTCTTTTGTACTTCTTACGGTATCAATCGGGCGGACCATTTTTTCGATTTGATTTCGTTTTGGTTCTAAAAATGGAGGGAGGGATAATTTTTCTCCAAGTGTTTCATACGGTTCATCTCCCATAAATCCGGGGCCGTCTGTCGCAAATTCAAATAAGATTTGCGGGGCAACTCTTACATATAATGATCCGAAGAAGAAACGGTCAATAAATCCAGAGGAACCAAACCCGAAGCCTTCAATCCGTTTTATCCATTCTTCCAAGACAGTACGGTCTTCAACACGGAAGGCTGCATGGTGAACGGTACCAAAACCTTGTTGGGAAGGAGGAAGAACTGTATTATATTCGACAACCACTTGGGCTCCATTACCGCCTTCACCCACTTCAAATAAATGAAAAGAACCTTCTTTTGCAATTTCTTTAAATAATAGAACTTTTTCCATCATTTCTTTAAAGTAATCAAAGTTTGCCACGCGAACAAAGATGGGTCCTAATCCAGTTATTGCAAATTCTAATGGAATCGGTCCATTTTGCCATGGCGTACCGCTCACAACCCCTTGATTGTTTTCATCTGAAATCAATTGGTATTGCTGGTCATCAAAATCAACAAAAGACAGCGTCTTTTTGCCAAAAAGTTCTTTGATACCTGTATGCTTAATTTCTAAACGGTCAAAGCGCTTTAGCCAATATTCGATGGCAGCATCACTTGGTACACGGAAAGAAGTTTTTGAAATCTCGTTCGTCCCATGGACACCTTTTGGAATGCCAGGAAAATCAAAGAAAGTCATATCAGTGCCAGGGCTGCCAGTATCATCGGCAAAAAATAAATGATAGGTCTGAATGTCATCTTGATTGACCGTTTTCTTTACTAAACGCATCCCTAAAACATACGTGAAAAATTGATAATTCTTTTCTGCGCTGCTGGTAATCGCTGTAACATGGTGAATTCCTTTTAATCCGTTCATTTTATCTCCTCCAATAATTCTCAATTTGTGTGTATCAATATGTTTCCATTTTAGCTGTTTTCCTACTCAGGAAAAAAGGCATCCTTAGAGGAATCAAACAGTTATATAATGAAAAATTGCATGATAACTGCCTTTAATTAAGATATCTCAAATTCAAGATAAATAATATCACGCTTTATTTTTGCTGTCAATGGATAGGGTAGGGACAAGGTGCGCGTCCCTATTCTTCGAGGATTGTCTGTATGTAAAAAGAAGGTATTGCAACCCCAATAATTTCTTTTGTTTCAACAGCAGGATCCTGTATTGTGGCGAAGATTACACCAATTACTTCTCCATGTTGATTTATAACTGGACTTCCACTATTTCCTTTATAGATGGGCGCATTTATCATCATAACCGGAGCATCGATGTCTTTTAACATGACTTTACCTACAATCGTGCCTTCATTTGCTATTTGGGTAAAGGCTAACGGGTTCCCAATAAAGGTAATTTTCTCGCCTACCTGCTTCTCCCACTCTTTTTCAACAGCAAGATGCAAAACTGGCAGGTTATTGGCCTCTATATCAACAATAGCAAGATCAAATTCCGGATGCTTTGTGATGACCTTACCTACAAAGGATTCTCCAGTATTTAAATGTACATTCACCCTATTTGTGTTTTCGACAACGTGTGCATTTGTTACGATTAATCCTTCGGAATCGACATTAAAGCCTGTTCCTTTTACTCCATTCCATTCAATGGTCACGACAGATTTCTTGTATTCACTTACTTCCGGTTTTTTCGAAAGTCTGTTTGACACCTCAATAAAACGGAAAGCGGGGAGATTAAAGACATCAAACCACATCCCTAATCCGCTTATTAACAGGGCAAAAACGAGCAGTGAACTAACTATTTTACCGATAACTATTTTCCGCTTTTTTCTTTGCGCTTTTTCTTTCTCCCATTCTTGGGGCTCTTCTCCTGCAAAAAAAACTTCCCAATCCATTTCTTCTTCCGACTGTTCTTGGTTATACTCTTTATTTTCCTTCTCCATTTATTACTCCTCTTTAGATGGTTGTATATTCCTATTATAACAATTTTTACAGATGGATTTAAATAAAGTGATTTAGACTGATTTTGGTTCCGTAAGCATTTAGGTTTGTTTCCTGTATTTCAATTGATACTATAGTAGTAATCTTTTTAATGAAAGGACAAATTCACATGGCAAACATTCATATACCTGTCTCTGTCTTAAATCTCGCCCCGGTACGGGAGGGACAGACTTCTAAGCAAGCCATTGAGGCAATGGTGGATCTTGCGCAGGCAGCAGAAAAAATGGGGTATCAACGATATTGGATTGCGGAGCATCATAATACTCCGACGCTCGTCAGTTCAGCAACGTCAATCTTAATTAAACATACATTAGAGCATACCAATCACATCCGTGTTGGATCGGGGGGGATTATGCTTCCTAACCATTCCCCGTTAGTGGTAGCTGAACAATTCGGAACGATGGCGACGATTTATCCGAATCGTGTGGACCTTGGTCTAGGCCGTGCACCTGGTACCGATATGATGACGGCAAATGCGCTAAGACGCTCGAAAAATGATTCTGTTTATACATTTCCAAATGATGTAAAGGCCTTGCTTACCTATTTTGGTCCGGAAGAACAGCAAGATTATGTGCGAGCCTATCCTGGTGTTGGCGCGAATATACCGATCTATATTCTCGGCTCTTCCACAGATTCCGCTTATTTGGCAGCTAGTCTGGGTCTTCCCTATGTATTTGCCTCCCATTTTGCCCCAAGATTCATGGAAGAAGCGATTTCGATTTATCGTGACCGCTTCAAGCCGTCAGAGTATTTAAACAAACCATATATGATGGTTTGTTTAAATGTCATTGCAGCGGAGACAGATGAAGAAGCCAACTGGTTATCAACAACGAAGCACCAATTTTTCCTGAATGTGGTCCGTGGTTCGCGGAATCCGTTACAGCCGCCCGTTGAAAACATGGATGAGCTTTGGAATCCGATGGAAAAAGAAATGGCCGCATCGATGTCAAGTGTGACGTTAATGGGAAGCCAAGAGACAGTCAGACAACAGTTGATCCGTTTTCAAGAAAAATATAACGTTGATGAAGTCATGGCAGTGTCCTATATTTACGATCCTAATAAACAAAAACGCTCGTATGAAATATTAAAAGCAGTGGTAGATGGGGAATGATGAAATAAAAATATACCAATGCTGAAGGAGAAAAAAGTGTCAGGCACCATCCAAAAATTGGATGGTGCCTTTGTTATTGTTATCCTAATATTAGCCATCACTATTCGTAGTTTATCGAACACCAAAACTATCAATCATAGTAAATTTTCATTCAAAATGCTAATGATTTGCTCGATAATTTTTTGTTGAAAAGGTGATTATGAACATTCGGTGACACATTCCATTTGGAGGTGTCCTTTCTAACGTTTTGGTATTAAGATATAGTCAAGAGTGTGATTTATATCACATATTAATCTAAAAATTGGTTTTCTAGAATAATAGAAAGGGGAATTACTATAAAATGAAATGGGCTTTATTGTCACTTCTTTTTACTATAGCCACTGTGCTAACGGGTTGTGAACCATTAAAGGTTTTGGATCCTAAAGGACCGCAGGCAGCCACACAAGCCAAGGACATTATGCTGTCAATCGGAATTATGTCGATTATTGTTCTGGCCGTTTTTGGTATCCTGATATTTATGCTGACAAAATATCGTGCATCGAAACAAAGTAAAGATTATGAGCCTCCCCATATTGAAGGGAGTTTGCTAGTTGAAACAATTTGTGTAGGAATTCCAGTACTAATTGTCATTTTCCTCTCAATTGTATCTGTTCAAAGTAACTATAAAGTTGAAGCGAAACCGGCGGGGTATGGTGATAAAGAACCATTAATAATTTACGCATCCTCCTCAAATTGGAAATGGCATTTTAGTTATCCGGAAGAAAACATTGAAACAGTTAATTATTTGTACATTCCAACAGACCGGCCAATTGAATTTAAGCTTTATTCCTATGGACCAATCACGAGTTTCTGGATTCCTCAGCTTGGAGGACAAAAATACGCGATGTCTGACATGGTCAACACGCTGCACTTAGCAGCAGATGTTCCAGGTGAATACATGGGGCGTAATGCGAACTTTAGCGGGAAGGGCTTTGCAGAAAATACGTTTAATGTAAAGGCTATGTCTGAGACTGAATTTGATAAATGGGTTAAAGAGGTTAAGAAAACCGCAAAACCTTTGACAGAAGACAAATTTACCGAATTACTTAAACCGGGTCATCTGGGGCAGTCCACGTACACTGGAACCCATTTAGGATTTTTGCCGCCGCCTGAAGGTGAACATGGTGGACACAACCATGGTTCAGGTCATTCTATGAACATGGAAAAAGATGAAAAAGCAAATGAAACTAGTTCAGAATCAGAACATCATCACCATTAATAGTTTTAATGTTTGAAACGATTGGAAAAAAATTCTCCTGAAAGGAGTCAAATTAGTATGGATTTCTTTGATCGCTTTGCCATCCCAAATCCAAGTCCTGTGATTTATGCCTCGATGGTTGCTATTGGTCTAACAGTTATCGCAATCATCGCCGGGGTAACTTATTTTAAAAAGTGGGGTTATCTATGGCAAGAATGGTTAACAACAGTTGACCATAAACGGATTGGGATTATGTATTTAATCTCTGCACTTTTAATGTTATTCCGCGGTGGGGTGGACGCAATTATGATGCGGGCACAGCTGGCTGTTCCGGATAACAAACTGCTAGATGCTCAGCACTATAATGAAATTTTCACTACACACGGAGTCGTCATGATTATCTTTATGGCGATGCCATTTATTATGGCATTAATGAACTTTGTTGTGCCATTACAAATAGGGGCGCGCGACGTAGCGTTCCCGCGTTTAAATGCCTTAAGTTTCTGGTTGTTTTTTATGGGTGCAATGCTCTTTAACATTTCTTTTGTTATCGGAGGCTCACCAGACGCCGGATGGACTTCGTATTTCCCGCTGGCAGGTACCGATTTTAGTGAATCGGTAGGGACGAATTATTATATGATTGCGATTCAAATTGCCGGTATTGGGACATTAATGACGGGGATCAATTTTATCACGACCATTCTAAAAATGAGAGCACCAGGGATGACATTGATGAAAATGCCGATGTTCACTTGGGCTTCATTAGTAACGAATGCGATCATCGTTTTTGCGTTCCCAGTATTAACCGTATTACTGGCAATGGGAACCATGGATCGATTATTTGGAATGCATTTCTTTACTACGACGAATGGCGGCATGGATATGCTTTGGGCGAACTTCTTCTGGGTTTGGGGACATCCCGAGGTGTATATCTTAATTTTACCGGCATTTGGGATTTACAGTGAGGTTATTTCAACCTTTGCTCGAAGAAACCTTTATGGTTATAAATCAATGGTCGGGTCAATGGTGATTATTTCACTTCTCTCATTCTTAGTTTGGACGCACCATTTCTTTACCATGGGTCAAGGGGCACTGACAAATAGTATCTTCTCGATTACCACTATGGCGATCGCTGTTCCGACAGGTGTAAAAATATTTAACTGGCTGTTTACACTTTGGAAAGGTAAAATTGAGATTACGACGCCAATGCTATATTCACTACTATTTATTCCGACCTTCACAATTGGCGGGGTAACAGGGGTTATGCTTGGTATGTCAGCTGCAGACTATCAATACCATAACACGATGTTCTTAGTTGCTCACTTCCACATGGTAATTATTCCTGGTGTTGTATTTGCGATGTTGGCTGGCCTTACGTACTATTGGCCAAAAATGTTTGGGTTTATGTTAAATGAAAAAATTGGTAAGTTGTCTGCATGGATTATTTCCATGAGTACCTTATTGGCATTTATCCCAATGTTTTTCTCTGGATTGGATGGGCAGGCACGCCGGATGTACACTTATTCCGAATCAACTGGATTTGGACCGTGGAATATGGTTTCGTTTATTGGTGCAGCAGGACTTGCTGTAGGGTTTGCGTTAATCGTATACAACATCTACTACAGCACTCGCTACGCTTCAAGGGATATTTCAGCAGATCCATGGGATGCACGTTCATTAGAATGGGCAACACATACTCCAGTCCCTTCATATAATTTTGCCATTTTGCCGCATGTGAAGTCATCTGAAGCATTATGGGATGCAAAGAAACATGGTCATGAATTGTTTCCAGGTGAATATGAAAAAATTCATATGCCAAATAATAGTGGTGTACCGTTTATCATGAGCTGTATTTTCTTTGTTTGGGGATTTTCCTTTGTATTCAGCTTATGGATACCACTTATTTTGACAACTATCGGAATCTTTGTATGTATGGGACTTCGTTCTTTTGAAAAAGATCATGGTCATTACATTTCCGTTGATGAAATCGAAGAGACAGAAAATAATTTGCGAGGTGCTTAACAAATGAAAATAGATAACTCGCTGCCACTTGAATATAGTACGGAAGAAAATAGTAATAAAATCTTGGGTTTTTGGATTTTCCTTGGAGCAGAAATTATGCTGTTTGCAACGCTTTTTTCAGCCTATTTCACATTAGTGGACCGTACAGGAACAGGTCCTTCAGGGGCAGAGATTTTCGAAATCACTCCCGTCCTAATTGAAACCATATTGCTGTTAACAAGTAGCTTTACCATTGGTCTTGGAATCCATGCGATGCGGATCGGGAATAAGAAAGCGATGCTAGCATTCTTTACAATTACATTGCTACTAGGTCTTGGATTTTTAAGTTTTGAAATCTTTGAGTTTGTTCATTATGTACACATTGGGGCAGGTCTGCAAACCAGTGCCTTCACTGCTGCACTATTAACGACATTAGGTACACATGGAGCGCACGTGACATTTGGCTTATTCTGGGGATTATTCATCATTTTGCAAGTGAAAAAGCGCGGGTTAACCCCTGAAACAGCGAATAAATCATTTATCTTTTCGCTTTACTGGCATTTCTTAGATGTCGTTTGGATCTTTATTTTCAGCTTCGTCTATCTGAAAGGAATGATGTAAACATGAAAGAATTATTCCCGATGAAGCAGGTGATGGGGTTTGTCTTTTCAATCCTCCTTACCACAATCGCAATGGCAGTATATTTTTTAGACATGAGCATAACAACTGGCATGACCATTCTCCTTGTGACAGCTTTCATTCAAGCTGCCGTACAGCTTGTTGTATTCATGCATGCTGGTGAAACGAAGGATAAGGGAGCTATATATACGAACGTCTATTACGGACTAATTATTGCTTTGGTCACCGTTTTCGGTACATTATTGTGCATGATTTGGGGTTATATTTAATAGAGCAACGAAAAAGGAGCGTCATTGTCATGACGCTCCTAATTTTTTTTAGTTGGTTCTAAATGAATGCCTTTATCTGATGTTTTCAGCATTTCTTCTGTTGCAACGAAAAACACGCCCATTAGAAAGATGAAAACGGCGCCCATAATAATCCCGATGGAAATACCAATTAAACTACTGGAACCGTTTGCAAATAAACTATAGAAAAAAGTTAACATTCCAATTGCTAGTAAAACACTTCCAGAAACCTTCACACTATTCAAGATTTTTGTATTTGATACCACATTTCTCATCCCCTTTCTATATATTATTCACTTTGTTCACAAAATTGTCAAAATTAATTTTTACGAATTATCAGAAAGAGAGTATATAAATGTTTGAGGATGCTTATCCTCATTTTTATGTACCTACAAACATGGGGGAATAAGCTAAGAAATTAGATTGATACTTTCGACAAAATCTGCAAGCGAACCCTCCTAAAGTATATTTCCTTTGTCCTAAATCTCCGAAGATTAATGGAAAAAAATACATTTTATACAATCCTTAAGTAGGTTATGCAGTTTTTCGCTGTCGAAAAAAGAAGATTGTCGAATTGATGATTTGCAATATAATGAAAATTAGAAAATAAAAAGGAGGTTTCTTTATGTCAATTAAAAAAGGAATTTTTGCAAGTGCACTTAGCTTATCGTTATGTGCATCTACGGTTTTTGCTAGTGGTGCAGGTGTAGGACATGCACAATCAGTTGAAAAGAAATACATAGTGGTTTTTAAAGATGAAGCTAAGCTGCCATCAGGTTATGAGGATTTACTAAAAAAAGCTGGCGGCCAGGTTCAAAATAGGCTGGAAAAACTAGGTGCTGTTGAGGTTTCCTCCAGTAATCCCAATTTTCTAAAGGAAGTTAATAAATCTTCAATCGTGTCCGAAGCTGGAGCAGAGAACAAAATTTATGCTGAGGCACCATCTGTTGAAGCAACGTTCTCCTATGAGGAAGCCACATCTGTTAAGCCAGATCTATATGAACAGAATCAATGGGATATTAAACAAGTAACCAATAATGGGGAATCATGGACCCTTCCTGGGGGGACTGGAAAGCCAGTTTCGGGGGAAGATATTGTCGTTGCGGTTATTGATACAGGCATTGACTATACCCACCCAGATTTAAAAGCAAATTATGCATATGGAAAATCATTTGTTCCAGGGTTTCCTGACCCTAAAGATGAGAATGGTCATGGAACACATGTGGCAGGTTCAATTGCCGCTAAGGGAAGAACACTGGGAGTAGGACCGGACCTTAAAGTAGCTTCTTACCGTGTTTTTGGCCCAAGCGGATCGGCATCAACCGCTGATATTGCTGAAGCTTTAATGACTGCTGCTGATGATAATGTCGATGTAGTCAATATGTCATTAGGCGGCTATGATTGGTTCCAAGATCCAGAGTATGCAACTAAAGATGTTGTAGCAGATGTACAAATGTTCAATCGCGCTATTAATTATGCCATCAAAAAAGGCGTTACGGTGGTTGGATCTGCGGGAAATAACGGTGTTGATATAAGCAGCCCAGGAAAACTTTCAGGTGATAATAAAGGTGCTACACACAGAAGCCCAAGCAATCAAAACATGATTAGGGTTTCCGCTGGCGGACAATTGAAGAATCTTGCATACTACTCAAACTATGGAGTTGGAAAAATTGATGTAATGGCTCCGGGTGGAGATTTAGGACCAAACTATAATCCACAAACTGGTGTAGGTAGAGATAATTCATACTTATGTTTGGCGACAATACCTGGCGGTTGGGGTTATAAAGCAGGAACTTCCATGGCATCTCCAAAAGTCGCAGCACTTGCAGGCGTCATTATTGCCCAGCACGGGAAGGATAAACTGAACCCAGCTCAAGTAAAACACATCATTTTGAAATCGGCTGAAGATGTATTCAAACCAGGATACGATGAAAAATCAGGCCAGGGATTAATTAATGCGGTTAGTGCATTGAAATAAATAGTAATAAACAAAGCTATCGGCAGTATTCCGGTAGCTTTGTTTTTTTTCCTCTGCAGAAGGATTGAAATTTACTATTCAAATGCGTTTTCTTTTGCCCACGACCCAATTCCCTGTTATCTTAGTAGAAAGAGTAAATTTCCCCTGGATGGCGATGATTCCAGCCTAACAAGTCAATACGAGGAGTGAGAGAATGATCAGCTTTGAAAACGTAACAAAGCGATACCAAGACGGCAACGCTGCGATTAAGTCCCTTGATCTGAAAATTAATGATGGGGAGTTTTTTGTGATTATTGGTCCTAGCGGCTGCGGAAAAACCACGCTGCTCAAAATGATGAACCGACTAATTGAATTAACTGACGGTACTATTTTTGTAGATGATAAAAAAATAAGTGACTATAACATCCACGAGCTTCGCTGGAACATGGGCTATGTCCTCCAGCAAATTGCGCTATTTCCCCATATGACGATTGCGGAAAATATTGCGGTAGTCCCAGAATTAAAAAAATGGAACAATGAGAAGATCCGGCAGCGAACCGATGAATTGCTGGAAATGGTGGGACTGTCGCCGGAAACATATCGGGGCCGGAAACCGAAAGAACTTTCTGGCGGCGAGCAGCAGCGAATAGGTGTGATCCGTGCACTTGCCTCGGATCCTGGAATTTTGTTAATGGACGAACCATTCAGTGCCCTTGACCCGATTAGCAGGGAAAAATTACAGGATGACATCCTTGAACTGCAGCGAAAAATTAATAAAACGATTGTTTTCGTTACCCATGATATGCAGGAAGCGATTAAGCTTGGGGACCGAATTTGCCTTATGAAGGATGGAGAAATCATTCAGGTTGGGACACCTAAAGAAATTATCGAGAACCCGGTCAATGATTTTGTACGAGATTTCGTCGGGACGCACTCAGCTGCTGTCCAGGAGAATATCCGCTTAGAAGACATCATCGAGCAGCTCATGACCAGCCATAGCGTGGCACCTTCCACTGTAATAATTCCAGTAACGGCGTCATTAAGAGAGGCACTTATGTTGTTAACTGAGTATGAACAATTGTCAGTAGAAAAAGAAGGTCAAATAATCGGTATAATCACAAGGCAAACAGCTTTACAATATATGGCGGAAGGTTTGCAGGAAGTAGGTCACGGCAATGGATAAATTTGCAGATGTTTTCAAAGAACGGCAATCGCAATTGTGGAGTGCCTTGCTCGAGCATATTGAACTTTCCCTGATTGCCTTATTTTTTGCCATCCTTATTGCGATTCCCCTCGGGATTTATTTGACAAAAAAGCAAAAGGTTGCCGAAGGGATGATTGGCATTACCGCCATTCTGCAAACAATCCCATCATTAGCCCTATTAGGTCTACTAATTCCTTTGTTTGGCATCGGAAAAGTGCCCGCCATCATTGCCTTAGTGATCTATGCACTGCTTCCCATTCTTAGAAATACATATACCGGTATCAAAGAGGTAGATTCCTCGCTTATCGAAGCAGCAAGAGCGATGGGGATGAACAGACGACAAAGACTAGTAAAAGTAGAACTCCCCCTCGCAACACCGGTGATAATGGCGGGAATACGAACGGCTATGGTGTTAATTGTCGGGACAGCAACATTGGCGGCACTGATTGGCGCTGGAGGATTAGGAGACATTATCCTTCTTGGGATTGACAGAAACAATTCAGCCCTTATTATTCTTGGTGCCATCCCAGCAGCTGCCCTCGCCATTTTGATTGACATTTGCTTGCGGCAATTTGAACGAATATCTTTCAAAAAGTCCTTGATTACTTTTGGTGTTGTTGGAGCAGCAGTAATCTTAATCATCGCAATTCCATCTATTGCAAACCCTGACCAGAAAAAAATTGTCATTGGCGGAAAACTGGGTTCAGAGCCGGAAATTTTGATTAATATGTATAAACTGCTAATCGAGGAAAATACAAATTTAACTGTTGAACTTAAACCTGGCCTAGGCAAAACTTCGTTTGTTTTCAATGCTTTAAAGTCTGGAAGTATTGATGTGTACCCTGAATTTACCGGAACGGCCATTTCGGAATTTTTAAAAGAAACGGCTGTAAGTACGGACAGAAGACAGGTGTATGACCAAGCACGGACTGGTATGTTAAAAAAGTATAATATGGAATTGTTGGAACCAATGAGTTACAACAACACGTATGCATTGGCGGTTCCACAGACGTTGGCTGATAGGGAAGCTTTAACGACGATGTCTGATTTGCAGAAAATGAGCGGCAACATCAAGGCCGGTTTTACTTTGGAGTTTGCCGATCGTGAGGATGGGTATCGCGGGATTCAAAACCTCTATGGTATCACATTTGCAAACGTCATTACGATGGAGCCGAAACTCCGTTACAATGCGATTAAATCCGGGGATATTGAGCTTGTGGATGCCTATTCAACAGATAGTGAATTAAGGCAATATAACCTTTTTGTTTTAGAGGATGATAAGCATCTTTTTCCTCCGTATCAAGGTGCACCACTATTAATGAAGGAAACAGTTGCTAAATATCCGGAAATTAAATCAGCTTTAAATAAGCTCGCTGGAAAAATAACGGACGATCAAATGCGCGAGATGAATTATCAAGTAAATGTCAACGGTAAAAGCGCCAAAGATGTTGCGAAGCAATTTTTACAAGAAGAGGGATTAATTAAATAACTATACTTATTCAAATAAAAGGTTAATTCCTTGCTTTCTACGTTAAATGATTTTAATCTAAGACAGAGAGTAAAAACACTTCAATGAAGCAGGAGCGAGAGAAAATGAAACAAGTCAAAACAGAACAAGAATATCGTGAGCAAATTACAAAGGATGAACTAACAGTGGGCATCTTTACCACCACATGGTGTCCGGACTGTAAACGGTTAGCGATGTTCATCGATGAAGTTATCGAAGAGAATCAAGACAAACAGTGGATAAAAGTTGACCGTGATGAGTTTCCGGAAATTTCTGAGGAACAAAATGTAATGGGGATTCCCTCATTATTAGTATTTAAAAATGGAGAAAAATTAGCTCATTTACATAGTGCTAACGCTAAAACACAAGACCAAGTCAGAGAATTCTTAAACAATTTTTAATTACATTTAAAAGTATTTCTTCAGAATTTTTGGAGATTATAATGGCGAGGTGATGGGATGTCCACGGCAAAAATCGGCGATGTGATTTCGTTTAATCGTGATGGAAAAACGCTCGAAGGTGTCGTTTCTGGCATTAGGGAAAATTCCGTTATAGTCCAATACGGTTATTCAAAAGCGAAAGATGAACCACTTACAACGATTGTTAACCATAAAAATTACAAAATAACCAAAAAATAACTTTGAACAATTGATGGTATCTCTATTACATAATTGTTCAACTTAAAAGGTTCCCCAGTGTCAGGCACTATCCATAAAATTGGATGGTGTCTTTCTTTTCAGCACTAAAATTCGCCGAGTTGTTAATGGATATGTTTTAATGAAATGGTGGTACAATGTAAAAAAATAAGACGGGGGCTATCAAATGTACAGCTTTAAGAACGATTATAGCGAAGGCGCACATCCTAGAATACTGAATGCTTTAGTGGAATCCAACTTCGAGCAGGAGGAGGGCTACGGGGAAGACCGATTTACCCGAAAAGCAGTTGAACTATTAAAGGAAAGAATCGGACGCGCTGATGTAGATATTCACCTTTTATCAGGCGGGACACAAACGAATCTTACCGCTATTTCAGCTTTCTTAAGACCTCATGAAGCGGCGATGGCTGCCAGTACCGGTCATATTCTGGGGCATGAAACGGGGGCAATCGAAGCAACAGGACATAAGATCCTTTCAATTGAAACAGAAGATGGGAAACTGACTCCTGCCCATTTGCGAGCTGTACTTGAGGCACATTCAGATGAACACATGGTGAAGCCGAAGCTTGTTTACATATCGAATTCCACAGAAATAGGTTCGATTTATAAGAAAAACGAACTGGTGCAATTAAGGAATTTCTGCGACGAAAACCAGCTAATTTTGTATATGGATGGTGCAAGACTAGGGTCAGCCCTTTGTTCGGCAGAAAATGACCTTATCTTGAGCGATATCGCGAGCCTTGTGGATGCGTTTTATATTGGCGGAACCAAAAATGGAGCACTCATAGGGGAAGCTTTAGTGATTTGTCGTGATTCTCTTCAAGAAGATTTTCGCTATCATTTAAAGCAAAAGGGTGCATTGCTTGCAAAAGGGAGACTGTTGGGGATTCAATTTCTTGAACTTTTCCGAGACAATCTATTCTTTGACTTGGCTGCGCATGCCAACAAGATGGCAGAAAAGCTTAGGACTGAATTAAGAAAAGCAAAAATTCCATTTCTGACCGAGTCTCCGTCAAACCAAATATTTCCAATTCTGCCGAATGGACTGATTACCGAACTTCAAGGGAAATATTCCTTTCATGTTTGGGAACAAGTTGATGCCGACCACTCGGCGATTCGCCTTGTAACCTCCTGGGCAACAAAAGAGGACAAGGTAGCTGCTTTTATTGAGGATTTGAAAAAGGTAATATGATATTGATCATATTATTGATTTCTTAGGGGGAAGCAAGATGAATAGGAAACCAATTATTGGCATAAGCGGTGCATATATTAATTATAACAAAAATAGCGAAGGGGTATATGTGCACCATGATTATCATCGAAGTGTTGCCGCAAATGGCGGTATACCCATTATCCTTCCTTTTATTAACCCGGACATGTCTTTGGAAACACTGCCAATGTGCGATGGAATTATCCTCAGTGGGGGAGAGGACGTCGATCCGGAATTTTTCAAGCAGGATCCACATCCCCATTTAGGTCAAGTCATTTTAGAGAGGGATTTGGTAGAGTTAGCCATTGTGGAATACGCTATAAAGAACAATATTCCTCTGCTTGCGATTTGCAGAGGTATTCAAATTTTGAATGTAGCCCTAGGTGGAACATTAATACAGGACATCCCGAGTCAAGTCAAAGTCTCCATCCAGCACACACAGAAAATAGATAGATACAGGGATTCCCATTGGGTAAGCATCGCCAAAGATAGCAAGCTATTTAAAATTATAGGTTCTGAACGAATACGAGTTAATAGTCTTCATCATCAAGCAATCGATACTGTAGCATCCGATTTACGAATCGTCGCAAAGTCATCCGATGGAATCATTGAAGCTGTAGAGTATATCAATCCGGCCACATTTATGATTGGAGTTCAGTGGCATCCTGAATCCATGGCAAGTACCAGCCAGGTCATGAATAATTTGTTTGCAGAATTTATTAAAAGCAGCTCAAAGGTTTCTGATTCGTAAAATTATTTGTGTCCGGGCTTCAAAAGAAAGCGTTTATTTATTTTTTTTCGGCAAAATGGTTTAAGATATGATTGGGAGTGATAGTATGCAGGATTTTATTTTTCAAAACAGTACGAAGATTATATTTGGCAAGGAAAAAGAGAAATTAGTCGGGCAAGAAGCCGTTGTTTACGGAAAAAAGCTTCTTCTGCATTACGGCGGTGGCCGCATTAAACAAAATGGCTTATATGACACGGTTGTGAAGTCATTGCAGGACCAGGGAATTGAAATAATTGAGTTAGGCGGAGTTCAGCCCAATCCTCGAGTAAGCCTAGTTCGAGAAGGTGTTGCCCTTTGTAAGGAGCATGATATCAACTTTATTCTCGCCATAGGCGGCGGGAGTGTGATTGATTCTGCCAAGGCGATTGCAGCCGGAACAAAGTATGACGGGGATGTATGGGACTTCTTTACCGGGAAAGCTGCAGTTACAGAGTGTTTGCCAATTGGAGTTGTGCTAACGATCCCTGCTGCTGGCAGTGAATCGAGTTCAGGTACTGTTATTACGAACGAGGATGGCTGGTATAAGAAATCTTCAGGACATAATACAATGAGGCCTCAGTTCGCCATCCTAAATCCGGAACTTTCATACACATTGCCTGCCTATCAAACTGCATGTGGGATTACCGATATGATGTCACATATTTTAGAAAGATACTTTACAAATGAAAAGAATGTGGATCTAACTGACCGTTTATGTGAAGCTGCTTTAAGAGCGATCATCCATAATGCCCATACGGTTTTAGACGAGCCAACCAATTATGATGCAAGAGCTGAGATTATGTGGTCTGGGACAATTGCTCATAATGATTTGTTAGGGACTGGAAGAATTGGTGATTGGGGCAGCCACGATATCGAGCATGAAATAAGCGGTATTTATGATATTGCACATGGCGCTGGTCTAGCCATTATTTTTCCAGCGTGGATGAAGTACGTTTATAAACATGACGTCAATCGTTTTGTGCAATTTGCTAACAGAGTATGGAATATCGAAATTGATATGAACAATTTGGAAAAAACCGCCTTGGCTGGCATTAAGAAAACAGAACAATTCTTTACGTCCATTGGCATGCCAATTACTCTTAAAGAGGCTGAGATTGGTGAAGAACACTTAGAAGAAATGGCTAAAAAGGCAACAGAAAACGGCCCGTTAGGCAACTTTATCAAGTTATCTGAGGCCGATGTCTATCAAATTTATCAATTAGCAAAATAAAGTACAAAAAGCCTCGTGTACAAATAAAATGTTGCGAGGCTTTTTGATGGAGAACCGCCGAAAACAACATGAAGATTCATCTTACGAAAAATTTATAATATTTTGTTGATTGATGATTAGTGCCCGCACACTCGTGACTTCAGTCGTGAGTTAGGGCAAATTTTTTTGAATTTAAAGGTGAATTACAGGACAAACGTTCGGTTTTCTGGTAAAATATTCTTATCAAATAGATTTCGGAGGTGAACCAAAAATGGCTAGAGAATCAACCAAACAAAAGAATGAAGAACTAGCGAAAGAAGGAAAAGTTCTACGTCATTATGGATTCAAACTCCGAATGAAACCAAATGAAAAACAAAAAGAACAAATTCATCAAACCGTTGGATGTTCACGTTTTACGTTTAACTTCTATCTCGGCGAACGAAAAGAAGTTTATCAATTAACTCATGAAACCTTAAATGTGGGAGAATTTAAAAAATCATTTAATGTTTTGAAAGAACATTCCATGTTTTCATGGTTAAAAAAGGTGGATAAATTTGCCTTGGAAACTGCGATGGAAGCAGTAGAAGATGCATTCCAACGCTTTTTCAAGGGTCAAAATGGATTTCCTAAATTTAAATCGAAGCATAAATCGGAACAATGTTACACAACGAAAGAAACGAATAGAAACATCAAATTAAATATCGAAAAACAAACGATTCAATTACCTAAATTGGGTCAAGTCAAAGTTCGTCTTTCTAAGAAACATCATCAGATGTTTCAATATAGGTTGAAAGGAAAAATTAAAACAGCCACAATTAAATATCATAGTAGTGGACAGTATACGGTTTCATTAAAAATGGAAGAAGTAATCGATTTACATGAAACAGTAGATTTTTCTACTGTTTCGGAAGATAAGATCATTGGTTTAGATTTAGGATTAAACCATTTTTACATCGATTCCAATGGCAAAAAAGTAGACAATCCAAAGTTTTTAAAAACTGAACTAAAGAAATTAGCCAAGTTACAACGACAGTTGAAAAATAAGAAGATTGGCAGTTCCAATTATAAAAAATTACAACAAAAAATAAGCAAATTACATCTACATATTGCAAACATGAGAAAGGACTTTTTACATCAAGAATCTCGTAAACTAGTGAATGAAAACCAAGTCATAGTTTTGGAAGATTTGAATGTAAAAGGAATGATTAAAAACAAAAGGTTGGCAAGAAGTATTGCCGATGTAAGCTGGTCCAAGTTCAAAACGTTTGTCTCTTATAAAGCTGCTTGGACAAACAAAAAGGTCATTCTCCTTGACCGTTTCTTTGCTTCTTCCAAGCAATGCAATGGTTGTAAAGAGAAAAATACCCTTTTATCTCTTTCTGACAGAGAATGGGTTTGTCCAAAATGTGGAACCACACATGACCGTGACATTAATGCAGCGAAGAACATTCAAGAAGAAGGAATTCGCATTTTACGAACACCTTTATTAGTCACATAGTTTCATCTTTACCGCAGGAACTGCGGGGTGTGCCTGTCAGTATCGAAGATACTGTTTGTCGAGCTTTTGGACAATGGAGAGAGTGTAAGACGCTTCACAGTGGAGTGCAGTTCTCAATGAAGCAGGAATCCCACTCGCTTGGTAGTCTTTAAAAGGGTTTTAGTGTCCGAAAGGACATTAGAATCCTGCGACTTTAGTCGTGGGAGGTTCAAAGTATAGTATAGTTATACTAGTAACTTAAAAATATTTAGAAGTGAGGGAATGAAATGCGTAAGGATTTTTACGTAAATAATCGTAATCGTTTATATGAGAAGCTTGAAGACAGTTCAATACTCGTTTTGTTTGCCGGAAAGGCCCCGCAAAAATCGGCAGATGAAGCTTACGGATTTGTGCCAAATCGAAATTTTTATTACATAACAGGAATTGATGAACCAAATCTTATATTGTTAGCCCTTAAAACAAATAATAAAGTAGAAGAATATCTTTTTATCGAAAAATCAGATCCAGTTTTGGAAAAATGGGTCGGTAAATCTGTTTCAAAAGAAGAGGCTGCGGAAGTTTCAGGAATCGGGCATATCCAATATATTGAACAATTTGAATCTTTGTTGTCACGAATTCTTTTTACAAACTCGCTTTCGAATGTCTATTTAGACTTGGAGAGAAGAGAACTGGATCAGATCACGACGAAAGCACAACAATTTGCAAGTAAAATCCAGGCAAATTATCCATACCTGCAAATGAAAAATGTTTATCCGGAAATTTGTGAACTGCGTGTATATAAGAAACCTGAAGAAATCGAAAAGATCAGGAAGGCAATTGAAATTACCTATAAAGGTATAAAAAACCTTATGAGCCATGCAAAAGCAGCAACGAAAGAATATCAACTTGAGGCTTATTTTGATTTTACACTTAAGTCAGAAGGTGTAAAACACTATGCTTTCCCAACAATTGTCGCTAGCGGTAAAAATGGAACGATTCTTCATTATGACAAAAATGATGCGACAATTGAGGAAGAGAGTCTTGTCCTGCTTGATTTAGGTGCCCAATACCACTATTACAATGCGGATATAAGCTATACCTTTCCTGCAAATGGGACATTTACTGAAAAACAAAAAACGTTCTACAACATCGTTTTAAAAGCACTAAGTGAAACGACAGAACTGATAAAACCGGGTGTCCCATTTGCAAAACTGAATGAGCATACAAAGAAGGTTTTAGCCGAAGAGTGCATGAAAGTTGGATTGATTAAGGAAGAAAGTGAAATCGGAAATTATTACTATCATGGTGTCAGCCACTTTCTTGGTCTAGATACACACGATGTCGGCAACTATAAGGATTTAATCTTACAACCTGGCATGGTGTTAACGGTTGAGCCAGGTTTATATATTGAGGAAGAAGGAATCGGAATCCGAATTGAAGATGATGTGTTAGTCACCGAAGACGGCCACGAAGTACTTTCCAAAGATATTATCCGTTCTGTTGAGGAAATTGAAGCATTTATGAACCAACAATAAAAATGGATGGTAGAGGTAGGGTGCGGAATTTAGTAATTCCGCACTCTGATCATTTTGGTCCTTCTGCTTTTGGGCAAGGTCTAGGTCAAATCATAATAGTGAATAACCAAACTTTTTCGGTTAACGCTATACATAATGAAAATTGATCAAAAGGAGGCATTATCATGGAGCCATATGAAATAACAAATATGATTGTAGATGATGATTTTGCAGTCGAGGAATATGTAACAGCGGAATTTACTCACAGTCATAAAAACTATAGTATTACTTTTAAAAAAGCAGACCTCGAAATCATCAATACCTGGGTATTCGAGGACGGCACCTCTATTCCGGCAAATTTATCAGCTGATTTAATTGAATTGATACGAGAAGATGTTAAAAAGAAAATCTAATCATTGTATTCCTATTGTGCATTTAAAGGAGTTCCAAAATGAATTCGAGAAATAAATGGAATAACAAACACAAAGAACGTATAAGTCATCTGGAAGAACCAAAACCGAATGCCAGATTAGAGAACCTTGCTTCTTATTTGAAGGGAGGACCAGCACTTGATCTTGCTTGTGGTCTTGGTGGAAACAGCCTGTTTTTGGCACGTTTAAACTTTCAAGTACAGGCAATCGATATATCTGACGTGGCTGTCAACTATCTTCAGGATATAGCAGCAAAGCAAAAGCTTGCAATTTACCCTCAGCTTTCTGATCTCACGGAAATAACCACCCTTAATTTACAAAAGAATTCTTTTAATTTGGTTGTCATCACGAATTACCTGGACCGGTCACTATTTCCATTAGTTAAGTCCATTATTAAAGAGGATGGATATTTCTTCATGGAAACCTTTTATATGTCACCAAAGCACGAAAATCTAGGAGTATCCAATCAATATAAACTAGAACCAGGGGAGCTGCTGGCCGAATTTGGAGATTGGAAAATTCTTTTTTATGAGGAAAATGAACAGGAGGGGCGGCAAACTATATTTTGTCAGAAATGTTAGAATTACCAAAAAGAGGGATTCCCCCATTCAAGCAGCTTGACAAACGTTGCAGTGATTAATTTTCATTCCAAATTTATAAAAATAGCATTGACGATTTAAAAGAGCCCAATCTTTTTCTGGATTGGGCTCTTTTCTATAGTTCAAAGTTTTTATAAAAAATTTTCAAAAAAATAATGGAAATTAATATCACTCTGTTATACAATTGTCGTAATATAATAAAACTGTTGTATAACAAAAAGTGCTATAAAAAAAGTAAAGGAGAAAAGAGCATGCTAAAAATCGACTCGATTGCACGTAGAATACTTGGTTGGAAGTTAAATAGATGGGATCGTTGGTATGATTATGAAAAGGGGGTTTTCATTCATGAGTCTGAATTTCAGCCAGAGCAAAACCTCGACCATGCAATGCTGATTGTTGAACGATTGGAACAATTAGGATTTACGTATTCAATTAAAGGGTTTTCCAAGGTTTGCTTTAATGACATTTGTTCAACAGGGGAGACGTTGGCACAAGCGATTACGAATGCCGCCTACTCCATCGTCGAACTAAGTTCAATTCCTGATCACACAAGAATATGGCAGAAATTATGTTAAAAAATAGTGCCAGGAACTATCCTGCTTTCGGATGGTTCCTGGCACTGTTTTTATTTCGCATAAAAGTTTTCGGTATAGTAAGGCTGTGATTGATCATTAAAGGCAACGCCTACTCCTAAATATTTATATCCATCCCGCAATATATTTTCTCGGTGGCCAAGTGAGTTCATTAAACCTTCATGGGCAAAGATGCTGCTAAATTGTCCATAAGCCAGGTTTTCCCCAGCCAAATGAAAGATAATATGATCCTCTTTCATGCGATCAAATGGTGATTGTCCTTTACGGTTTGTATGATCAAAATACTGATTGACTGCCATATCCGTGCTATGTTTTCGGGCTGTTTCTTTGACATGGTTATCCCATGTCAGGATTGGGAGCCCGTGTTCAACGCGTGAAGCATTCGTTAAATCAAATAACTGGTATTCAAATCCTTCTTTCAAAACCGGACTTGACTCGGTGTAAAGTTCACGTTTCTTTTGTTCCGTATCTTTATTGATTAATTGCATCGCTGTAACCGTATTGTTCTCGTGTTTATCGTAAAAAAAAGTTACATAAACACCATCAAGCAAGAACACATCATTGTCGCTATTTTCCTGTAGTTGATAGATTATCAACCCTTTTTGAATTTTGGTAAGAGGTTCCCCTAATGTTGCTCGAACGCTTTCTTTCGAGCTTCCTAACTTGATCCCATTGGCAGACGCAATTAAATCCTGGTTTGTGTAAAGGCCTGCTGCTTTATTTTTTTCATCATACATTACCATGAAAAAATCCCGGTAGTTGTCGTGGTAGGCATACCATTTAGCCCCATATTCGTTTAGGGATGCCCGGTTTGCCTGTCCTAAATTATGTTCTATATTTTCTTTAGTCTCACCAAGTTCAACATTATGAACAGAAAAAACTTGCCCGACTGGTGTTTTTAACGCTAATTTTTCTCTATCTTCCGGTTTTTCCTTTTGTTGTGGTTGCGGTAAATCTTTTAACTGAAGATCAAGCTGTCCCCATAATTGTTGAACTTTGTCAGATAAAGTACTGAAGGCAGCCACTATTTCCGGGTTATCTTTGACATCATTTATTTTAGATTCAACTTGATCAATTGTCGTTCCATAATCGGAGTTTTCTAACTTTTGTTTAATAAAAGGTCCAGAAACATATAGTATAAATAATAATGCTAGGATTGAAAAAAAACGCATCATAACCGTTTCCTCCATTTCTATTAGAATTGTAACCAATCTAGTTAAAATGTATAAGCAATTTGCTTATGATGAATATAAAATGAGCCGATGGAGTCATTTTTTTCGCGAAGAAAATTGGTTTATTATATGATGAAGGGGAAAAGAGGAGTCTATTATATATGGAAATAGGTGTACTATGCAAAAAATAATCATTATTGGAGCAGGAATTCTTGGTGCATCGACAGCATATCATCTTGCAAAACAAAATGCTGAGGTTATCTTAGTGGATCGTGAGGACATAGGACAGGCTACAGGCGCAGCAGCCGGGATTGTTTGTCCGTGGCTTTCGCAGCGGCGCAATCAAGCGTGGTATAGGTTAGCAAAAGGCGGGGCTCGTTACTATCCGGAATTAATGGCTCAATTGGAAGCAAACGGAGAACAAGATACAGGTTATAAGCAGGTTGGGGCGATAAGCCTTCATACTGATTTTCATAAACTAGAACAAATGGCGGAACGAGCGCGAAAACGCCGCGAGGATGCACCTGAAATTGGCGAGATTAAGATTTTAACTCCAATGGAAACAAAAGGACTATTTCCTCCGTTAGCAGAGGAATTTGGTTCGGTTTATATTAGCGGCGGTGCTCGCGTAAATGGAAGGGCATTGTGTCAAGCATTGATTCGGGCCTCCATAAAGCATGGGGTTACTTTTCTGAAAGGAAATGCATCCCTTGTTTTTAAACAAAATCGTGTGATTGGAATTAAACTTGAGGATAAAACAATGTTTGCTGATCAGGTGATTGTTACCGCAGGGGCATGGGCAAATGAACTTCTCCAGCCATTAAGTGTTGATTTTTTAATAAAACCGCAAAAAGCGCAAATCGTTCATCTTAATTTACCAGAAACTGATACTGGCACTTGGCCGGTTGTTATGCCGCCTAATAACCAGTATTTGCTCACACTTGACAATGGCCGTGTAATCGTTGGCTCCACACACGAAAATGAGGCAGGATTTGATTCTCGCGTAACCGCAGGCGGAGTGAATGAAATTTTAAGCAAAGCATTAGAAACAGTGCCCGGATTAGCCAATAGCACCTTTGTTGAAACACGGGTAGGTTTCCGGCCGGTTGCCCCAGGCTTTCTTCCAGTTGCAGGAGCTTTGCCAGATTATGACGGGATTTTTCTAGCAAATGGATTGGGCGCATCAGGTCTAACAAGTGGCCCTTATCTCGGTGCGGAACTAGCCAAACTAGTGTTAGGAAGAGAAACAGAAATTGACTTTAGCAGCTATGATGTGGCTGGAGCGCTAAGGGCTTAATGGGAACGCTGGATAAAAACCTTAAAAATATTCAAGCTGGTATAGTAGAATTAGGATAAAGAAACAAAGGCTTTAGTTTTGAAGGGAGCAGGAAATATGAGCGATAAAAATAGTTTGCTAGATGCGTTTAAACAAACAAAATATCAAGTGAATGGCCATGGCGCTAGAAATGTTCAGGTCCTAAAAGAGGTATTCAACGACTTGGATGGACAACTGGAAAGCGAAATGTATGGGAAGGGGAAAATCATCGAAGACTTTGAGGAAAAAATGGCCGCGTTTTTAGGGAAAGAGTCGGCAGTGTTTTTTCCGAGCGGGACGATGGCCCAGCAAATCGCCCTACGCATTTGGTGTGACCAAAAAGGGATAAGAAAGGTAGCCTACCACCCATTGAGCCATTTGGAGATTCATGAGGAAGATGGGTTAAAAGAATTGCATCAAATTGAATCGATCTTACTGGCAGATAAAAACAGAGTGATTGAATTCGAGGACGTGGCGGGTATGGAGGAAGAAGTCGCCTGCCTATTGCTGGAATTACCGCAACGGGAGATTGGCGGACAGCTGCCAGCATATAAAACGCTTGAAGCAATAGCCGCTTATTGTAAAGAAAAAGGCATCAAATTGCATTTGGACGGTGCACGACTGTTTGAAATTCTGCCGTTTTATGAAAAGTCTGCCGCGGACATTTGCAGTCTGTTTGATAGTGTCTACATATCTTTTTACAAAGGAATCGGCGGGATTGCCGGAGCCATTCTTGCCGGTGATCAAGCCTTTACAGAGAAATCAAAAGTATGGAAACGACGTCATGGGGGAGACTTAATCAGTCTTTATCCCTATTTCCTAAGCGCAGACTATTACTTTGAAAAACGGATTGGCAAAATGAAACAGTATCATGAAGGAGCTAAAGAACTCGCTCAATTCTATAATCAATGTTACGCTGTTTCAACCAAGCCGCAGGTACCAGTCTCAAATATGTTTCATGTCCATTTTGATGCACCAAAAGTGGAAATGGATTTAATTTTAACAGAAATCTGTCAAGAATCGGGCATTGGTTTATCCAGCAATGTAAGAGAAGCAACCAATTCAACCAGTTATTTTGAAGTGAGCGTTGGTGATTTGTATGCGAATCTTCCGCATAAACAATTAATCGAAGTGTTTAAACTGCTGGATGAGAAGATAAAAAAACGATAAAAGTGTCCGAAAGGTGGAGGTATAGCAATGAAAAAGCTGCATTCACTTTTTCATAAAAGAATTGGCATGCCAGAAAACGAAAAAATTACTTTTGAAAAATTAGCTGATGTTCTTGAAAAGACAGCACAAACGATCCCATTCGAAAATTTAACGATTATTGAAAACAAAACGCGTACTATCACAAAAGAAAACTTAAAAAACAAAATGTTGGAAAGAAATGAAGGGGGACTTTGTTACGAATTAAATCCGCTTTTCTATTTCTACCTAATAGAAAATGGTTTTAACGTAGACCTAGTTACCGGGGTTGTTTACAACCATGCTGCTCAAGACTATACAAAACTTGGAAGAACGCATGTGACGATTCTTATTAATCACCAGGATCAAACGTATTTAATTGATGCCGGATTTGGAAGTAATTTACCATTAAAGCCTGTTCCTTTATCTGGTGAAACCACTGTATCAAATAATGGTGAATTTAGAATTAAAAAAGTAAATAATGAACATGGAGATTATGTCCTGGAAATGAAATTGAAGCACAAAGATACAGATTGGAAAATAGGTTATGCTTTTGATTCTAAGAAACCTATTAAAGATGCAGCGAATTTGAATGAGATCCAAACGATTATCAAAGAACACCAGGATTCTTCATTTAACAAACATCCATTAATGACCCGGCTGACCAAAAGCGGAAATATCACCTTAACAAATAGCACATTTACACAATGGGCTGATGGAATAGTCTCCAAGGAGACAATTGATGACGTGAAATTCAAAGAACTGGCAAAACACCATTTTTGGGTGTAAAAAATTAAGAAAAAACACCAAAAGCTGCCAGGGACCAACCAGAAAATTGTTGAGTTGTTTGGAAAAAAATTAAAATAATTCATTCACATATTTTAACTTCCATCATATATTAACTTCTGTGTGAGAAATCTTAGGAAAGAAGGATGAATATGAATAACATTCAAATCAATATCACTGGGAAAAATGAGTACAAAGATGGAGAAAGTGGCTTTAAAATCATTGAATTTAATGTATCTGATCCAACCGAAAGTTTATTTGCGGTAGTCACTCCTGTCAAAAAACAATAAAAGAAAAAATCTCCAACATGTGAAACTATCTTTTTTGGCAAGTTACATAGAAAGATGGTTTTATTTTTTCAAAACTAAAAAGGGGTCAGTCTCTCGGTTTCGCATTGGGGACTGAGCCCTTTTCCTATAATGTTCATTGCTACTGGTTAAGACCCTGGAGTTTAGGTTTTGCAGTAAATGGAAGGATATGGCGGAAAAGGTACGCATATCAGTGATATGTTCTCGAGTTGGGATGAGATTCCTTTATACAGTAAAATACACCGGTTTTTCGACTTTGTGGGACCTATAAATCAATGGTAAGATGAAACCTACGTAAAAGAACAATTCGCCATATGAAAAGAACTGAAAGGAATGATTTGTTATCGATCATTTACAATTAAGTTATACGAGTGAAATGGAAAAAGCGATGCATGGTGCTCATGGAGTAGGTTATGAAGAGTATATAGACATCATTCAGTAAGAATGAGAGTCGAAAAAAGCCGTGAAAAGGATTATAATATGTGTCGCAGAATGGTTGCAGACTTAGACCGACTTGTTCATTATAATAATCGCTTAACCTCATGAATAAAAGGGTAATGAAGAGGGCCATGGGGTCAGTCCCCGGTGAACCAAAGCTCTGACGTACCGGGGGACTGACCAATTGGTTGGGGCCAAGCACCCGATTTTCCTTGTGAATTACTTTCTTAATTACATCAAACCACATCCCTAATCCATTCCTTCCTCTTGGTTAAAATCATTATTTTCTTTCTCCACTTTTTCCTATCAAAACATCGTTTATTTATTTTTAGAAAGTGATTATGGTACAAACAAACAAAGACCTGCCTTGAAAAAACAAATGTCTGACATAAAAGAATGAACCATTTGATTCAGTCCATAATAAATAACGAAAAGGAGGCTGGCGTATGGATCAAAAGTATAATACGGGCGATGATGCCACAGTGGAATTGAAGAAGGAACTAAGAAAAAGTCACCCTAGAAGCAACCCAAACATGAGTGAGGCAGAAATGAAGATGAAATATCAAGGGAAGAAAAGCTAGGCTCAGGCCAGTCATTCTATTAATTTGAGGTGAAACAAATGTCGGACAGAAATCCAATTGAATATACTGGAAAAGTTCTTGATCAAAGAAATAACCTTACGGGACCTGATGATTCAGGTAAGGCGTCATTTCCAGAACGCCCTAAACATGTAACTATTCAACAGCCCAATCGTAATAAGAGCAAATAGCTTGTTTGGTAAAAAGAAATCAGATTTTTTTCATCAGAATAAATCAGTCTTGAAGAGGGGGGAGGCAATAGCCCCCTCTTTTTCATGATGCCGTAAGCAATTCGTTTGTTTGTACAATTAGAGATAGTTAGTTAAGATAATGATAGGATTTTAGGTGAGGGTTGAACGGAGCAATAGTTAATCATGTGAAATTAATTTTGCCTCTGGCTGCAAACCAGCACATACATAAGTGGAGGGACTCTTAGTGGAAATAGGTATTAGCACATTTGTAGAGACAACGCCGGATGTTGAAACCGGTAAGATAATCAGTCATGCCCAACGAATACAGGAGGTTGTCAAGGAAATTGTATTAGCCGATCAAGTAGGTCTGGATATTTTTGGTGTGGGAGAGCACCATCGCGCAGATTATGCGGCATCTTCTCCTGCCATCGTACTGGCTGCAGCGGCTTCACAGACAAACAGGATTCGGCTAACAAGTGCCGTTACGGTGCTTTCTTCTGCCGATCCGGTACGGGTTTTTCAGGATTTTGCTACACTTGATGCCATCTCAAATGGACGCGCAGAAATCATGGCTGGCCGAGGTTCGTTTATCGAATCATTTCCGCTGTTTGGCTATGATTTAAAGGACTATGATCAGTTATTTGACGAGAAGCTGGAGTTGCTGTTAAAAATACGGGAGTCCGAGAAAGTAACTTGGAAAGGCGGGCATCGGCCAGCCATTGACAATCTCGGTGTGTACCCAAGACCGGTTCAGAATCCTTTGCCTGTCTGGATTGGCAGCGGTGGGAACCAGGATTCCGTTATCCGCGCTGGTCTCCTTGGACTACCGCTCGTTTTGGCGATTATTGGAGGCAGTCCATTGTATTTTGAGCCGCTTGTCCAACTTTATAAGAAGGCAGCCGCTCACGCAGGACATGACCTATCGAAGTTGCCAGTTGCCTCACATTCACACGGGTTCATCGCAGAGAGTACCGAAGCTGCAGCTGAAAAGTTTTTCCCTTCAACCCAGCAGGCCATGAATAAATTAGGACGCGAGCGTGGATGGGGAAAGTATGACCGCTCAAGCTTCGATGCTGCTCGCAGCTTTGAAGGTGCATTATATGTAGGGGATCCGAAAACGGTTGCTGATAAAATCATTCACTTGCGTAAGAATGTCGGGATTACACGCTTTATGCTCCATGTACCGGTGGGTACCATGCCACATGGTGATGTAATGAGAGCGATAGAATTATTAGGAAAAGAGGTTGCACCAATCGTTAGAAAAGAAATATCCAGATGGGAAGGGGAAAGCGAAGGGGAGTTGTAAAAACGGCAGGGTAAATGAAACAACTTTAATCGCAAGAATAAAGTGAGCCAACTCGCAATTGAATTTATCACTAAGCCAAGGACTAACCTGCCGGGTGTGGTTCTTTTTCTTTGTTTAAAGGAATTATCACTACAACCTACCTGTTCAATTTTCCGTCAAAACATTTCAAACAAACTGTGAACTTATCACTATTGCCATGTTAGTAACGTGAAGAATGGAATATAGTGTAATTATCAAGAACAAATAAATTTGAAGGGCGGAAAACAATATGTTTAACAAATTTTTAAGAGAAAAGAAAAGCTCTGCTGCTATCTTAACAATCATTCGTTTATATCTTGGCTATTCTTGGTTTACTGCAGGTCTTCATAAATTAACTGGCGGCTTCGATGCTGCAGGATTTCTAAAAGGAGTAACCGCAAATCCCGTTAAAGGACCAGATGGTGCTTTAGTTTATGGCTGGTATGTTGAATTCTTAAATAGCTTTGCTTTACCAAATGTGGATGTGTTCAACTTTATCGTCCCTTGGGGCGAAACGTTAATTGGCCTAGGCCTTCTACTAGGATGCCTAACTACAGCAGCGATGTTCTTTGGCTTAGTAATGAACTTTTCATTCTTCATGGCCGGTACCGTATCTCACAACCCAACGGATATTTTCTTAGGCTTCATCATCCTCACTGCTGGATATAACGCAGGCAGATTCGGCCTAGACCGCTGGGTGGTTCCTTTCATCCGCAAAACGGCTAAGACCCATAATAGGGAAAATAAACTAGTTGCTTAAATTGTAATAAAAAAAGACGATTCGGGCTCCGAATCGTCTTTTTTAATAGTCACTCAGTGTATGCAGGTGCCTGGCCCCCGGTGAACTAAACCTTTATTGCTCAAAAATTTCTCAAAATTAATAGCCAACTTCGACCGATGCAACAACTATGTACATGAGATCATTTTTGTCACCTTTATCCTCAAGGACAATCCCGCTGGTTGTCATCATTCCACCCTCCATTACTTCCACTGTAACTTTCCCATATGGCAAAGCTTCTTTTACAGCGTTAATATCGAGTTTTTCTTTATCACAAGGAACTGCAAGTTTTACATTCACTTTCATATTATCTAAACTATTTTCTGGGAGCACCGAACGAATACCTGGCATCGAATTAAAGTGAATGGCATTTTTTACAGCACGAACTGCTGCATGGGTAATATTTTGACCGTGAACGTCGATCCCCATCCCGGTTTCTATAAACATTAATTTTTCCATAATTAATTCAACCTTCTTTCAATTTCTATTTCGAATCTATTTTATCCTATTAATTTATCAATGTTAAATTATCGACATATTTACTATATTGAGTTGAGGTAGTGAATAGGGTAGGACATGTTTTTTGAGGGAGACAAAAAGGTTTAAGTGCGCCCTGTGAGATTTTGGTAAAGTGTTAGACATCCTTTTAACTAATTCATAAACGAATAGGCATTCCAGAAAACTAAAATCAGGTGCCAGTCTCCCAGCACTTTTACTTTGCAAAGTGGTGGGGGACTGGCCTTAGTTTGTAGAAAAGATCTTATGAGATTCCAGAATATTTGTTTCGGTTTTCCAATATCGCTAATCGAATTAGCTTTACTTTTATTTCTTTACTTAATGACAGCCATTCAGGTTTATTAATTTTCATGATATATCCCTCCATTAACTTTTTGATCGTTTAAAGAGAGCCATTTAAAAACATGTTTATACAGCTTTATCTAGAACTAAATTTTCATCTTCCTACTAATCGTTTACCCAATTATTTCAAATTAGTAAACCTATTATTCTTTTCTATTTTCTTTTATTATTCTACATATTTTTTATGAAATAGGTATGTATAGTTATAATTCATGAAAATGGTTAAAACCAGCAAAGTTGTGGTAAACATACAAAAAGATAGGAGATGAATCGGATGGGTGAACAAAAACAAAGTTATTATGTTAATATTCAATCGCATGATATTCTTAGAGACCCTTTCGAAGGAGAATGGGGTGTTAAAATTGAAGCTACAGAATCCCAACTAGCTGTTCTTGAACGACTTTTTGATCAAAATGACGAAACGGACTGGGAAAGCTTTTTTCGTGCACAATTTCCTTTTCTTGAATACCATCATCAGCCTCAAAATATGGAATATGACCAGCAAATGCTGCTGATCTATACCATGCTATTTTACCTAGGAGATGAAAAAGCCCGTGCACATATAAGAGAAATGGGAATCTTAAATGAAGATATTGTAAACCATCAAAAGGACAGATTTTAAACTTGCTGCACCTTGAGATGAGATAATAATTTTGAAATTGCAATTGGTTTATTTACCTACACAAAGGGTATTACCTTTGCTATCACCCAACTATAGGAGGTACCCCAAGGATGAAAAGTGAAAAATACCCGACTAAATTACCTGCTCAAGTACAAAAACAACAACCTGGAACCGAGAAGGAAATGACGCCAGCACCAGAGACTATGAATTCAGAATACAAAGGGAGCGACAAACTAAAAGGTAAGAACGTGATCATAACCGGCGGAGATAGTGGCATAGGACGAGCTGTATCGATTGCATTTGCCAAAGAAGGAGCCAATATAGCGATTATTTACTTAAATGAAAGTCATGATGCGGAAGAAACGAAACACTTGGTCGAGGAAGAACGTGTAAAATGCCTGTTATTGTCCGGTGATATTGCTGATGAATCCTTTTGTCAGGAAGCTGTTCAACAAACTGTCGATGAATTTGGCGGGCTTGATATATTGGTGAATAACGCTGGGGAACAACACCCTCAAGAAAGCATTCTTGACATTTCCATGGAGCAGCTGGAGCGGACCTTCCGAACTAATGTTTTCTCGATGTTCCATCTAACAAAAGCTGCTTTACCGCATCTTAAGGAAGGCAGCGCCATCATTAATACAACATCAATTACAGCCTATAAAGGTAATCCAAAGTTAATCGACTATTCTTCCACAAAAGGTGCCATCACGTCCTTTACCCGCTCCCTTGCAATTCAGTTGGTAGAGAAGGGAATCAGGGTTAACGGAGTCGCTCCTGGACCTATTTGGACCCCGCTTATTCCATCTACTTTTTCGGAAGAAGAAGTAAGTAAATTTGGACAAAATTCCCCAATGAAGCGGCCAGGACAGCCGGAAGAACTCGCGCCTGCTTATGTGTATCTCGCATCCAATATAGATTCCTCCTACGTAACAGGACAAGTTCTGCATGTTAATGGCGGAACCATCGTAAATGGCTAAATTCATTGGTATAGGAGAACCAGAGCAAGGATACTGGTTAGGCATGGTTTGGGATGGAACAGAAACTACTATAGTATTTAATACCTTCCATGAAAAGGTTTCAATCCGCACGTGGCTATGGGGCCAGTCCCTCGGTAACCTAGAGCTTTAACTCACCAGGGGACTGACCCCATTTTCCGGTGCCATGGATTATCGCTTTGATTTGGATAGATTGATATTATCCTGAATATAGTGATCTTTTAAATACCTTAACCACATAACTTTAGTTTTTGGATATTTATCGCTATGAAAAATGGAAAACTAAACATACTACCTTTCCTTGAATGAGTATGAATTTGAATGCGGTAAATGAATAAAAGGAACTATTCATAAGAATAAATCGGCACCATCCATAAAGGTCTATTAAGAGAAATCCTTTTTACTATACACTTTTTGAAAGGCATTATTACATATTGCATAGATTATGAAGGCGCCTAAACTTATTGTTAGAAAAATAGATATTGGAAAAATGTATGCCGCGCCAATTATTAGTCCCAGAACTAATAGGCAAATTAATGTTAGGGGTAAAAAGGCAATAGAAAGAAAAAAGGAGGCTTTGATTAACCGGATTACATTCGATTTATATTGTACCATCACTGGAAATATAAAGATGGATGTAAAAGCAACTAAACCGCCTGCTGTGTATAAGATGGTTAAAAAAATGTTCTTCATTGTAGGAGGCAGTTGTTTTGTATACAAAAAGTCTATGTACAAAATCACGATACAGAGTGCCCACATAAGGCTAAGTAATATACTTTGTTTAAAATTTTCTTTGAAATAGCGGAAAAATATGGAGAAAAGGCGTGTATTTTTTTTAGTATGCCATTCCCTAACCACAGCAAATAACCCAGCAGTTGCAGGAAAAATAGTTATAATCGGTAAACACATGAGTAACCATAGTAAACTTAAAAGGAAAAAGTTTGAAAGTGTATTAAGAGTTTGATATAAGCTGCTATTAAGAAAGTTCATTTTAATCACCTACATTTCCTTATGATTTAGAATTTTCCGTCAAATATAAATTATCATACTTTTAAATAAAAGAGAAGAATATATAAAAGATGTCACTAATATATTTGGGAAAATCATAATTGACATTGTCTATCTTGTCCTTTAAGCTAATCTTAAAATGAAAACGTTTTTATAAATTAGGTGAAACTATGAAAATGACAATTAAAGATGTAGCAAATGAGGCTGGTGTTTCAATTGCAACTGTCTCAAGAGTTTTAAATAACAAAGATCGCGTTAAGAATTCAACCCGGAAGAAAATTGAAGAGGCTATACAAAAGTTGGATTTTAGACCTGATCAAATTGCAAGGACAATGATAAAAAAGGAAACCAAAACAATCGGCTTATTAGTTCCAAATTTAAAAAATGAATTTTGGGCAGGAGTAGCTACAGCAATACAGGATGAGTTGTGGGAGAAAGGGTTCACCACATTACTTTGTGCCACCACAACATTTGAAGATTCTGCCGAAAGAGAAGAAGCATTTATTAGAAATTTTATTCAAAGAAGAGTAGATGGAGTTATTTATGCTACTTTGTCCGGTTATCATTCGACAGGATACCATCCGGCAATTAAGGAACTAATTGATTCTAATATTCCAGTTGTAGCGTTTGACCAAGATATTCCAGATATAAGCAAGGTTAGAGGAGCACATTTACAGGGTGCTCTTATAGCAGTTGAACATCTTATAAGGTTAGGACATAACAAAATCGCCTATTTAGGCGGCCCGTTATTCAGTCCAGACCGCGAATTAGGGTTCAGAAATGCACATACTCTCAATGGATTGACTGTAAATGAAGCTATCATTAAACGTGGCACCCCTACGCATGAATTTGGCAGCACAGCCATGCTTGAATTACTGAAATCTATGGAAAAGTTTACAGCCGTATTTTGTGCCAATGATATGATTGCACTTGGTGCAATGCAGTGTCTGATAAATGCTGGGGTGAGGATCCCAGAGGACGTGGCGGTTGTCGGATATGATGATATTCAAATGGCTCACTTAACAAAGCCCGCTCTGACCACTATACAACAGCCAATTAGAGAAATGGGTTCATCGGTTGTTAATCTATTATTAAACTTAATAGAGGATAATAATAGGCCAGCACAAAAACTCATATTTGATATGAAATTGATTGTTAGAGAAAGCTGCGGGGGGATGCCAATGTCCAAAGTGAAAAATGAAGTTTGTTAGAGGTTTCTAACAAACTTCATTTTTTTTATTAATCATGATTGTCCCCTCTATGGATATTCAAAAAGTTTAGAGGAGATAAAAGGGGATAAATAGTTGCTTAACCATTTTCCTCTTTTAACCATAAAAATACTAATGGTTTATAAAATTCAGAATATTATTGACTTCTATAAGATTCAATAATAGAATATCATTATAAAAAAGTGAAAACGTTTACATTCTCTAATAGAGTGCACGTACAATGGATCTTGTAAAAACAATGTCATGCGAATAAAAATGTAAACGTTTTTACAAATGATTTACACTATAAGTTTAGACTCTTAAATGATTAAACAGAAATTCACAAAGGAGTGTATGTAACTTGAAATTAGGAGTTTTTTCTGTTTTGTTCGGAAATAAGCCTTTCGATGAAGCACTTGATTTTATCGTTTCTAAAGGGTTGAAAGCAATTGAAATCGGAACTGGGGGCTATCCAGGAAATGCCTATTGTAATCCCGAGGAGCTATTGGCAGATGAAAGTAAATTAAAGGCTTTTCAGGAAGCCATAGCAAACCGCGGTTTAGAAATAAGTGCATTGAGTTGTCACGGGAACCCATTGCATCCTAATTTAAATGTCTGCAAACAACATCATGAGGATTTTCAAAATACCGTTCGACTAGCTCAAAAATTAGGTGTTAAAACGGTGATTACCTTCTCTGGATGTCCAGGCGAGTCAGATCACTCAGAAAATCCTGTATGGGTGACATGTCCTTGGCCGGAAGATTTCGGAAAGGTTTTGGATTGGCAATGGGAAGAGAAAGTTATCCCTTATTGGAAGGAGCAGAGTCGTTTCTTAGAAGAACATGATGTAAGAGTGGCGATAGAGCCGCATCCTGGATTTGTAGTGTACAACACAGAGACCCTTTTGCGTTTGAGAAGGGAGTGTGGAGAGAATATCGGTGTAAATTTTGATCCAAGCCATTTATTCTGGCAGGGCATGGATCCGATAGTAGGTATCAAAGAATTCGCGAAGGTGAACGCCTTGTATCATTTCCATGCAAAGGATACTTGTATCGACGAACAGAATACTGCAGCTAACGGTGTTTTGGATACAAAGAGCTATCTAGACGAGAATAATCGATCTTGGATTTTTCGTACAGTGGGATATGGCCATGGGGAAGAAATATGGAGAAAGATTATTAGTACACTTCAACTTGTGGGCTATGAAGGTGCGGTCAGCATAGAGCATGAAGACAGTTTAATGTCCACTGAAGAAGGTTTCAACAAGGCAGCTGCCTTTTTAAATCATATTCTGATTAATGAAAGGATTGGTGAAGTCTGGTGGACGTAAATAAGAAAAAGGTAAGGATTGGGATGGTTGGATACAAGTTTATGGGACGGGCACATAGTAATGCATACAGGAATCTATCATTCTACTTTAACACAGAAGTGGAGCCTGTAATGCAAGCCATAGCTGGCCGGAATGAGGCGGGAGTAAAAAAGGCAGCTGAGAAGATGGGCTGGGCAACCTATGAAACAGACTGGCGGCGATTAATTGAACGTGATGATATAGATTTAATTGATATTGTTACACCGAACAATGCTCATGTGGAAATTGCCATTGCTGCAGCGGAGGCAGGAAAACATATTCTCTGTGAAAAACCGCTGGCATTGACCGTGGAACAGGCTGATCGCATGCTGAAGGCTGTTCAAAAATCAGGAGTAGTCCATATGATTTGTCATAATTATCGCTTTGTACCAGCCGTACAGTTTGCTAAAAAGTTAATACAAGAAGGAAGATTAGGAAAAATTCATCATATCCGTGCTACATATTTACAAGATTGGATTCTTGACCCGAATTTCCCATTGGTGTGGAGATTACAAAAAGAGGTCACAGGTTCAGGTGCTCATGGAGATATTTTAGCACATAGTATAGATTTAGCCCGTTTTCTTGTAGGGGAATTCAAGGAAGTTGTTGGAATGATGGATACATTTATAAAGAAACGTCCAATTGTGGAAACAAGCGGGGGACTTAGCGCAAAGGCAGATGCTAATCATTTAGAATTAGGGAAGGTTACGGTAGATGACACTTCTGCTTTTATGGCCCGATTTGAGGATGGAGCTGTTGGGATATTCGAAGCTACAAGGTTAGCTGGCGGCAATCGAAATGGAAACCGTTTTGAAATAAATGGGGAAAAAGGGTCGATTCGCTGGGATATGGAAAATATGAATCTACTTCAGGTTTATTTTACGGATGATGAAGCAGGCCTTCAAGGTTTTCGAACCATCAATTGCACGGAAGAACTTCACCCCTATGCAGGAGCTTACTGGCCTTCTGGTCATATTATTGGCTATGAACATACTTTCATTAATTTAATGGTGGAACTAATGAATGGAATTGCAAAAGGTTACAGCCCGGTTCCTAACTTTAAAGATGGTGTAATAAACCAGGCGGTACTGGCAGCTGTTGAGCAATCAGCAAATACGAAAAAATGGGTGGAAATTTCTGATATTTATAAACATAAAGGTAATCTAATCAATCTATAGGGGAGGAATTTGAAAATGAAAATATCCTGTCACCTAATTACGTGGGGAGAAAATTTACTTAAGGGATTGGAGGAAGCTTCACTCCTTGGCTACCGGGCCTGTGAAACGTTTACTCACATTGCCTTACAATACGAAAATAAAATAGAAGAATTTAACCATTTATTAGCTAGTAATCAATTTGAACTTTCTGCCCTCTATGGCGGGGGACGATTCAGTGAGAAGTCGTTTCAAAAGGAAGTCATTGATTACAATACAAGAGTCGCGAAGTTTCTTGCAGCAAACGGCAGTGATCGGATTGTGTTTGGACCACAAGGGCCTCGAAATCTTGGCGGTACAACACTTGAAGAATTAAAAATTGCGGCTGAAACCATTAATGAGGCAGCTAAACATTGTTATGATTTAGGCGTTAAGGCATGTGTCCACCCACATTTAGGGACAGAAATTGAAAGTGAATATGAGCTGGATACAATAATGGAATTAACGAACCCAGAATATGTCTATTTTTGCCCAGATACGGCTCATTTAACTAGGGCTGGTATGGATCCAGTAAAGGTAATGAGACGTTATAAGGATCGTATTGCTTATTTGCATTTAAAAGATGTTACACCTGAGGATCCAGATGCCAAAATATTCCCTATTTTATCAGGCAATGAAGCGATGCCAATTTTTTGTGAATTAGGTCTTGGGACCATCCAATTTGAAGGTATCATAGATTTCCTTAAAGAGATTCATTACGATGGCTGGGTAACTGTGGAAATAGATCAATCAACTAGTACTCCGATTAACTCTTTGAAAATTTGCAGAGATTTTGTGGAACAAAATTTATTGCTTCCCATTAAATAATTACCTAATAAAATGGAAAGGTTTCCATTAAACCATGAGAAGAAATGTGACAAGATTAGTGGATATATTACTTTTAAAAGAAAAATGAGATTTTTTTCAGTTGATTTATGAAAAGAATTAAAAATTGTATTCAAAAAATTCTAAATATATTGACATCAGACGTGAATCAAAGTAGTATTGCAAATGTAAAAACGTTTACATTTCAAGAAATAAGGTGTTAGAAAATGAAATGTACAATAAAGGATGTAGCAAAAGAAGCTAGGGTTTCAATAGCAACTGTATCAAGAGTTATTAATAATCAAGATAAAGTAAAAAGCTCTACCAGAAGAAAAGTAGAAGCAGCTATTAAAAAGTTGCAATTTAATCCGAATCAGATCGCAAGAACATTGATTAACGGAGAGACCAAATCAGTAGGGTTAATCGTACCTCACTTGTCAAATGATTATTGGTCTCAAGTTGCGGAAGTAATTCAAGAAGAACTATGGCAGTTAGGATATACAGTAATGCTTTGTACAACATCTGTTGTAGAAAATCCTGTTGAAAGAGAAATAGCCTTTTTGAAAAACTTTATTAATAGAAATGTAGATGGGATTATTTTTGGTACACTAAGAGATTTTAGCAGTTTTAATCATCCGGATATTAAAGAAATATTGGAAACAAAAGAAGTTTCAATTGTTGCATTTGATCAAAGAATTCCAGGCATTAGCTCAGTCAATGGAGACCATATGGATGGAGCGCAAATAGCTGTAAAACATTTGATAGAATTAGGTCACAAACAAATAGCTTATATTGGCGGTACCCTTTTAAATCCTGATAGAGAATTAGGCTATAGAAATGCCCATGTGATAAAAAATCTAGCAGTCAACGAATCTATTATTAAACGAGGAAGTGCTACTTTTGATTTTGGTTATACATCTATGGTAGAACTTCTCACCTCAAATGAGGAATTTACCGCGTTATTCTGTGGGAATGATCTTATCGCTGTTGGAGCTTTACAAGCAATAGAAAGCAAGGGGTTGAAAGTTCCGGAGGATGTAGCAATCGTTGGCTATGATGATATAAATATTTCCACGATGATTAAACCGGCATTAACGACGATCAGGCAGCCAATAAAAGAAATGGCTAAATCAGCTGTTGAATTATTGGTTGAAATGATTGAGACTCGTGAAACAATTGAAATCGCTCCAAAAAATTTGATGTTTCAAATGGAGTTGATAATTAGAGAGAGTGCTGGATTATTATTAAAGAAGCAATTAAAAAAGGTTTAATAATTTCTTTTATTTACAAATTGTTTCTGAAAGATATGAATGGCAGGAGATGAAAGTGATGAAGGCTGCAGCTTTGGTCAAACCCGGAAGTTTTTCAGTGTTCGACGTAGATATTCCGATTCCAAAACCAAATGAAGTTTTAATAAGAGTTCAAGCTTGCGGGGTTTGCTCTTCCGAGTTAGGTCTTTGGAAAAATAATAATATGAAAATAGATTATCCTCTCTTTATTGGCCATGAGGTTAGTGGAATTGTGGATGAGGTTGGAGATGAAGTTACACAATTTTCACCCGGTGACCGTGTTACTGTTTTTACAGAAAAAGGAGGTTATTCAGAGTATGTAGCTGTTCCAGAGAAGGCAGTAATCAAAATTGCCGACCATGTTCCTTTTGAATTAGCTTTGGGTGAACCAATTGCCTGTGCTATGAATGGGACTAAAAGATCTGGGGTCCAAGTAGGAGATACTGTAGTAATGATTGGTCTCGGATTTATGGGCAGCCTTATTTTACAAGGAATAAAACTAAAAGGGGCTTCTAAAATCATTGCAATTGATCCGAGGGAAGAGTCACATGTTCTTGCAGCGAAACTAGGAGTAGATGTGGTATTAAATTCAAATGAGGAAGAACTCGAGAAAAGGGTTTTAGAACTAACTGGCGGTCTCGGTGCAGATGTCGTAATAGAGAGCACAGGTTATCAGGAGCCGTTGAATTTAGCGACTAAGCTCGTGAAAGTTCGTGGAAGAATTGTAATATTTGGATACCATCAGGGTGGACCAAGAACGATTGATTTGCAAACATGGAATTGGAAAGGCTTAGACATCGTTAATGCCCATGAAAGAGACCCTGATGTTTATATTGAGGGAATGCACACGGGAATAAAACTATTAAATAATCATCAACTCAAGATGGAACCACTAGTTACACATTTTTTTACAATTGATCAGATAAACGACGCTTTTGAAACGGCAGCCCAAAAACCACAAGGCTTCATAAAAGCTGTCATAAGAAATGATTAATGGAGGTGGAATGAACTATGATCCAACCCATGAAATTAGAAATAGTTTCATCCGAGTTAATCAATGGCTGGATAAGGAAGTAAGTAGTCGTTGATGGGTGGTAGACTCCAGTGAATTTAATTAACTATTTAGGAAAGGGTGAAACGTTATTTTGACGAAAATAAGAGTCGGTGTGATTGGATTAGGAGAAGTATCACAAATTATTCATTTACCCATTTTAAGAGCATTATCAAATCAATTTGAAATAGCTGCTCTATGCGATATTTCACCACAATTACTTGATGTTCTGGGAGAAGTGTATCAGGTACATAACCTATACACAGATGCATTCGAATTAATTAAGCAAAATGATTTAGATTTAGTAATGGTTTTAAACAGTGATGAGTACCATACGGAATGTGTTCTTTCTGCCATTAAAAACAAAAAACATGTATTTGTAGAGAAACCAGTTTGTTTAAATTTAGCTGAAGCGGATGCCATAATCAAAGCTCGTGATGAAGCGAATGTACAAGTAATGGTAGGGTACATGAGACGTTATGCTCCAGCGTTTACACAAGCCGTAGAAGAAGTCAAAAAATTAGATCAAATTAATTACGTAAGAGTTCGAGATATTATTGGTGAAAATAGACTTATGATCGAACAATCTAGTAAAGTTTATCGCTTTAATGACATTCCTGAAAAAGCCATTACAGAAAAATATAATCGTGGAAAAGAAATGGTAAAAGAAGCTTTAGGTGATGTTCCAGATGAATTATATAATACCTACCGTTTACTTTGTGGTTTAAGCAGTCACGATCTATCAGCAATGAGAGAACTAATAGGCGTACCAAAACGAGTGGTTTCTGCTGTGCAATGGAGTAGTTTTATAACTGCTGTTTTTGAATATGATGGCTTTTATACAGTCTTTGAGACAGGAGTGGATAAGCAAAGACGGTTTGATGCTCATATTGAAGTGTATAGTCCTGCAAAATCACTTAGGGTACAATACGACACCCCATATATTAGACATTTACCAACCAATCTTCATATTAATGAAACGATCGATGAAGAATTTAATCAAACTATCGTTCGACCTACATATAAAGATCCATACACCCATGAATTAGAATATCTCTATGATGTTGTGACAAAAGGAATAAAACCAAAAACATCAATGGAAGACTATAAAGAAGATTTAAAATTATTTAAGGAAATCATAGAAGTTTTAAAAACTAGTTACGTAACAAATTAAAATGGCGAGGGGCCTAAAATAAAATGCCAGACAGTTTTGGGTGCCCTTTTCTTCTGTTAGTACAAACTTGAAAGCTGTGCGAATTTGAGGTTAGGTGGACCTATTTTCTCAAATGAGAAGGACCCTTGGAAACTAGCTAAATTATATTAAGAATATGGATTTTCTGCAGCCTATTGCCAGTTTTGTGTTTAGAAAGAGGAAATTCAAAGATAGGAGGGTTATTCCTTTGGAGATAGTTACTAATAAAGCGGTTAAGGAAAGAAAAGTAATCAGGTCTCATACCACCTTAAGGAAAATGAAAAAACATTGGCAATTCTATATATTAATTATTCCGCCAATGTTATATATTATTATTTTTAAATATTTACCACTTGTTGGGTTACAAATTGCCTTTAGGGATTTCAATGTGGTAGGCGGTATATGGGGTAGTGAATGGGTAGGGCTGGACCACTTTATAAGATTTTTTGATTCACCGCAATTTTGGTCGATTTTAGGTAATACATTGAAAATTAGTGTTGTTACGTTAATTTTCACCTTTCCAGCACCAATCATTTTGGCATTGTTATTAAATGAAGTACGTGCCGGAATGTTTAAAAAGATTAGCCAAACGATTACCTTTGCACCACACTTTATTTCAGTAGTCGTTATGGCTGGTATGATTCTCTTATTTCTTGATCCCACAGTCGGAATCTTACCAAAAATCTTTCAATTATTTGGATTTGATCCTGTCAATTATTTGGCAAGTGTAACAAATTTTAAATTTGTATATGCTTTGTCAGAGGTGTGGCAACATACAGGTTATTCGTCCATCCTTTATCTAGCTGCTCTTGCTGGTGTTAATCCCGAATTATATGAGGCAGCCAAAGTGGATGGAGCTTCAAAGTTGCAAAAGATTTTGCATGTAGATATTCCTGGGATTCTTCCAGCCATTGTTATCCTTTTAATATTGGCAATTGGAGAGTTAACAAGTGTTGGATTTGAAAAAGTATTATTACTACAAAATCCGGTAAACTTACCTGGTTCCGAGGTTATTCCAACATATGTTTATCAAATTGGTCTTATAAATGCTAGTTATAGTTATGGAACAGCGATTGGTATTTTTAACTCTGCTATTAATTTCATATTACTGTTTGTAGTGAATTGGATTGCCAGAAAAACTTCAGACAACAGCTTATGGTAATTCCAGTTTTTAAAGGAGGATTAGCTTGAGGAATACAAATGCTATTAGAGAACCTTTAGGAGATCGGATATTAACAATTTTTATTTACGCAACCTTATTTGTTATTTTGATTGTTGTCCTTTACCCGCTGCTAAATATACTAGCATCATCATTTAGTAGTGCTGGAGCAGTCATAAAGGGAGAAGTAACCATTTTCCCGAAAGAACCGACTCTTTTGGCGTATAAAACGGTGTTTGAAAACAGCCAGGTTGTAACAGGCTTTGCTAATACTATTTTTTATACTGTTGTCGGGACGATTATTCAACTTATATTAACCATCCTGATTGCTTTTCCACTATCAAGAAAAGAATTTGTGGGCAGAAACCTAATCATGATGCTGATTGTATTTACCATGTTTTTTGAAGGCGGCCTTATCCCAACCTATATGATTGTTAAAAACTTGGGATTAGTTGATACCAGGTGGGCATTAATCATTCCTAAGGCGCTCGGTGTCTGGCAGGTTATTATTGCCGTAACCTTTTTTAAAACTACCATTCCAAATGAACTTTATGAAAGCGCTCAACTGGATGGATGCAGCGATGTTGGATTTATTTGGCGAATCGTAATGCCATTGGCAAAGCCGATTATTGCTGTCTTGGTACTAATGTATGCAGTAGGGAATTGGAATTCATATTTTGATGCATTAATTTACTTGAATTCACCGGATCTCTATCCATTGCAATTAGTACTGCGAAATATCTTAGTTTTGAATCAAGTGAATACGCTCTCACCTCAAGTTGCATATAAAATGGCACAATTGCAAGGTTTAAGTGACATCATGAAATATGCACTGATTGTCATATCTAGTTTACCAATTCTATTATTCTATCCTTTCGTCCAGAAACATTTTGTAAAGGGAATGATGATTGGATCTGTAAAAGAGTAGATTCCTTACCTTTTACTTTTTTTAAAGGGTTCATTAGGGGGCGATGCTATTGATTTATTAAGTAGGTTTTAGTAATCATAATCCTACCTATTTTTTATCATATGTAAAATAGTCCAAAAAGGGGAGCGATAAAATATGAAAAAGGGACTGGGGAAAGTTTTCGTTGTGATCTTAGCGTTGCTTACTGTGTTGGCAGGATGTACGTCGGATAAAACAAATGGGGATAAAAATGCAGATGGGAAAACCATAGTCACTGCATTTTCAGCTATAAGACCGAGTATAACTGATTTTAACGATAATGAGTTGACGAGGAAAATTGAGAAAAAACTGGATATTGATATTAAATTTCAAACCACTCCTGATGATGGTGCGAGACAAAAGCAAAGTTTATTATTAGCCAGTGGTGATTATCCTGCTGCATTTATCGGTGGAGATTTTAGTGGGATTGAACAATTGAAATATGGAAAACAGGGTGTTTTTATCCCTTTAAACGATTTGATTGATAAGTATGGACCAAATATTAAAGCAGCATTTAAACAGCAGCCTTGGATTGAAAAGGCAATTACAATGCCAGATGGCAAAATCTACGGGTTACCAGGTATGATGGGGTGCTATCATTGTACCTATCCAATCAAAATGTGGATTAATAAAGACTGGTTAAAGAACTTAAATTTGGAAATGCCGCAAACACCAGAGGAATTAGAAAAGGTTTTAACAGCATTTAAAAATAATGATCCAAATGGTAATGGAAAAAAAGATGAAGTACCACTTAGTGGAATACCAAATGACCAAGAAATGAACCCTATTAATTTTATCATGAACGCCTTTATTTACACCAATCATGGTAACTATATTAAGGTAAATGATGGGAAGTTAAGTTTTGTGGCCAATCAACCGGAGTGGAAACAAGGTCTTGAGTATATGCGTAACCTTTATTCTAAGGGACTATTTGATCCGCAAACGTTTACACAGCAAGATGAAGGGGTTAAACAACTAGCAAACAAAGGTGATAAACCACTATTAGGAACTTTCGCAGGACTTTGGTCCGGGGCTGTATTGAACATAGAAGGTGATTCAGACCGTTGGACAAAGTATGAAGCCATTCCGCCGCTTAAAGGTCCAAGCGGAATACAAGAAACAGTGTACAATGGGAATTCAGCTAGTTCAGCTAAATTTGTCATTACAGACAAAGCAACAAAAGAACAGCAAATTGCTGCTATAAAAATTGCAGACTACGTTTACTCACAAGAAGGCGCTTTAGATGAAATGTTTGGTATAAAAGGGACTGGCTGGTTTGAACCTAAGGAAGGAGATTTGGGAGTGGATGGAAAACCTGCTATTTTCCGAAGAGGTGAACTTGATCCAGAAAAACCTTCTAATATTCTTTGGGATAATGATTTTACTTACTTAACAGAAGACCTTTATCACGGCCAAGCAGCCTCACAGGATATTAATATCTTAGATGGATATGAAAGATATCTCTATTTACAAACAAAAGAAAAGTATGATGGTCACCGTCCAGCGGAAACACTATTAAATGACGTGGTTGACCCTGAGAAGGCACAAAGAATTGCAGAAATAAAAGCAGATCTCCTAAGCTTCGTTCAAGGAAGTGCAGTTCAATTTATTATCGGCGAGAAAAATTTAGAAAAAGATTGGGATGCATATGTAAAAGCGTTCAATAAACTGGGTGTGGATGAATACCTTGCAGCTTACCAAGAAACCTATGATGCTATTGACAAATAATAGATAGTCTAACCTGTAATCGAGAAAATGAATGATTTATATTCGTAAGGGTGTGCCATTTTCGGTACACCCTTTTTACTATACTTCAGATTGTAAGGCAATACAAAAAGCTGAATGCACAGTAAGCCCGTAATCAAATAACGCATATAAACGAGTCGGCACCTCCGGTACGATAGACGTATCAATCAAAGGAGGTGCCATCTTTATGCCAACCA
>NZ_JBIVOP010000018.1:0-104115 GCF_044754175.1 Neobacillus sp. NPDC093127
AAGGTGCCATTTCAGCTAATTTTAGACGAAATGACACCTTTTTTATATTCCCTCAAAATGAAAAGACAAAAAAACGTAAGTTTTTCAGTGCCCTCGCTAAAGCGCCTGCGGGGTCTCACCTGTCCCGCTGGTCCCGCAGGAGTCTCGCGCCTTCCACTCCAATCAACATTGTGCTCAAAATCAACAATGTGCTTTAACAAAGCCTTTTATAAAAATGGAAACCGCTGTCGGAGACCCATTTATATGTAAAATTGAATAGCGTCCTCGAACCGTTACCGGATCTTTTCTTATTTTTTATAAATGAATAGAGTCCCCGAACCAATGTCGGGGACTCTGTTAACATTATTCCTCAATAAGATTGAGCACTGGAACATCGCGCTCATTTTCGGGATCCTTCTTTGAATAAATCCGCGCCATTTTTGTGGCTTCGTCAACATGCTGGATGATGACAGGGTTCCCGTCATAGGTCACATTGATCATATCGGCGGATTCGGCAATCTCCTTTGCTCTTCCTATATTCATGGGTTCGGTTCACTCCTCATTGAAAATTCTCTATTAATATTTGTATTTTTTTGGGATGTATTCATTTTTATGGACTGTTTTTTGAGAAAATAAATCCGCCGGCTGATTGGGAAATCCTCTGTTGGCATGTTTGGATGATTTACTGTCCGGTTTCGCCGATTTACTATCCGATTTTAGTAATTTACTGTCCACTTTGCTACTTTTACTGTCCGGTTTTATCGATTTACTGTCCACTTTTCATGATTTACTGTCCACTTCAAAAAACAAGGCCCCCTTATCCAAGTAAGGGGACCAAATCCAACCAACCAATATTACATTTTTTCCGGTGCTGAAACGCCGATTAATGCCAGCGCATTTTTCAATGAGATTTGCACCGCTCTCACCAATGCGAGGCGGGCCTTTGTCCGCTCCGGCTGTTCGCTATCCAGCACCTTTTCCGCATTATAAAAACTATGGAATGTCGACGCTAACTCAAAGATATAATTCGTAATCCGGTGCGGCACGCGTTTCAGCGCTGCTTCGCCGACGGCCGACGGGAACTCGCCCAGCTTTTTCAACAAGTCGATTTCCTTTTCCGAAGAGGCCGCTAGCGAAAAATCAACATCGGCATCAGCCGTCACACCTTGCTCCTCGCCGGAACGTAAAATGCTCGAAATCCGCGCATGGGCGTACTGTGCGTAATAAACCGGATTTTCATTTGATTCCGACACCGCTAAATCGAGGTCAAAATCCATATGGGTATCCGAGCTGCGCATCGCAAAGAAATAACGAGTCGCATCGAGGCCGACCTCATCGACCAAATCGCGCATCGTGACTGCTTTTCCGGTCCGCTTGCTCATCTTCATCTTCTCGCCGTTTTTATAAAGGTGAACAAGCTGGATGATTTCGACCTCGAGCGCCTCGCGGTCATAGCCGAGCGCCTGGATTGCCGCCTTCATCCTTGGAATATAACCGTGGTGGTCAGCACCCCAAATATTGATCAGCTTTTCAAAGCCGCGGCCGAGCTTGTCCTTATGATAAGCAATATCCGGAGTCAGATACGTGTAAGAACCATCCTGCTTAATCAGCACGCGGTCCTTGTCATCACCGAAATCGGTTGAACGCAGCCACGTCGCACCGTCCTCTTCATACACATAGCCGCTCGCACGTAACGCCTTCAAGGCCTCGTCAATTTTTCCATTTTTATAAAGTGAGGTTTCCGAATACCAGACATCAAAGCCGACGCGGAAATCCGCGAGATCCTTCTTCAACTTTGCCATTTCATAGTTCAAACCGTACTCGCGGAAAAATTCAAAACGCTCCGCATCCGGCACCCCAACGTACTTATCGCCAAACTCCTCCGCCAGCGTCTTGCCGATGCCAATAATATCAGCCCCGTGGTAACCATCCGCCGGCATTTCTTTTTCCAGCCCAAGCGCCTGGAAATAGCGGGCCTCGACAGACAATGCGAGATTATTAATCTGGTTGCCGGCATCATTAATATAGTATTCGCGGGACACATCGTAGCCGGCTTTCGCTAAAATATTGCAGAGCGAATCACCCACCGCCGCACCGCGGGCATGTCCGAGGTGCAAGTCGCCCGTTGGATTGGCCGACACGAACTCGATCTGAATTTTCTGGCCGCCGCCAACCGTCGTTTCGCCGTACTTGTCCGCAGCCTCCAAGACTGTAGGAATCAAGTCAGTTAAATAGCTATTATTCATGTAAAAATTAATAAACCCCGGCCCCGCCAGTTCAATTTTTTCAATTGAAGCCTGCGACCGGTCAAAATTGGCTACCAACGCCTCGGCAATCATCCGCGGCGCCTTCTTCGCCACCCGTGCGAGCTGCATCGCCATATTCGTTGAGTAATCGCCATGCGCTTTTTCCTTTGGAATTTCTAGGATGACATCGGGAATTTGCTCTTCAGTCGCAAGCCCTGCCTTCAGCACCGCCGCACGAATTTCTTCCTTTATTTTACTTTGAACTTGTTCTACTATATTCATTTTATATCCTCCTGAAAGGTAATTTCTAAATGGTATGTACCGGATGGCGTGCCCTGCATCGTGAAATCATAAACAATGTCAATCAGACCTTCCTTATGCTCAATCCTTCTCGCCAAAGTCAACGTTTCAAACGTACCAAACGGCATTTCGTAGCTGCCGCGCAATTTTTTATGCAAGCGAAACGGCAGGCGCATTTTCACCGCACCTGCGCGTAAAATCAGCGCTTCCTCAGTTGCCACCTTTACAATCGTGCGAACCGTCCCTTCCTCGAGCACTTCCTCATACCGAAGAAAAAACGCATCTCCTTTATGATAAGCGCGGCCAAACACCACCAGTTCGAACGTCTCCTGGTCATCAATCGTCGTTTTCACATTAATTTTTACAGGTATTTCCGTAATCAACAAAAGTATTGCACTTCCTTCTTAAAAGGAACTCGGAGTCAGCTCTCTTTATTCGTCCTAAAATTCATCATTAACATACGCGCCACAACGCATACTTTATCTATTATAAACATTGCCACCACACAAATCAAAAGATGCCCGCCCCTGCGAGGGGGAGGGCATCAAACCTTTGGTGTCAGGCACCATTTTCCTATTTTACCCAGCCGAGGAGCATTTCGCGAAGTAGTTTGCTTGCTGTGTTTGCTGTTTGCTCGGAGGAGTCGTAAATTGGCGCTACTTCTACAAGGTCGCCGCCGACTACGTTTACCTCGGAACGAGCAATTGCATGGATGGAGGCAAGCAGCTCTTTCGATGTGATGCCGCCGCAATCGACTGTCCCAGTTCCAGGGGCATGCGCAGGATCCAATACGTCGATGTCAATCGTGACATAGACTGGCCTTCCTGCAAGCGTTGGCAGGATTTCTTTTAATGGCTCAAGCACATCAAATTTGGAAATGTGCATGCCGTTTTGTTTTGCCCATTCAAATTCTTCCTTCATCCCGGAACGGATGCCGAAAGAATAGACGTTTTTCGGCCCAATCAATTCGGCAATTTTTCGAATCGGAGTCGAGTGTGACAGCGGCTCGCCTTCATAATTCTCACGCAGGTCGGTATGGGCGTCAAAATGAATAATTGCCAAATCCGGATATTTTTTATAAACAGCTTTCATTACTGGCCATGATACAAGGTGCTCGCCGCCCATTCCAAGCGGGAACTTGCCTGCTGCAAGAATTTGATCAACAAACTCTTCAATTAAATCCAAGCTGCGCTGGGCATTCCCAAACGGCAGCGGAATGTCGCCGGCATCGAAATATTTTACATCGTCAAGTTCGCGGTCAAGATAGGCACTGTACTCCTCGAGACCTATCGACACTTCGCGAATTCGCGCTGGACCGAAGCGAGACCCCGGGCGGTAGCTGACCGTCCAATCCATCGGCATTCCGTACAACACAACCTGACTTTCTTCAAAATTCGGGTGGCTTTTAATAAACACATTTCCCGAATACGCTTCATCAAAACGCATTATTGCATCTCCTTTTTTCATGGGGTCAGACCCCCATCGCTTTACCGCATAACCTTGTCAGGGGTCTGACCCCCGACATGTTACTTCACTAAATCGCCAACAAACTTTGGCAATACGAAGGCGGCTTTGTGCAGCTCTTTTGTGTAGTATTTTGTTTCAATTTCGTGGAAGCGGTCTTCGCTTACTGCTAATGGGTCATATTTCTTTGAACCGATGGTGAATGCCCAGAGGCCGCTTGGGTACGTTGGGATATTGGCTACGTACAAATTGGTAATCGGGAAGATTTCCTTCACGTCGCGCTGTACACTTCGGATTAGATCTGCCTTAAACCACGGGTTATCAGATTGTGCTACAAAGATGCCGTCTTCCTTTAACGCCTTGGAAATACCGGCATAGAAGCCTTTTGTAAATAAGTTGACGGCAGGACCAACCGGCTCAGTTGAATCCACCATAATCACATCATAAGCATTTTCGCTTTCAGCAATATGCATAAAGCCATCGCCCACCTGAACGTCGACACGCTCGTCCTCAAGCCAGCCGGCAATCTCCGGCAAGAATTTCTTTGAATACTCGATTACTTTGCCATCAATATCAACAAGTGTGGCTTTCTTCACACTTGGGTGCTTTAACACTTCGCGGATCACACCGCCGTCGCCGCCGCCGACAACAAGCACATTCTCAGGATTTGGGTGCGTAAATAATGGAACGTGCGCCACCATTTCATGATAAACAAACTCGTCTTTTACAGAAGTCATTACCATGTCGTCTAATAACAGCATGTTGCCCCACTCTTCGGTTTCAATCATATCCAGCTTTTGAAATTCCGTTTGCTCTGTATGTAAGGTTTTATTTACTTTCATTGTGATACCAAAGTTTTCAGTTTGCTTTTCTGTAAACCAAATTGACATCTTCATCTTCCTTCCATATTATCCTCGGTTCAGACCCCGTAGGTTCACTTTTCTTTTTTATACTACCCAACCTATTGAATTACAAACGGAAAAAAAAGTCTAGCAAAATTTTATGAAATCCCTCAGAAAATGTTTAAAATGAGTCTATTTTTTCAATACTATTACTATCTAAATTTTTAGCCGGGGGTGAACATAGTGGAAATCATGACTGATCACGGGTTTCGGAAGACAGTTAAATATTTGCGGGCATTTATTATCATCAGTTTGATAGGCATGATTTGTATGCTTGTTCTATTCCTTGGCATTCTTGCCTATGCAAAAATTTTGGGGGCGCCGCCGCTCGCTGTTCCGCAATCAACGCTTTTCTACGCCGATGACGGGACGCTGATTGGTGAGAGTAACAGCGGTCAAAAGCGCTACTGGGTCGGACTCAAGGATATTTCACCGGATTTAGTGAATGCGACCGTTTCGATTGAGGACAAAAGTTTTTACAGTCATCATGGTTTTGACCTTAAACGGATTGCCGGTGCTGTCCTTGCCGATATTCAAGCCTTTGCAAAGGTACAGGGTGCGAGCACAATCACCCAGCAATACGCACGGAATCTGTTTCTCGAACACGATAAAACGTGGAACCGCAAACTGCACGAAGCATTTTATACCATCCGCCTTGAAATGAATTACTCGAAAGACGACATTCTTGAAGGCTATTTAAATACGATCTATTATGGCAACGGTGCATATGGTGTCGAAGCGGCGAGTAAATATTATTTTGGCAAAAAAGCAGCGGATTTAACCCTTGCTGAAGCAAGCATGCTGGCGGGAATTCCGAAGGGGCCCGGCCTCTACTCACCGCTTGCCTCAATGGAAAACGCCAAACGGCGCCAGGCGATTATTTTAGCAACGATGGTGAAAAATGGCTATATCCAAAAAGATACGGCTAAAACGGCGTCAGCACAGGCGTTAACGTTAACTGGCATCCACACAACCCAAAAGGTTAAGGTCGCCCCTTATTTTCAGGATGCGGTCAAAAATGCCTTGAAAAATCAATTACATCTTGACGACCGCACGATTGCCCTCGGCGGTTTAAAGGTTTTTACCACCCTTGACTTGAAACAGCAGGAAGCAGCGGAAAGGCAAATCCAGCAATACGTTTCCAGCTCGTCGGAAATTCAGGTCGGATTAGTCGCAATGGATCCGAAAAATGGCTATCTAAAAGCGATGGTCGGCGGACGGGACTATGAAAAAAGTCCGTTTAACCGGGCCGTCCAAGCGGTAAGGCAGCCGGGATCGACCATCAAGCCGCTGCTTTATTACGCGGCGCTTGAGCAGGGCTTTACCCCATCGTCGACAATGAGAAGCGAATATACGACCTTTCATTTTGATGATGGACAGGCCGACTATACACCTCATAACTTTAACAACAAATATGCAGACGGCGAAATAACGCTGGCACAGGCGCTCGCCGTCTCCGATAATATCTTTGCCGTCAAGACACATTTATTTTTAGGTGAGGAGTCGTTAATCGAAACGGCCAAGCGTTTTGGCCTGTCGACAAAAATGGCGCAGGTTCCGTCGCTGGCATTAGGGACTTCAGGCGTTCGAGTGATTGAAATGGCCAATGCTTACAGCCTGCTTGCTAACGGCGGGAAACGGGTTAATCCGACCTTGATTACAAGAGTCGAGGATTATAATGGCCATGTTATTTTTGAAAAAAAGCAGGAGGCAAAAAAGGTATTAGATCCGGCCAAGGCTTTTGTGCTGACGCAAATGCTGACGGGTATTTTCGATAAAAAGCTGAACGGCTACGCCAAGGTCACCGGCAGCACGATCATGAACGACCTAACGCGTCCTTATGCGGGAAAATCGGGATCAACGGAAACAGACAGCTGGATGATTGGCTATTCGCCGCAGCTCGTTACGGCTGTATGGGCGGGCTATGATATTGGCAAACCGATTGAGCTCACGGCGGAAAAGACGTACGCGAAAAACATCTGGGCGGGCTTTATGGAAGAGGCGTTAGAAGGCAAGCCGGTCAAGGCTTTTACAGCACCAAAAGAGGGAGTTATCGGCGTTTACGTTGACCCCGCGAATGGCAAGCTGGCAACAAAAGACTGCCCGGTCCGGCGCTTCACCTATTTTGTCGCCGGCACCGAGCCAACAGAATATTGCACCGATCACCTAAAGAATGCAGAACCAGACACTAAGAAACAGAAGAATAACAAAAAAGTACCATGGTATAAAAAAATAATGCCATGGAGTTAATATGCTAAAATAGAAAAGCTCCGGAGAATTTCCCCGGAGCTTTTCCTGTCCTAGTTTTACGTGTATTCACACAATGCTAATAATACTATCTATTTTTCAAAAAAACCATAAGTAATTATCCACTTTTGAAAAATGTTTACCTTGCTGCTAATCCATTTTTCAGTTCATCATTGGAATTATTCCACAATACCTCATTATGCCTACGGAGGAAATCCGCCAGCACTTGCTTCGACTTCGCATCCATCTCGTCGACGATGATATGGCGCTTTAATGACTTATCCATCCGGTTCACATGTACCGGCAGTGATTTGAAGCCGCGGCGGATTTCCCGGTCTACGGTCATATAGCAGGCGGTCACCCCGGCATAATACGGTCCTTCCGGCTTGCGGTCAATTGTCACCCACACAAGCCAATACGGTTTCCCGTTCGGCACTTCTTCTTCCGTTTTTAAAAATTTTATCCCTTTTTCGACGACACTGCGGGCATGCATGGCGCCGACATCAATTTCGGCGGTGCCTTCGTTGACATCAATTATAACAGGCGAGACATTATCAAGACTTAATGCACCCTTGCCATAGCCCTTATGCCCGTCTGTCGGGTCACTTTTGATAATATTAAAAGCTAACTTCTTCTTTTTTTCATCCATTGCTGGTGCAGGCCTCCTTAATTAAATTTACCCCATAATGAAAGAACCGAGGACATTCCACACCCAGGGAACGACCTTATAAAACATTGGCTGAATGGTATAACTATTTAATGGTGTAATCACTAAAATTAAAAAAATTAAGATTCCATATTGTTCATATTGCGTCATTTTTGCCCGGAGATGATTAGGGGCAAGATCCTCTAGAATCCGATAGCCGTCAAGCGGCGGGAGCGGAAGCAGGTTAAACACGAATAAGACGATGTTAAGCTGAATGAATATCTCGAGAAACAGATAAAAATTGTCTGATGCCGCGGCGCCGAATCGATTAATCCCGTTGGCAATCATAAACCCGATAACCGCCAATACCAAATTGGAGAGTGGTCCTGCAACTGACACGAGCACACCTGCCAAGCGCGGCTTTTTAAAGTAAAAACGATTGACCGGCACCGGACGGGCCCAGCCAAAGCCGGCAATCAAAATTAAGATGGTTCCGAACGGGTCAAGATGTTTGATTGGATTCAACGTCAGCCGTCCTTGGTTTTTCGCTGTCATGTCGCCGAACTTATAGGCAACATAGGCATGGGCAAGTTCGTGAAACGTAAACGCAAAGATCAGCGTAATCGCTACATAGGGAATCTCCTGCAGCGGGTAGGCAAGAAATCGTTCCAATAGTGTTTCTCCTTCCTCATGGAAACGGCCTAGGGACCGCCACTAGTTTTCCTTTAGTATACATGAAACGGCTTCAAAAAAGAAAAGCAAATGCGCTGACGGTGATTGCACTTTTTCTTTGTTTGTGAAAAACTACTTATAGTGACTTTTTAAAGGAGGAAACACATCATGCCATATGTAACCGTAAAAATGATCGAAGGCCGTTCCGAGGACCAAAAGCGGGCGTTAGTTGAAAAAGTAACTGCAGCCGTCAGCGAAACCACAGGCGCCCCAACAGAAAACATTACCGTCTTCATCGAAGAAATGAGCAAAAACCATTACGCAGTCGGCGGCGTCCGTGCAAGCGACAAATAAGAAAAGCGGTAAGGGTGTCAGGCACCATGTGAAAATTTCACATGGTGCCTGACACCCTCCGTGGACATTTGTCTTCCTGGGGTGGACAAAAAAAGAGTGTGAATCCAAGTTTGGAATTCACACTTATTTCATCCTATAAATTTTGACTCATTATTTAAATTTCCAATCTTCATTTTTTCGAGTTCTAGTCTCATTTTGTCGGTTTCGATTAAATAGTTTTCATGCTTTATCTTTTCAAGTTCGATTTGATCTTTAATTATTTCATGCTTTATTTTAGACTGTTTCTCTAAATGACTCGTAATAATTCCGGCAAGTGGTATTATTAAAAAAATACTAACCCAAATAATCACTGCTCTCCCGCCTTCCTCATTTATTCTATATACAAATCATAACAAATATTCAAAAAAATGAATATGGGTTTGACTGAAGATTCCGCCACAAAAAAACCGCCCGGAATTTATCGCTCCAAGCGGCTTTGACCAAACTTATTGAATTTTTGTTTTCAACGTTTCAATATAGCAATAGGCCTCATCAATTTCGGCCTCGGTGTAGCGCTGGCTGCTTTTTAATGTAAACACCTTGTTCGCAACGTCCGCTTTTGAAAGATTATCAAAATATAAAACCGTTGAAACCAGCTCGAGGAATCTAGCATTCTGCCCGTTCATATCGGTCAGGCACTCCTGCAAAAACGGCATTTCCACCTCATTCAGGCTCAAAAACTCTTTCCCTGAGTCCGTCAACGTGTAGCGATATTGAAAATAGCCGCCCTTTTTCTCCTTCACTTCATCGAGAAACCCCATATTACAAAGTTCCTCCACCCTTGTCGTCAACTCCTCCGAGTACGGACCATAAAAGTGAAACTGAAACCGCTCCTGAAAGGGAAAGGCAATCTTCTTGGCAATATATATCATCTTTTGCAGCTTTTTTCTGCCGGTAATTTCACCGGAAACCATAATCGCCTGCATCAGCTTCGCATGATCATTTAACAATGTTCGTCATCTCCTACTCCAATTAACCAACACTCATTCTATCTCTAAAAGCGCCCGTATTTGTCTTTTAAGATTCTTTTTCGTCGAGTCATCCCAAAGAAAATCAGCCGGGTAATAAAGCTTATGATCGGTTCTTCTTTTTCCCGAAATCGCATCGACAATCTCCGACTCCCGTGATAACTCCCGTAAATCTCCATTTTTCATCAACAAATGAATCGGCAGCCGCTCCTCTTCCTCACCGGGGCGGTAAAAGTCATACGGCAAATCCGATGACGAATCGACAACCAAATAATATTCCGGATCAATCCCTGCCTTTTTGAATAAGGAATTCAGTTCGGCGAGCTTCTTGTATTCTTTCGCAGGATCAAATTCGGCAAACTTGAACAGATTGCGATTGACAAAGCGCCGGCAAAGGTCGCGTAAAATAGCGTCTTCTTCCTCCTGCCAAATTTGAAAATAATATAAAATAACAGATTCATCTAATTTTAAATAGTCTTCTAATGTTACCTGGCCATGAAAAATGGACGTAAAGTGGAGCGGCTCGTATTTAAAAGCATAGTTTTCTTCAAACAATTGCTTGGCGCGGTGAAGGATTTTCGTCAAGATCACCTCGGCGCTCCTTGATACCGGATGGAAGTATACCTGCCAGTACATCTGGTAGCGGCTCATGATATAATCCTCAACCGCATGCATCCCGCTCTTTTTAATCACGACTTGGTCTTCCCGCGGCCGCATCACCCTTAGGATTCTTTCCATGTCAAAATGGCCGTAGCTGACACCGGTGAAATACGCATCCCGCTGCAAATAATCCATCCGGTCGGCATCAATCTGGCTTGAAATCAGGCTGATGACGAGCTTCTTTTCCGACGTTTTCGCAATCACTTCGGCTACTTTAGCAGGGAAATCAGGCCCGACCTTCAAGAGAATCTCGTTTACCTCTGTTTCTCCTAAAATAATCTTCCTGGTAAAGTCCTCATGATCAAAATCAAACACCTTTTCAAAGGAATGAGAAAAGGGGCCGTGCCCGAGGTCGTGGAGCAGGGCGGCACACAGGGTCAGAAGCCGGTCATTGTCGTCCCATTCCGGCCTGCCGGCAAACACATCATCAATGATGCGCCGGACAATTTCATAGACCCCGAGAGAATGGTTAAAGCGGCTGTGCTCCGCTCCGTGAAAGGTCAAGAAGGTCGTTCCAAGCTGTTTAATCCGGCGGAGGCGCTGAAACTCCTTCGTTCCAATTAAATCCCAAATCGCCCGGTCGCGCACATGGACGTAGCGATGGACAGGGTCTTTAAATACCTTTTCTTCGATAAGTTTTTCCGCCGAATATGCCATTGCTTTCCCTCTTCCTCATATACTTGCTTGGCTAGCTCCAGCGCCTAGCCCCACGAGGTCACAAGCCAATCCGGCCAAAAGGTTAAAAAGCAACCTTTCGTCCGGCTCGTCTTGTGCTTGTCGGGGCTGAGCAAGGCGCTTCCGCTTTTCTTGCTCCTATTATATCCTAAAATCCACCTATTTTTCAGCAAAATTCCGCAGGATTTTTCGACAACCTGCTTTGGGTGTCAGGCACCACGTTCCATAAAAAGGAAAAGGGTGTCAGGCACCAAATCCTATAAAAAGTAAAAATCACCCAAGCTCTCAGACTGAGGTGATTATTTTACCTTTTTACTAACTTTCTCCATTAATTCCTCTTCCGTTAATGCGGCAACTGGGCGGTTATTAACGAAGGCAAAGGTTTTTTTCCGGCCGGGTCCGCAATAGGACTGGCAGCCAATCTTGATGTCGGCATCCGGATCGATATCTTTCAAGCGAGGGATTAATGTCTTCAAATTTACGGCCTGGCAATCATCACAAACACGAAATTCATTCGACATTCGTTACAACCCTTTCTACGGTCAATCTCTATATTTATTTAATCCTTCAAGGATTTTAAAAACCGGTTAACTCCATTGGTATTTTACATTTTCTCATTTGCCAATGCAAGTTGCAATCTTTAGCAATACGCCCGAGCGATAATAAATCTTTTAGTTAAAAAATCTACTATCCTTTCATTCCTTTTGGTATAAAGCTTGAAAAACTTGTCCATGATAAGACTAGAACTTTTAAAAATCGTCAGGATCATGCCTGACACCGTTAATTGGAAAATTTTATTAGGGAGTTGAAAAAATATGAAAGTTCGTCAAGACGCATGGACAGATGAGAATGATCTGCTGTTGGCCGAAACTGTCCTCCGCCATGTCCGCGAAGGCAGTACACAGCTGAACGCCTTTGAAGAGGTAGGGGACAAGCTGAACCGAACCTCCGCGGCCTGCGGCTTCAGATGGAACGCCGTTGTCCGCCACCGCTATGAAAAAGCATTACAGTTAGCCAAAAAGCAGCGGAAACAAAGACAAAGAGTTTTAGGCAAGGACCAGGGCGGCAAGAAAAAGCTGCTGTACAGTCCGCCGGTAACCGTTACCGCCGCGTCAGAGGAAATGGAAACCTTGCCGCTGCCAGCCGAAATGCCGCTGGAAACTACTGTTGAAGTGCCGGAAATGAACCTCGAATTCGCCGCTGAAACATATGTAAAACCAGCTGTAACTCAGACTTACAGACAGCCGGCGACAACAGGACTCACGCTCGATTCAGTCATTCATTATTTGCAAAACTTTCATCATGCCAATCTGCAAAATGAAGCATTAAAAAGTGAGAATGAAAGATTGAAAAGGGAAATGGCAGAGCTAAGAAAGCAAAACGAGGAAATGGCAGCAAAGATTGCCGGACTCGAACAGAATTCCGAAACCATTCAGGAAGACTACGAGACACTCATGAAAATCATGAACCGGGCCAGAAAGCTTGTTTTATTTGAAGAAGAGGAAAGACCAGCAACGAAATTCAAAATGGATCGCAATGGGAATCTAGAGAAAGTCGCTGAATAAGAGATAGCATTGGGAGAAGAGAATAAAGTGCAGCATCTTTATCATAGAAAGGCCGTAAATCCCTGTTCAATGGGTTTACGGCCTTTTTACCTGTTCGTTCCGTTCAGCAATTCTTTGGAAATAACCAGGAAATAATCCCAGCTCGAACTCATTCAATTGCCCCGCATATAAAAAATCACTATTCGCCTTTAACTGGTTTAATAAACGCAGCATCACATCGGCAATCGTGAAATCGGTCTCAAGCAATTCCGAGAGCGAGGCCATAACCTCAGGGACAATTTCCGGGAAGACGAATTTTGTTTGTTCGGCTTGTTTCGCCCGCTGGTAAAATTGCTTCACAAGCTCGGCCCGGTTTCTGCCGCTGCCATTGACACAGAGATAAATCTGAACTGCGACCCCTTTTTTGAGGCGGCGCTGGGAGATGCCGGCAAACTTTTTTCCATTAATACTAAGGTCAAAGCTGCCCGGACAGTAGGAGCCGACAATTTCCCTGGCCTCAATCTCGTACGGGAAATCAGCAAACATCTTTTGAATCAGAAGCCACATCGCGTCATAGCCGCGATTGATATCAATCCCTTTTTCAGCCTCTGGAAAAATTAACGAGATATTAAGGACACCTTCGTCCAAAATGACCGCTAGGCCGCCGGAATTCCGGACGATCACTTCGTAGCCCTGCTGTTGTAAAAATTCAATCCCTTCTCGTAAATACGGCAATTTTGTATCCTGGATGCCAAGGACAATCGTATTGTGATGAACCCATGTCCTTGCCGTCGCCGGCGCCTCGCCCGCCCCGACCGAGGCACAGATAGTATCGTCGGTACCGAACGATTGAATTGCTTGAAAGTGCATCCCGACCGCGGATTGGTCAATGATCCGCCACTCGGGCTGGCGCAGTAAGTCTTCCATGTTGGTTACTCCTTAATGAATTGATAAGATTATTGTATCAAAACGCCGGACGCCTTGTCGTTATCAGATTTCTGATTTAATTTTCCATAAAATGTCTAAATAGACAAAACCCATTGAAAAATCGACAAAAGGGGCAAAAAAATAGACAAACTGGACGAAAAAATAGACAAAACCTCAAAAAAAAAGACAAAACACCCCAAAAAATAGACAAAACCAAATTTCGGTCCTAAAAACCCAAATAAAAAGGAGCCAGCCCACACTCGGACCAGCCCCAAATCTCTTACAAACCCTGACCCGCGGTAATTAACGCGAGCTTGTACACATCTTCTTCATTACAACCGCGTGATAAATCATTTACTGGCGCATTTAAGCCTTGCAAAATCGGGCCAACCGCCTCAAATCCACCCAAACGCTGAGCAATTTTATAACCAATGTTACCAGCTTCGAGGCTAGGGAAGATAAACACATTCGCATCGCCCTGCAGCACGGAACCCGGCGCCTTACTTTTTGCCACAGATGGAACAAATGCTGCATCGAACTGAAATTCTCCGTCCACCACAAGCGTTGCATCACGGCGTTTCGCTTCCGCTACTGCCTCAGCCACTCGTTCCGTTTCCTCCGATTTGGCTGAACCCTTCGTTGAAAAACTCAACATCGCAATCCGCGGCTCGATATCGAACATCTCCGCCGTTTTCGCGCTTTCCACAGCGATTTCCGCTAAATCATTGCTATCAGGAGCAATATTAATCGCACAGTCGGCGAACACATATTTTTCATCGTTGCGTACCATGATGAACACACCGGAAGTTTTCTTAACGCCGGCCTTTGTTTTAATAATTTGCAGTGCCGGGCGCACCGTGTCCGCAGTTGAATGGGCCGCGCCGCTCACTAAACCATGTGCTTTATTTAAGTACACAAGCATCGTGCCGAAATAGTTTTCATCGAGGAGAATCTTGCGCGCATCTTCCTCTGTAGCTTTCCCTTTGCGGCGTTCAACAAAGGCGGCAACCAGCTCGTCCATGCCTGCATAGCTCGCCGGATCATAGATTTCCGCAGACTCTAGCGAAACGCCGACCTCTGCCGCTTTTGCCTGTACCTGTTCAATATTGCCAATCAAAATCGGCGTCATTAATTTTTCCGCAGCCAAGCGGCCGGCTGCACGGACAACCCGCTCGTCCAATCCTTCTGGAAAAACAATTTTCAACTCGCGACCGGAAATTTTACCCTTTAAACCTTCAAATAAATCACTCACACTAAACCCTCCTTAAACAAACTCCATTATTAGCATACTTTACCGTGGTAAAATTTCAAGCAAAGTAGTCACAGTCAGCGCTTTCATTTATAAATTTATTTTTTAAAAAATGGCAACTCCGTTTTACTATTACCCTTTTTTGATAAAAATAACCACTTACGGTGACCAAGAGGTTTATTCATTCGCCTCTTGGTCAAACTATGATATAGTTATAAACAGAATTATCATTTAGGAGTGATTATAATGAGTGAAGCAGCACAAACACTTGATGGCTGGTATTGCCTTCATGATTTCCGTACGGTGGATTGGACGACTTGGAAAATGATTTCTAGTGACGAGCGCCAGGCAGCCATTCATGAGTTTTTAAGCCTAATAGAAAAATGGAATCAAAAACAGGAGCGTAAAGAAGGCAGCCATGCTTTATATACAATTGTCGGTCAAAAGGCTGATTTTATGATGATGATCCTTCGTCCAACAATGGAAGAGTTGAATGAAATTGAAACCGAATTCAACAAAACGAAACTGGCTGAATTTACAATTCCGGCTCATTCCTATGTTTCGGTTGTTGAGCTCAGCAACTACCTGCCAGCAGGAGAGGATCCATACCAAAATCCGCAAGTCCTTGCACGCCTGTATCCAACATTACCAAAAACAAAGCATGTCTGTTTCTATCCAATGGACAAACGCCGCCAAGGTAACGATAACTGGTACATGCTGCCGATGGAAGAGCGCCGCGGCATGATGCGCAGCCACGGGATGATCGGCCGTACATATGCAGGGAAAGTGAAGCAAATTATCACTGGATCCGTTGGTTTTGACGACTATGAATGGGGCGTGACCTTGTTTGCCGAGGATGTCCTCCAATTTAAAAAGCTTGTCTATGAAATGCGTTTTGATGAAGTGAGTGCCCGATACGGTGAATTCGGTGCCTTCTTTGTCGGCAATATTTTAGAGGAAGAACGCGTGGCAACATTCCTTCACGTTTAAGAAGCAGCATATATAAAAAGTTCTCAGCAGATGCTGGGAGCTTTTTTTTTCATCTCGCCGTTTATCCTCAAGTCATATATTCGGACTTTCCCTCATACAAATAAAACAGCGAGTCTTAATGATTGACCCCCAACTAAAGAGAAGAGATTTTTATTCTTTCCAGCAGTCACTTTTTGGAGTAAGGGGAGTATCAATAGAATGTTGGGCCATTCGTTTATGTTTATATTTCGGAAAAGGGGCGGAGCGCCGCATAAACGTTGCTGTACTACAAATTTTAGTGGGAAGTTTACGTTTATCGCATCGTATTGGATGTTGTTCAGCTTTGCTCACACCGCCTTTATTAGGTTAGTTTGGTCCTTTGAATGTGTTGTAGTTCCATTTTATTTGTTGGCGTCAAACGCCAAACTAGTTTAGGAGGGAAAAAAGATGAGCCAATATTACAATCCACAAGGTTTTCAGCCCTATACCGGCGCTGCCGGACAGCAGGGCGCTCAGCCGATTTCAGGCGGGGGGCAGGGATTTATGCCCGTACAACAGCAGGGATTTCAGCAATTTCCACCAGCTGCATCTGGGGGATTCCCGCCACCAGCTGGTGGGCCCGTGACGTTCCCGGCTCCACCAGCTGGAGGGGCCCAAGTGCCAGGCATGCTGCCAATTGAGCAGTCATACATCGAAAACATTTTACGTTTAAACAAAGGAAAACTCGTCCACGTCTTTACAACCTTTGAAGGGAACAGCCAATGGAATGCGAAGGAATTTACCGGGATTATTGAAGCGGCAGGAAGGGATCATGTCATTTTAAGTGATCCGCAGAAAGGAACACGTTACCTTATTCCGATGGTCGCCGTTGACTACATTACATTTGCGGAAGAAATCGAGTATGAATCTTCATTCGGTGGTGCCCCGTCCTTAAGCACGTTCCCGCCAAGATAAGCGAAACTGCAAAAACACCAATTGTCCGCCAATTGGTGTTTTCTTTTTTAAAGGCTGTGTTAAAAGGGAATGTTGATTTCCGTTCCAGGCGCTTCGCTTTCCGCGGGGCGGGCGGTGAGCCTCCTCGGCGCTAATGCGCCTGCGGGGTCTCACCTGTCCCGCTGCTCCCGCAGGAGTCTCGCGCCTGAAACGAAGATCAACATTGTAATCAAAAGCAACAATATTCTTTAACACAGCCTTTTTAAAAAGTTTAAAAGTTCTTCACTGCGCCGACGATCATCAAGACCCATGCTGCTAAGAAGCAAACGCCGCCAATTGGTGTAATTGCGCCAAGGACGCCTACTTTCGTTAAGCTCAATAGGTACAAGCTGCCGCTGAACAAAATAATCCCTGCAAGCATCAGCCAGCCGGACCAGCTGAATAACGAGCTGGCACCCGCCTTCCCAAGGAGAATCCCAATGATTAAAATCCCTGTCGCATGGAACATTTGATAGGTAACACCGGTTTTCCAAATCTCTAAATAATGCGCATCGAGCCTGTCCTTTAACCCGTGTGCACCGAAGGCACCAAGCGCAACGGCCACAAAGGCATTGATAGCGCCCACAATAATAAATGCTTTCATCTACAATTCCTCCATTCTTTTCTAGCTTCAGCGCCAAACTACTCGATTAAAAATCAAGTAACGAATCGCCGTTTGCCTCGTCGTCCATCTCTATTTTTTTCCCTTGTTGCAGCGTGGACGGCTGCTGGAAAACTTGTTGATTCAGGATGGGCTGTTGGAATATTTGTTGATTCATCGCAGGTTGTTGATAATCTTGCTGCCCAATAACCGGAGTCGGTTGAATCACTGGCACTTCCATTTTTGCTGCCGTTTTTTCGTCGAGAATCAATTCGCATAATATTTTAATCGAGTAAACTTTTTCCCGCAAGCTTTCCTGCTTGGCACTGCCTTTTGCCAGCTTTAATTCTTCTTCGATTTTTGCTAATAATGTCTGCACAGGTATATTCACTTCGAACATTTCCCTTCTGATTCCCTTTTGTTTCTCTTCTTTCGACAATATTCTCCTGTTCCACGTGAAACAAGTCAAAATTTGTCAGCACTAAAAGGTTTCATATATTACTGAACCTGTTTGCGATTGATCATAATCGCCCAGAGAGTTGATTTCTGTTTGAAACAATGAAGACGATAAAATCTCTTTGACAATCCGGATAAGCGCTTCATTTTCAGGCGTTTTTAACAGGACGAGATCATACCGTTCGGTAATTAACGGGACAAAGTCAATACCGACCATTTTTGCCGCCTTTTCAATTCCTACGCCGACATCGGCCTTGCCGGTGGCAACGGCAGAAGCGACACTTAAATGATTCGTCTCCTCGTGCTCATACCCGATAATCGACTGCGTTGAAAGGTTGTGAATTCTAAGCTGCTCATCAAGCAGGATTCTTGCTCCCGACCCTTTTTCACGATTGATCATCGTGATGTGCGGCTGACTTAAATCCGTCCAGGATGTGATGTTGAGCGGGTTTCCTTTTTTAACATATAATCCTGCTTTTCTGGCAACAAGATTGAGGACAATGTATCGGTTCCCGGTTAAAATTCTTTTAACATATGGCAGATTATATTCTCCAGTGTCGCCATCAAACATATGTAAACTCACAATATCACAGTCTCCATTATATAAAGAGATGAGGCTGTTTAAGCTGCCGGAATACGACCGGAGTGACTTATAGGGAGAACATTTCTCGATCTGTTTTCCGAGGATATCAAGGACGATATCCTGTCCGCTAATGACGATGTTGTGGGATTCCCTCATTTCCGTTCTGTGTGATTCCGGAGCAGGAACTGCGGAAGCGGGCATTTGCGCAGACTTCTGATTTTTTATATACCGGTCTAAATCGGCTGCATCCATCCGCATCTGTCTGCCGACTCGGAATACGGGAAGCTCCCCTTTTTTTATCAAATCATAGATCGTTAGTTTCGATACTTTTAACAGCTGCGAAACCTCTTCAATCGTATAGGAAATTTCCTTAGACATGTCCATCCCCTCCTCATTCTATTGTATCTCATTACTTTTTAAAAACATATTGCAAAAAATTTGTGATGTTTTTCATAGAATAACCAATTATAACTAGTTATAATTGGTTATATCTAATTATAAGGAGCGAGATGAATTTGAAAAAAGGTTATTTATTATTTTTATCGGTAATGATGTTTTTACTTGTCATTACTGGATGCTCCACTACTGATCAAAGTAAAAAACCGGCCGAAGAAAAACAAGCAGCACCTGAAGAAAAGGTTGAATTAACGATTTCTGCAGCCGCAAGTTTACAAGACGCCTTAACCGAAATTACCGCGAACTTTAATCATGAACATAGTAATATGAAAATCAACTACAATTACGGTGCTTCCGGAGCATTGCAGCAGCAAATTTCTCAAGGAGCACCGGTTGACCTGTTCTTCTCGGCAGCGGAAGATAAATTCCAGCAATTAGTGGCAGAAGATCTAATTGACAAGAAAAATGGCATGAATCTTGTCGGAAATGAATTGGTTCTAGTTGTTCCCAAAGACTCCGCAAAAGGAATTAAAACGTTTGAAGACCTGCCAAAAGCAGATAAGATTTCAATCGGTACCCCTGAATCGGTACCAGCCGGTAAGTATGGGAAAGAGGTATTAGGAAACTTAAATATCTGGGGCACTGTTGAAGGAAAAATTGTTTATGCCAAGGATGTCCGCCAGGTGCTTACATATGTGGAAACAGGGAATGTTGATGCTGGAATGGTGTATAAAACAGATGCGTTGACATCGAAAAAAGTAGAGATTGCCGCAACGGCGAGTGAATTGACTCATACGCCTATCATCTATCCTGTAGGAGTCATCACCGCAAGTAGCCATCAAAAAGAAGCTATGCTATTCTATGATTATCTACAAACGAAAGCAGCAATGGACGTTTTTGAAAAATACGGATTTAAAGGACTGTAAAAAGCTAACATGACAGACCACTTTTGGGATCCTGTTAAACTCTCACTTGAGATTGCTGTTGTTTCAGGATTCATTGTACTAATTTTGGGGTTATTTTTAGGAAAATGGATGGCGAAGGCAAGGTTCAAAGGAAAGGCCGTTATCGAAACGGTCTTCCTGTTACCATTAGTGCTACCGCCAACGGTTGTTGGATTCTTGTTACTTGTGATCTTTGGAAAAAAGAGTCCCATTGGCCAATTCATCGAATCGATCTTTAAGCAGCCGATTATTTTTACTTGGTGGGCAGCCGTTCTTGCGGCTGTTGTTGTTGCATTTCCGCTCATGTACCAATCAGCAAAGACCGGATTTGAAGAGGTCGATGGTGACGTCGAGGACGCGGCCCGGGTAGACGGAGCAAGTGGGTTCCAAATCTTCCTGTTTGTTTCCATCCCCCTCGCCTTGAAATCGATTATCTCAGGCGGAATCTTAAGTTTTGCCCGCGCGTTAGGTGAGTTTGGCGCCACGCTCATGTTCGCCGGAAATATCCCCGGAAAAACGCAAACCACCCCTACCGCCATCTATGTCGCCATCGACTCGGGCAACATAAAGATGGCCTGGCTTTGGGTTTTCTGCATGATTGGCATCTCCTTTCTGATGTTAGTCTGCGTTCAACTTTCGAGGGGGAAAAACTAAGTTATCTATATAGAAAACCCGTACCAATGTTGGTACGGGCTTTCTCATTTTTTTACCCCAAAATCCGCTGATAAAGCGACTTGGCGTGGGTTAAATCCTTTGTTCCGTGTATCAGGGCACGGCCATCTTGAAAAATAACCATCCGTTCGGCGCCGATTTCTACCGACAATAAATAAGGGTTACCTTTTACCAAATAACCAAGCGCGCTCAGCTGACCGGCGAGCTGATCGAGTGAAATTTCCCCGGCAGAAGACGGGCGAATTTGCACGGTATCGCGGCCGCACAGCACCGTCGTCTTCGTCATATTCTCATGATCCAAATACGGATATGTCCGCACTTCGCCGCAAGACAAGCAGCCGGCAAACTTCGCCTTCGACATTTTCATACTTGTGTATTGATTCCGCCATAAATCAAAGCTGACAAACGAAGTCCGGACAGCAGCCCAGTCCTCGACTAACATTTTCAATGCCTCCGCCGTTTGGTGGGCAATGACCATTTGCACCGCCGGAGAAATAATCCCGCCGGTGTCACAGGTCATCCCCTGCAGTGGAATCGTCCGCAGCAAGCAGTTTAGGCACGGCGTTTTCCCGGGAATGATCGAAAAACTCATCCCAAAGCTGCTGACGCAGGCCCCGTAAATCCACGGTATCTTGTATTTTTGCGAAATATCGTTCATCATCATCCGCGTTTCAAAGTTATCGGTGGCATCGAGCATCAAGTCAACATCACCGACAAGTTCTTCCAGCAATTCAGGTGTTGCATCGCCGATAATCGCGCGGATATCGACATCGCTGTTAATCGCCCGCAAGCGTTTTTCTGCTGCCGCTGCTTTCGGCAGCTTTTCAGCTACATCCTCTTCGGTGTAGAGCTGCTGGCGCTGGAGATTGCTGGCTTCGACATAATCGCGGTCAATGATGGTAAGTTTGCCAACCCCGGCACGCGTGAGGATTTCGGAACTGCCTGAGCCCAAGGCACCGGCGCCTATAATGAGTACATGTTTGCTGTTGATTTTCGCTTGTCCTTCTTTGCCGATTCCCGGGAAAAGGACTTGCCGTGAATAGCGTTCGTTCATACTTTTTCCCCTTTTCTAACAGAAAACCCGCCGATTGGCGAGCTTTCAGGAGATATTGAAAAACAATTTAATGAAAATTTAAGTTTATTTGCAGATCTTCCAGTTTTATTTGCGAATTTTCCGGTTTTATTTGCAAATTCTAGTGTTTTATTTGCGAATAACCCCGTTTTATTTGCGAATCTAAAAATTCCACCTTGCCCACAAGAAATCAACCGCCGCTCACCGGCGGAATAAACGCAATCTCGTCGCCTTCGCCAATGATTTCGTCGTTCCCAGCAAACTCCTCGTTAATTGCCGTCATCACGGTTTCCATTCGTGGTAGGTCATACTTCGCTGCTAACTCCGCCTTTAACTCGGCAACTGTTTTTCCACCGGCATCCAATGTTAAAAACTCCGCGCCAACCGCATCTCGCAAGTGGGCAAAGAACAATACCTTATTCATCTAGATCACCTGCCTCAGGCTTACCGCTTGGGTACGAGACCGTCTCGAGCTGGTTGCCCATCCATGATTCGCCGTCTTCCCAATGCTCTTTCTTCCAGATTGGAACGATTTCCTTTATCCTCTCAATTGCATAGCGGTTCGCTTCATAGGCATCGGCTCGGTGCGGCGTCGAAACCGCAATCACAACCGCGATATCGGTAATATCTAAGCGCCCGACCCGGTGTGTAATCGCCACCTGAGAACCGGCCCAGCGCTCCTCAATCTCTGCGCCGATCTGCTCAAGCTTTTTCACCGCCATCGCTTCATACGCTTCATAAATTAAAAATAACGTCTTTTTGCCGTGCGTTAATTCGCGGACGGTACCGATAAAAGTCGTGATAGCACCAGCCTCACGCTGAACGACTTTATCGATTACCGCTTGAATCTCAATCGGTTCTTTGGAAATTTCGTACATCCTCATGATTTCACCTCTTCATCCAAACACTTCAGCACGGGATTTTCAACGACTTCATAGCCGCCGATTTTTTCAACCTGCTCGCGGAAGGCTGCCGATTGAATGATCTCCACGAGCAGCCGCCCATGTTCACTTTCAAAAAAGCTGCGCTTCATCAGTAAATCGTATTCCTCGTCGGCAACCGGGATAAAGTCTAAGTCCATCGCCTTTGCCGCCGGATAAATCCCAATCCCTGCGCCGCAGGGATCACCATTCACTTCCGCCGCAACTGCTAAATGGGAAAACATTTCCCGGTCATAACCAGTAATCTCTTCGGGCTCCAAACCAGCTTCTTCTAAAAACAGATCGAACAGGATTCGAGTGCCTGCGCCTTTTTGCCGATTGACGAAGTTTGCCCCGGCCCGGACTAAATCGGCGATACCGGAAATTTCAAGCGGATTGCCTTTAGGCAGAATCCAGCCTTGCTTTCTTTTTAAAAATGGATAGAGAACCACATCTTGACCCGCTAAAATTTTTCGAACATATGAAATATTATATTGCTTTGTGTCTGGGTCCAGCAAATGAATGCCCGCTACATGGGCCTCGCCCTTGCGAATTGCCATGATGCCGGCCATACTGCCAACATGCGAGGAGACAATTTTCATGTCGGTCCGCGTCCGCTTTAACTGTGACGATAACAAGTCAATCGTTAAATCGTGGCTTCCGGAAAATACGATGGCCTGCTTGATTTCCTCAAGAGGGCGCAGCAATTCAACCTCGGCGAACTCTCCCTGCTCATAGCCAATGACGTTCGGCGGGACAATTAACAGCCCGTCTGCCCTGACATAGGACATCGTTACCCCCGCTGCTCTTGTCAACGGATTGGCGACAAATTGTCCATCGACATAGCCGATATTCATTCGGACAAAATCCTCAGCACCCATTGCTGAAACAATCCGGCGCCCTAGCTTGACGGTTACTTTCTGCCGCTCGGGTACAGGTATCCCTAAATATTGACAGACAAGCGGCTGGACAAACCACTCTAGGGCAAGATACGCGGAAACAGGATAGCCTGGAACACCGACGACGATTTTTCCATTTATTTTTCCTAAAACTGTTGGTTTTCCGGGCCGTGCGGCGACCCCATGGGTATAGACCTCGCCGAGTTCGCCGATAATGTGGACCGTGAAGTCCTTCCTGCCAGCCGAAGAGCCGGCATTAATCACGATAATATCCGCGGTTTCCGCAGCCTCCAATAACACTTCCTTAATTTTTTCCGGCTCGTCCTTTACGATGGAATGGAGCCTAGGCTCGCCGCCCCAATCCTTAATAAAGCCGGAAAATACCGTACCGTTAAATTCAATAATTTTTCCAGACGACAGCTCTGCATCCGCCTCAACCAACTCATTACCTGTTGGGATGATCGCCACTACTGGTTTTTTCACAACAGGAATAACCAGCTGCTGGGCGGCAAGCAGGACGCCTAAATCCGCCGGCCGTAACTGATGCCCCTGTGGAAAAAGCATTTCCTCTTGAACAATGTCCTCGCCAATTGGGCGGATGTGCTGCCAAGGTGTTGCAGGTTCGATAATTTCAATCGTTTCCTCATCGACGATATGAACATGTTCAATCATAATCACGGCATTGAATGGCGAGGGAATCGCATTCCCTGTGTCGACAAAGCAAAACTCCGCACCGATTTTCAGATAAAGCGGATTTTGCTCATGGGCCTGATAGGTACGTTCGGCAACAACAGCAATCCCATCCATCGCCGAGGCGTGGTAGTGCGGCATTGACACCCGGGCAAAAATCGGCTCGGCGGTCACACGGCCCAAGGCTTCAGCGACAGCGAGATGCTCGATCTCCGGGGTCAGCCTGAAAGCTGCAAGAATTTCCTCCCTGGCTTCGGCACGGGGTTTGTCTTCTAAGTAAATTTTTCGTTTGTACGGTGTTTGATTCATTTTCCCTGATGCCCCCTTACCGCGACGGAATCACAGGTACATATTCACCCTGTGATACGCCTTCTTTTTCTGAACTAATCTCGACAATGCCATCACTTTTTACAAGCGTGGTGATTAAGCCTGATTTTCCGATAATCGGCTCGGCCCACCAGTCACCGTCAACCTCGAACAAACGGACGCGGATATAATCCGACCGTCCTGGCGAGGATGGGATGTTTTTCGTTATTTTTGCAAAAACACGCTCCGGCTTCCGCTCGAGGACTTCACCTGTCAGCGTCCGCAATATCCGCTCACCAAACAGCTTAAAAATAATCATCGCCGAGGCCGGGTGTCCCGGCAGCCCAATCACCGGTTTTCCGTCCGCCACTGCTAAAATCGTCGGTTTCCCCGGCTTGATTGAAATCCCATGAACGAAAACTCCAGGGTCGCCTAAGGATTGAATCACATCGGTTGTATAATCCTTGGCCCCGACTGAGCTGCCGCCGGAGAGGATTAAACAATCGCATTGCTGATAAAGTTCAAACGCCTTTTGCTGAAATTCAGCAAAGTCATCCTTAACAATTCCTCCGTAAACAACGTCAACATTCCAAACGCTTGCAAGTCCGGCAATCGTTAAATAGTTAATATCACGAATCTGCCCTACTTGAAGTGTTTCCGTTTGATAGGGCACAATTTCGTCGCCGGAGGAAAGGTAGCCGGCTGTTATTTTTCGAAAAACGGTCACGTGAGTAATTCCTAACGAGGCGAGCGCCCCTAATTCCTGGGGTCGAAGCTTCGTCCCGGCCGCCAGGAGAATTTCCCCTTCGCGAATGTCTTCGCCTTTACGGATGACATTTTCCCCGGGGGCGATTTGCTTGTACGTATTGAGGAGGCCATCCAAGTCTTCACAGTGTTCAATCATGAGAACGGAGTCGCTGCCGGCCGGAAGCATGCCTCCTGTGGGGACATATACGGCCTTCCCGGAGCTGACAGTCACAGTCGGAACCTCGCCCATATGCACTTCCCCAGCAAGCGTTAAAAAGCCGGGCATCGATTCGGAGGAACCATACGTATCCTTGGCCCGGACAGCATAGCCGTCGACAGTCGAGCGGTCAAAACCAGGGACATTTTCCTGCGCCATCACCGGCTCGGCGAGAATATAATGGAGGGCGGCATCAAGCTCCCTCACCTCTGTCTGCTTAATGGCCGCAATTTTTTCGGCGATTAAGCTAAATGTCTCTTCCACTGTTTTTACTTTGAAAAATTGCATGGTTCCTCTTTTCCCCCTTAATTATCTGCTTCGGCCCACTTCTTGGCATCTTCATACTCATTTGGGTGATTCATATTGAAAAAAACTCGTTCAAGGTCATGTTGGCTATAAGTCTGGAGCTCGCTTTCTGTCACATAGAGAACATTTAAGCGATCAAGCAGATGTTTCATCCGCAAACTACCTTCTTCGATACTCCTGGCCGCTTCTCCTGCTATTTTTTTATGAAAAGCAGCAAATAATGGGTGCTGCCTGCCATTGATGACAGGGATAACGGCATCATAATGGCCGCAAGCATGGACAAGGGCCTCGGCGAGCTCGACGGAAACAAACGGCATGTCACAGGCAACGATAAAATTCACATCGTAATCAGAAGCGGTTAAGCCTGCATGAACGCCTGCCAGCGGTCCCATTCCTGGATAATGGTCCGAGGTCATGTTCATTTCTAAAAATTCATAGGTCTCAGGTTCATTCGTTACGAGAATTATATCATCAAAGAGCAGTTTAAGCGCATCCCGGGTTCGTTCGATATTGGTTTTCTCGTTAATTTTTAAGAGTGCTTTATTCGTGCCCATCCTGCTCGACTTTCCGCCTGCTAAAATAATCGCGGCAGCTTTCATGAAATTCCACCTACTTAATTCGTACTTTTTTTCTTTGTCTAGCTCCAGCGCCTAGGGGCTCGAGTCATAAGCCAATCCGGCAAGAAGGTTAAAAAGCAACCTTCTCACCGGCTCGTCTTATGCTTGTCGCCCCTGGACAAGGCGCTTCCGCTTTTCTCTCCAACCGCATGATAGCCATTCTCCTGTGCTACAAAATCTAGATGAATCGAGTTCAAATCGAGTAAAGCAGCGGAGGGCTTGCTGATATATTGTCTTGTATCAATAATTTTAGTATAGCCGCGGCAAGTATCGCAAACTTGTATTTGCGAAACCGCATCGCCTTCAACCGTGAGAAACTGGATGGTCTTATGGTCTTCATTACCGCAATGGGAGCATTCGAGACGCTTGGCATGCCAGTGTGCAAGGCAGCGCGGGCAATGGATGACCTTTTTTCCCTCTTCTTTAAGAGTGGCTAATCTTACTGGTTCGCCGCAAACAGGACAGCCTGCCCCTGGGGTTGAATGATGGATTTCGTGCTGGACCTTTTCAGCGGTCAATTGTAAGTATGGACGAAGGGCGGTTTCTGCGAGGAATTGCGGGATCCATCCTTCGAGGCCGTGACTATCGGCAAAGCTGGCGAAATATACATGATTGAAAGCAAATGCCTCTTCAATCCAGCGAATCGCCGTTTCTTCATTTAGCAGGCTGGTGATGCCGGAAAGCTTTGGTTCAAGTTCAGGATGGCTGTTTATAAGGATGGCATTTATTTCCTCTATCCACTGTAGGAATAGTGAAATTTCAAAATCAATAGCCGTAAGTGCGGCTGCAGGCACTCCTGCTTCCATGGCCGCTTTATCAAGATTGGGCCTGATTGTTTCCGGGTTAAGCTGTAGTTTCCACTGTTGCTGAAGCTTGACGATTTCCTTGTGCAGTTCCTGGTATTCTTTTGAAACAACGGATTTAATCATCGTTGTCGCACCTCTTTTTTTAATTTTTTGGCTGTGTTAAAGGTGAATGTTGATTTCCGTTCCAGGCGCGAGCGGTTCGCGGGGCGGGCGGTGAGCCTCCTCGGCGAATTGCGCGCCTGCGGGGTCTCACCTGTCCCGCTGATCCCGCAGGAGTCTCGCGCCTTCCACTCCAATCAACATTGTGGCCAAAATCAACAATGTTCTTTAACACAGCAAATTTTTTAAAGGAATGGCTGTCCTGTTACAGACAGCCACGGTTTATATATGTTTTACAATCGTCTATATCAAGCACCTTTTTTATGCTTTGGATCATCTAAGTCAGGGAAGTTACCCTTTTTCACTTCTTCATCATACCAGTCGCCATAGTGGCCTTTTGCCCACCAGGCAGGGACTTTTCCGTTGACGACGCCGGAATATCCTGGTCTAGAGTGTTTATGAACGACAGATAAGTATATGTGTCCAACGATTACGGCAATTCCCAAGCCAAAACCAACGTTATGAAGGAAGTAGCCCCATTGTACAAGCGCTCTTGGAAAGTACTCAGGGAACCACATGGTGAAACCTGAAACAATAACCAAGATGGCACAGAAAATCTGAAGAATCGAGTTAATTTTTTCCCCAGCGTTAAAGAAGGTTTGTTTAATATGCTTAAACTTGAAGCCGAATAATTCTTTAACGAATTCACTGAAGAATTGAAGGTCGCGCTTCTTCCATGTGATTAGTTCTTTCATCCATTGGAAAAAGAATTTCGGACTAAAGATTAACAAGATAAAGGTAGGCGTTATGAACGCTACCGCAAAGATTCGGTGCAGGAGCCGTGCCATGGCCGGGCCGCCAAAAACCGGATACAGCCAGTTAAAGAAGTCGGTATACATTGGCAGGGCCGTGATGTAAAGAGCAAAGAATGCAAGTCCATTGATTGCGTGCGCCCAAACAAACGCCTTTGGAAAGCGGCGAATCTTGACATCAGCTTTTGGGTGCTTTTGATAATTACTCATGGCTGCCACCTCCATCTTCTGCGTCATTACCCGCTTTTTTACTGAAAAACTTGTTAGCGACAAATGCACCGACAACTGCCATCGTTGTGGCGCCAATCATTGCTTTTCCGATTGGCTGTGCATAATCCTTCCATAAAACAGCTGAGGTTGGCACTTTAGGATTTTCAGGAAGTCCATAAACACTTGGCTTTTCTGCTAGCACGTAAACCGTATGCGTTCCGCCAACGCCCTGCGGATTATAGACCATTGCGTTCGGGTAACGATCCTTAATTTCCTTGACGCGCTGCTCTGCTTTTTGAATCATGGCGTCTTTATCGCCAAACTCCATCGCGCCCGTGTGACAGGTTGTTACGCAGGCAGGCTGTAAGCCCTCATCGATTCGGTCTGTACACATCGTACACTTATGGGCTTTGCGATACTCCTTGCCGTGCTTATCTTTATATTCCTTTAAGGAAATCACTTCAAACGGACAGTTTTGCACACAATAACCGCAGCCGACACACTTGTCATGATCAATGACAACCGTTCCATACTTCGTATAGCTAATCGCATTTTCAGGACAAACCTTTTCACAGGCAGCGTCGGTACAATGGAAGCAGGAAGTATGACGGAACAGGTAGTCTAAATCACCTTTACTATTTTCGTGCTCGATGTATTGCAGGACATTCCATGTATCCGCTGTTGTTTTCGCATGTGATTGAACACTGCCAAGGAATTCCGTCGGCTCTGCCGGCAGGTCATTCCAGTTTTTACAGGCAACCATACAGGCACGGCAGCCGTCACACTTTGTGACATCGACATATTTTACATATTCTTTCGCCATTAGTCAGCCCTCCTAACATTGCAGAGGAATGCTTTGAATTCCGGAATCGTCGTATTGGCATCGCCAATATGCGGTGTTAGACGATTCGCTGTATCGCCTGTGGCAAATCCTTTATAGCCGAAGTGCCATGGCATTCCAATTTGATGAACTTTTTTGCCGCTAACATGATAAGGCTTAAAGCGTTTTGTCACCATTGCATAGGCTTTGATTTCTCCACGTGCTGAGCTGACAATGATTTTATCCTTATTCTTGATGCCTTTTTCTTTGGCAAGTTCTTCACTCATTTCGACAAACATATGGCCGGCAAGCTCTGAGAGCCATTCTTGGTTCCGTGTCATTGAGCCAGATTGCCAGTGTTCACTCACCCGGTAGGTTGTTGCAACAATCGGGAAGTTTTTCTTATCGCCTTTTTTATTAAAATCGCCCTCGATTACCACGGCAGCCGGGTTCAATTGCGTATTGGAAAACGCATTTGGAACAGGGCTTTCAAATGGTTCATAGTGTTCAGGGAATGGTCCATCATTCAACGTCGGGGCAAACAATAAGCCTACACCATCTTTATTCATCATGAACGCACCGGTACCGCCTGGTTCAGTTGGTGCTGTAACTGCCTTAAAGTCCGGTACATCATTGCCGACCCATTTCTTCTCGGCACCATCCCACCAGATAACCGCTTTTTCCTTGCTCCATGGCTTACCGCTTGGGTCTGCTGAGGCACGGTTGTAAAGAATCCGGCGGTTCATCGGCCAAGCATAGGACCAGTTCAAATAGTGATCGCCGCCTGTGTCCTTGTTGTCACGGTTCTTCGATTTGTTCTTGCCTTCTTCAGGATAGAAGCCGGAATAAATCCAGTTGCCGCTTGAAGTGGTCCCGTCATCTAACAAAGCGCCGAAGCTCGCGATTAATTTACCGGTCTTCAGGTCATAGCCGTTGATTTCTTTGGCAACAAGGTCAATATCTGGTTCTTCTCCTGTTCCGTAATTCCAATCAAGCGCTAAGAATGGTTTGTCGGCCGATTTTGGACTGTTCGCATATAGCTTCTTCAGTTTTAATGCAAGCTCATGAATGATATCAAGGTCTGGTCTTGCTTCGCCTCTTGAATCAATTGCCTTCCAGCGGTATTGCATCCAGCGTGAGCTGTTGGAAACACTGCCCTCTTTTTCAAACGAAGCGCTAGCTGGGAGCAGGAATACCTCCGTATTGATTTTCGCAGGGTCGCTGCCGGCCTCTTTTTGCCAGAACGATGATGTTTCCGTTTCCCAAAGGTCAACTGCAACCATCCACTTCAGATTTCCAAGTGCCTCTTTTTCCTTACCGGCATTTGGACCGCCGACAACTGGGTTTGTTCCAAATAAGAAGGTTCCGTCCAGTTCACCCTTGTACATCGCATTAAATAAGTTGATATGTGAGTAGTTTTTATTTCCTTTTGGTAAAAATTGATAGCCAAACTCATTTTCTGCTGTCGCATTCGCGCCATACCATGCCTTCAGTAAGCTGACAACGAATTTTGGCTTGTTGCTCCAGTAGCCTGTTTTTGGTGTTTCTTTTTCCAAATAGCCTTTCAGGGTGGCATGCTCTGGAACGGTAGCCTTTGGTGAACCAAGGTACCCTGTCAGGTTGTCATACAATAAGCCGAAGTCAGTTGAGCCTTGAACGTTGGATTCGCCGCGCATCGCGTTGATTCCACCGCCTGGTAAGCCGATGTTTCCTAACAGCAATTGCAGAATCGCATAAATGCGGACGTTTTGTGAGCCGACGGTATGCTGAGTGGTTCCCATTGCATACATGATCGTTCCTGCTTTGCCAACCTTGCCTGTTTCACAGAAGGTTTTACAAACATTTAAGTAATCTTCTTTTGCTGTTCCAGTTACAGCTGTGACCGTGTTGACATCATAACGGGAATAGTGTTTTTTCATCAATTGGAAAACAGAACGCGGATGCGCTAATGTTCCGTCTTTAACCGGCTTGCCGTCTTCCGTTGTTTCAATTGCCCATTTTGTTTTATCGTAGGCTCTTTTTGTTTCGTCATAGCCTGAGAATAGGCCATCGTTAAAGTCATAGCCTTCTTTGACGATAAAGGAGGCGTTTGTATAGTTAGCAACATACTCTTTGTGGATGAGATTGTTTTCGAGCGCATAATTAATCATCCCGCCGATAAACGGAATATCCGTACCGGAACGAAGGGCAGCGTACACATCAGCCTGTGCGGATGTACGTGTATAACGCGGGTCCACCGAAACGATTTTTCCGCCGTTTTCCTTTGCTTTCGTCAGCCATCTAAAGCTAATCGGGTGATTTTCTGCAGGGTTCGCGCCAATGATCAACGCACAATCAGTATGCTGCAGATCATTCCAATGGTTAGTCATTGCTCCACGACCAAATGTAGGTGCCAGACCGGCAACCGTTGAACTATGTCATATTCGTGCCTGGTGTTCTAAATAGGTGACACCAAGCCCTCTCATTAGTTTCGCGAGCAAATACGTTTCTTCATTATCAAGTGCCGCCCCGCCAAGGCTGGCAATTCTTTCTGTTTTATTGACGGTTACTCCATTTTCTACTTCGACAAACGAACGATCGCGTGTTTCTTTGGTGCGTTTGGCAATGGTATCAAGCATCCATTCCCACTCTTTCTCTTCCCATTTATTGCTTCCTGGTGCACGATAAAGCGGTTTGGTTAAGCGTTTTTCAGATGTATAAAGCTGTCTTAATGTTGTTCCCTTGCTGCATAGTTTACCTTCGTTAATTGGGTTATCCGGATCCCCTTCCGTATAAACCACAGTATTGTTTTTGGTGTGAACGAGGATTCCGCATCCGACACCACAGTAGCAGCAAATGGTTGGTGTTACAGTTGCTTTGGCAATTTTGAATTCTTTTGATGCAGCATAAGCCTTTTTCTCATTAAAGCCGAGCTCGACAACTGCAAGTGTTGCTGCCGTTGCGCCTGATAGCTTTAAAAATTGCCGGCGATTTAGGTTCATTTCAACCATCACTATTCTCCTTCCCAAACATATTGATTAGAACATCCCTTAAAAATGTGAAAGCCCCTTAAGCAGGTGCTAGACACTCTTTTTCTCTCTATTTGATTCCTTGCTTTTCATTCACCCCTTTCAATGCATCTCTACAGCCAGCTCGACGTTTAAGTCGTTTTCGACTCTGCCTAACGAAGTATAAATCGTCGCCATTTTCCCTCTTAAATAGCCGATTACCTCAATATTTAAATATTTTGCCAGCTGTACTGCCTGTTTGGTGGCCGCTGTCCTCGAACCGATAACAGGGAAGCCAAATTTAGCTGCTTTGGAGAGCATTTCATATGAAACCCGGCCGGTTGTCAGTAAAATTAGCCTTTCGGGTTGTAAACAATTTCGAAGCGCATGACCAATAATCTTGTCGACGGCATTGTGGCGGCCGATATCTTCGCGAATCGTGATTCCGCCCTGTTCATCAACAATACAGGCTCCATGCATCCCGCCTGTTTCGAGATAAAGTTCTGAGTTTTGCGCGAATTGACTGCGCTTTTTTAACAGATAACTTAGTGGATAGGCCTTGTTTGATGTCACTTTGGCAAAGCTCTTCACATCTGTCATCGAAAAGAAGGTGACACCCCTGCCGCAGCCCGCGGTGTAATGTTTCTTTTTTGAAAAAACGTGGGTCTCATCAAAATCGGTGCGGAGTGATACGTTGATGGTGCCCATGTCTTCGTTGATGTGGACCGATTCAATATCGCTTGCCTCCTGAATAAATCCTTCAGAAAACAAATATCCATATGTCCAATCATCAAGGTTGGAATTTGTCAGTTGAAAAACGGCCATTTCATATCCGTTAATGATTAACGAAATCGGATATTCATCCGGACAACCTTTGCGGTTCATGGTTTTTCCTCCACTCCAGGATATTTTCCTTATCTTTTCATTGTAGAAATAGGATCCATTCCACTCAGCGACATTTGTCACATTGTCGAAATTTGTAATCTTTTAAAAAGGGATTTTTCCTGCAAAAAGCAAGGAGTACCCTTCTCTTTCTAATTTGTGTCAGATTTCCAACAATTGCAGGTATGGAAAACAGAATAATTGTAAGCGGTTCCGAAACTGTCCGCCACATACCCCCATCCTACGCCGCTACATTTCTTTTGAAAGTAATATTTATCACGCTAAATGCTTGGAAATAGGAAAAACCGGGGAAATGTCATTTTTCTGTCAACTATTGGCCTTTCGTTCGCAATATCTGTTAATTTTTAAAAAATGTTTTATAATAATAAGTAGGGTTTTAGAAGGAGGAGTACATAATGACAATCAAAAAGGTAATGACGATTGCCGGCTCGGATACAAGCGGCGGCGCCGGGATTCAAGCGGATTTGAAGACGTTCCAGGAGCTCGGCGTCTATGGGATGACGGCCCTTACAACCATCGTCACGATGGATCCAAAAGATTGGCGCCACAGTGTGTTCCCAATTGCCATCGAGACACTGAAAACACAAATTGATACGATTCTTTCCGTCGGCATCGACGCGATGAAAACAGGAATGCTGGGAACCGTTGAAATTATTGAATTAGCGGCAAAGGTGATTGATGAAAACAAGCTTGACCGTGTTGTGATTGACCCTGTCATGGTTTGCAAAGGTGAAGACGAGGCCTTACACCCGGAAACAACCGAAGCGATGCGCGAGCTTCTATTGCCGCGTGCTTTAGTCGTTACGCCAAACCTTTTTGAAGCGGGGCAGCTGGCAGGCACGAAAACACCTCATTCACTCGACGAAATGAAAGCAGCAGCTGTGAAAATTCACGAACAAGGAGCAAAGTTCGTGTTAATTAAAGGCGGCAGCAAGCTTCATTCTGAAGAAAAAGCCGTCGACCTCTTATATGATGGCGAGGAATTCAAGCTGTACGAGTCTGAGAAATTTGAAACAACCTACACCCACGGTGCAGGCTGTACCTATTCCTCGGCGATTACCGCAGAACTCGCTAAAGGGAAATCAGTTTATGAAGCAGTCGATATAGCGAAGGCATTTATTACAGCAGCAATCCAGCAAGGCTTCCGCTTAAACGAATATGTTGGTCCTACCTGGCATGGGGCTTACCGCAGCGCTGAGGCAGTAACGGAGTATTGTGAGGATTGTGAAGAATAGCAAATAGCAAAAGAGCCGGTCGGGGTCGATCGGCTCTTTTGTGCGGTCAAAACCTTTAATCAACCACACCTTTTTCGAGAATTAATACATTTACCTTTACCCTGATCAATACATTCGGATACTGGTCTACCCACTTTTGATAACGAAAGTTTCTTGTCCGGCTGCGAACTTGATTTCCAAAACCAATGGGATCAATCTTTAACTTTTGAAACGAGCGAATCATGGCAGCGGCTTCCTTTTCTAACTGTTTTTCCATTTTTTTCTTTATTTGTTCAATCTCTTTTTTGTCTGTCCTCTTTCCCGTGTATTCCCTAATGATCCCTCTCAACTTTACCTGGATTTGAATCTCTGGAGTGTTTTTTAAGTTAACAACACGATAACTACTATTTGAATTAATATTCTCGATGGCCACATATTCCTTATCTTTCAACTTTAGTTTATAGGTCCCTAACTGAAGGTTTTCCAACAATGCTTGAAAAATAAATTGCTGGTCTTGACGGAGATTTTTCACATAATGATCATCCTTAAATAAGGCAATCCCCTTTAGATTAACATCCTTCCCTTTTTGCTCGATTAATGGTAAAAAGGGATCCCTTAAATGGGAATTGTAATCGTTTAAGAATTGGTGCAGGTTGGTCGTTGGCACTAATCCTTCCTTCATATTTTGTTCGATTAGCATCGATAAATAAACACCTGTATCCCGATCACCGTACCTCTTCTTTAAAAGTTCATGCGTTTCCCCTTCCGCCACCGCCACAAACAATCGTTCACTGATTGAAGGATCCCTTTGCAAAGAGTCAACCAATTCACCAATCCCATGTTTTGCCACTTCTTTGCTATATACTGCCACTTCTAATTTGCCGTTTACCACTTGACGGGAGGATTGCCGATTGATTTTACTAAGTGTCTTTTTACTTATTTCATTACTAGCTGTATAGGTTTCATTCCCAACGTTCTTGTCAGGTTTATAAATAGGCATGACCGCCGTGGCTTTAATCTTATCTTTATCGATATAGTCATACCCTACAGCTGATGCCATGTTAATGTCATCTAAAATCTGCCTTTGTACACGTCCAAACATATAAGCGCAAATAATGATGATCATCACTACCGCTATTTTTATCTTATTCTTCATCCTTTTCCCCTCATTTTTAAACGAAGATGACAACAGATAAATAGGAAAGGTATATAGCCTAACATTAGGTAAAAGCCAATTTCCGCCACAAATATATTATATTGTTGAATCGTTTCTCTATCGATTAATAAACAGCAAACAATAAAACTAAGAAGTAAAAGGAAAACGAGGACACTCCGCTGTTTTAACTTAAATATTTCCTTTATGCCGCGGCTTGCCGACCAAAACATCAAGCAAATGATAGGTAACATGACTACAGCCCAGGAGGTAACTCCAATTATTTCGAAGCGCTCCACAAAAGGTAATTCAATAATCTTCCACATCATTAACGTCGGCCAGATTACTTTTTGTAAATACCCCTGATCAAAGAAAGCTAATGTGACAATCATGATCAGCAGATATAGGAGGGTCGTTACAAGATTTCCAAAATGGGCCCACTTTTGCGAACTCTCTGGCCGTTTAATAAAAGGATAATAGAACAATAAGTATTCAAAGCCGGAAAAAGAGAGTATCGACCCCTTTATTGATTGAGCCATTTCTAAAAAGGAATGATCGAAGATTGGCAGCAGATTACGAAAATTTGAAAATTCAATTGGTACAATATAAGTAAAAATCAAATAGGAAGGTAACACAACTGCCAAGAAGCAAACACCGGTCACGATGCGAAATCCACCTGAAACGACATAGTAAACACTGAGAAGCAAGACTAAGGCAATGGGCCATGTTTTTAGTAATGGAAACATCCATACTTGAACAATTTCTATATACGAACGCAATACCGTTGTACTCTCTGCTAGAACATAAAGAATGAAAAGAAGGCTTAACAAATTACCGAGCCATTTTCCGAATGTTTGCTGGTGAATCGTTATTAAATCGCCCTTGGTCTTATTGAGCATCGTGTACATCATCCAAATTAAAATATGAATAAGAATTCCGGTTATTAATATAGAAATCCAGGCATCATGACCGGCAACATTGGCGATATCCCGTTGAAAGCTTAAAACCCCCACACCATATTGCATACCATGGATGAGGAATAAAACAAGGAATGGTGAGACAAGAAACTGGTCTTTAATCACCGTTTTCATAGGTTCCCTCCTTTACATTTGACTGCTACTCATCGATATCATGCACCTCGCTAGCTTTATTTTTTGAGAAGCGTATTTGATCTTTTGTTTGCAAATATCCAGGTCTTTTTGCTTGAAAGGAGAAGGGAAAGCGAATAAATGAATCTTTAAAATCCTTAAGTCTTGGCGGATAGATTGGTTCTAGGTATGGTCTCCCCAATGACGTTAATTTCAGTAAATGGATGATTAAAAAGATAAAAGCGACCGCAATCCCTAACAGTCCCCACAAATCCGCAAGCAAGAGAAACGGAAACCGCAGTAAGCGAATCGTATTACCCATGCGGTATACCGGGGTAGTAAAAGACGCTAACGCAGCAAGTGCGATAATAATCAAGAGTACATTGCTCGTTAATCCTGCATCAACCGCTGCTGTTCCAATCACGATACCACCTACGATACCGATCGTCTGTCCAACCTTTGACGGCAGTCTTGCCCCGGCTTCCCGGAGCAGTTCAATCGTTAACTCTAGAATGATGGCTTCAAGGATAGGCGGTAAAGGTATATTCCTTCTTGATGAAACTAGTGTCACCATTAAATCCTTCGGTATTAATTGATAATGATAGGTTAAAACGGCCACATAAATCGGGGTAACCAAAATAGAAAAAGACACGGCAAAGATCCGAATGATCCTTAACGCCGAAGCCGTCTGCCAATTGACATAATAGTCTTCAAAGGCATTAAATAATTCCATGACTGAAATCGGGCCAATTAAGGCATGGGAGGAACCATCAGCAAGAATCACCACACTGCCTTCTGCCAGCACACCTGCGACCCGGTCAGGCCGCTCGGTATCAATTAATTGCGGAAAGAGAGAATGTCCATTATCAGCAATTAGCTGGGCAATAATGGAACTATCAAGAATTTGATTGAATTGCAAATCGGAAAGACGCTGACAAACGGTGTTGATGTTTTCTTCATTCGTGATTCCTTCAATGTACAACACGGCCACTTTTGTTTTTGAAAGTGTTCCAATTGTAAATTCTTTTACTTTTAATTCTGATATCGGCAAGCGTTTGCGAACGAGATTTAAATTCGTCGTTATCGACTCCACAAATGCCTCTTTCGGGCCGACAACGCTATACTCCTCTTCCGGAATGGTAACCTCACGGGCCTTTTTCATTTCCGCGCGGACAAGGAGGCATGTTGGATTTCTTTCATCGAGTTGAATCAGGACAGACCCTTGCAGGATGTCATCTTGAATTTTTTGTAAATCACTAGTAATTAAGACATCCTCAAACGGAAGCGCGGCCTTAATCTCTTCTAATGTTGTGATTGCTGATTTATTTAAATAGGGAAGAATATCACGATGCAAAATCTCGACATCAATTAAGGTGCCAAAATAAGCAACCCAATATGGCTGCGGCGACTGTGGATGATGAAAATGAACAAAATCACCCGATTGCTTGTACATATTTATTAAGGCAGCAAGGTTGTTTTGTTGTTGTTCAGCAGGTTGTTTTCGAAACCACATTTTCACGGATCCTTATCCCTTCTGGCATATCTAAAAACTATGCCCTAAAATTAAGGATTTCCAAGTTAATATTTCTTATTAAAGCTAATTGTTTCCAATTGCTATTTTTTTCTAAGCAATCATTTCGCAATTTGGAACTGATTTTAGTATGATAGTTACATTATTAAATAAGGCTTTGTTAAAAGTGAATGTTGATTTCCGTTCCAGGCGCTTCGCTTTCCGCGGGGCGGGCGGTGAGCCTCCTCGGCGCTAAAGCGCCTGCGGGGTCTCACCTGTCCCGCTGCTCCCGCAGGAGTCTCGCGCCTTCCACTCCAATCAACATTGTGCTCAAAATCAACAATGTGCTTTAACACAGCCTAAAATAAAAATAGTCATAGGGAAAGGAGGCCGTGTTTTGGAATATATTGATGTTAAATACGTACAAGACGCTATTAACCGCTTTGCGAATAAGGATGTCTACATTCACCTGGAAACGACCAACGGTGCCTATGCATCACACCATGATCAATCTTTCTTTTCCGCTGGCGCCTATTTCCGTAATGCGCTTGTCCGTTACGAATTAGGAAAAATCACCGGAACTGGCCCTTACCGTGTCGGCCTAAAAATAAACCTCGGCTGGATTTATGCTGAAGGCCTTACACATTTTGAAATAGATGAAGAGAATCACCTATTACTAGCCGGCCACGACAGTAAAGGTAAACTTGCCGTAGCGCTGGAAATCAGCAGTACACCATTTGCTTAACCAGAAAGGAGCATGAACTATGGAAAAAGAGCGCCATGTTTTGGTTGTTTTCCCTCACCCTGATGATGAGGCCTTTGGTGTATCCGGGACGATTGCGACCCATGTACAGAATGGAACGCCTGTCACCTATGCTTGTTTAACCTTAGGAGAAATGGGACGCAACATGGGAAATCCCCCATTTACCAACCGGGAAAACCTGCCGAAAATCAGAAAGAAAGAATTACAGGAGGCAGCCCGAGTTTTAGGCATCCAGGACCTAAGGATGCTCGGATTCCGTGATAAAACGATTGAATTTGAAGATGAGGATAAACTTGCCAACACGATGCTGGCTTTAATCGAGGAAGTCAATCCTTCCCTCATCATTACCTTTTATCCCGGCTATTCGGTCCATCCTGACCATGACGCCACCGGTGCGGCCGTCGTCCGTGCAGTTGAAAGAATGCCTGCGGGCGAACGTCCTGTCTTACACTGCGTCGCCTTCTCGAATAATTGCGTCGAGGAGCTTGGGGAAGCAGACATTGTCAATAATATAACCCCTGTCGCTGACAAAAAATTGGGCGCCATTCGCGCACACCGCTCGCAAACCGAGCAGATGTTGACTGATTTGGAAGAAAAGTTAAAAAATCAAGACCCGCAAGTCATGGTCTGGATTAATAATGAACGGTTTTGGACGTATACCTTTTAATAGGAAAAAGCCCTTTCATCCGAAGGGCTTTTTCTCATTAAAATCAAGTTTGTTTTACCAAATAATGTCTAAATAGCCAAAACCCCTTAAAAAGTAGCCAAAACAGCGAAAAAAATAGCCAAAACCTCTTGAAAAGTAGCCAAAACCCTTTGAAAAATAGCCAAAACTCAAAAAAGCGCTTTTAAGGAGAACCCACCACTTTTAATATTCCCGATGCAGCAGTGTGCACAGTCCACACCAATCCAAAATGACAATTTTCCGTGATTTTAAATCAATAATCGATTCCTTCTTCAACTTTGAAAACACACGGCTGACACTTTCCCGCGTTGTGCCGACAACCGTCGCAAATTCCTGAACCGTCAACGGAATTTCGATGTTCCAGCGGTTCTGGCCGGTGTTAAACTTGTTCCCCAGCCGCTCAAGCGTCTTCACCGTTTTCGCATAGACATCGAGCAGGGCCACATCCCGCAGCTGTGTGGTCATTTCCCTTAAGGCATCACTCATATAGCTGATCATTTGCATCGCAAGCTCAGGGTGATCGGCTAAATCCCGCTCTAATTCCAACTTGTCCAAAAAGATGACCCTGCCATCCTGAAGCATCGTTGCTGTCGCCGGATAACGCTCTGTCTTTTGGGTAAACAAGCAGGCCTCGGCAAAGGCATCTCCCTTTTGTTTGACGCAGACAATGATTTCATTGCCATTTTCATCTTCTTTCGTCAGCTTAACTGCCCCCGAATGAACGAAATAAACCCCTCTTGCCACTTCATCCTCAGAAATAATCTTATCGCCCTTTTTTAATTCAAATGTTTGAATTCGCTTTTCAATTACCTGGAGCGACTTACGTGATAAATCCTTGAAAATGCTAATTCTCCGAAGTAAATTTTCATGTTTTACCTCTTGATAGACTAAAAGATGCGGATTCTCCATACAATCGGAACGATTCACATTACCCACCTCCTATCCCACATCGATAATTACCATCCATTGTAACCAACTTTTTTCCATCATGTAGTGACGAGATTCACAAAAAGTTCACCCTTTTTCAAAAACAGAGCGTTGCCATTTTTTCAAAACACTTTCACAAAACGTTCATTTTTTCAAAACCGCGATTTCCCTAGTTCTTACCAACCTCTTCACAAAACGTTCAAAAATCTCGATAAAGATGTGCTCTACATCACAATTTTACTGTTGACCAGCGGGTAGGATGAAGTTGTTCATTTTTATTAAAAGGAGGGGGACTTTCATTGCAAAAAGCAATCATTAGCTTTGTTATCTTTGCATTACTCGGTTTTGGCCTTGGGTACCTCGTATTTGGAGTCATCATGGGGGACTCTTCGAAACAACCGCAGGTGGGGCAAACAGAAACAAACGACGAAGCGACAACGAAGGAAGAAAATGCAGCAGCCACTTCTTCCGCGAATGAAGACAATATCCTTAATCAAAAGGGATGCCTTGGCTGCCATAGTGTGGAAGCACTCAACATAAAAGGCGGGGCAGTCGGACCTGACCTTTCACAAGCGTTTGTTAACGTAGAAGGAAAGCATGGCAAGCCGATTGAGGAATTCTTAAAAGAGCCTACATCTGCCGTGATGTCAGGCGTTATTAGTAAAAGTCCATTAACAGATGACGAGCGCAAGCAGGTTCTAGACCTATTAAAGCAAGCATCTGAAGCCAAATAGAAAAGCGGAAGCGCCTGTTCTGCGACGTATGGATTGGATCCGCTCCGTATGAGATAAAGGAAACACGAAGAGCGTTAGCGCATTCGTGCTTGACTTATCGTAAGGAGGAGAGGGCCAATACACTAGTCGCAAGGCGCTGGAGCTCGACAAATAGAAAGGAGAGTGTAAGTAAATGAAAAAATGGATCCCAATTGCCTCCGGTTTGCTTGCCGGCTTTATTGCCGCAACAATCACATTCGCTGACTTTTCCGCAAAGACAAACACGGAAGCTGCTTCAAGCAACAAGAGCGATGCTGAAAAGGTTTATGTACCATTCGGACAAAAAGATGATTATTATTTATTCGCATCCGGCGGCCACTCTGGACAGATGTTTATCTATGGTGTGCCATCATTGCGCAAAATCCGAACAATTCCGGTCTTCTCGCAGGATTCTGCAACAGGTTATGGTTTTGATGAGCACTCGAAAAAATTAATGGGCGGTTATACGTGGGGGGACCTGCACCATCCGGCCTTCTCGGAAACAAAAGGCGACTATGATGGAAAGTGGATGTTCGCGACTGATGTCGGCAACAGCCGCGCCGCCGTCGTTGATTTGGAAACCTTCACGACAAAAGATATCATCAATGTTCCAAACACAGCCGGTCCGCACTGTGCCGCATTCGTAACGGAAAATACCGAGTACATGTTCCTGCCGACTCGTTTCGCTGTACCGGTCGGGCAAAAATATGAATCACTTGATAACTACAGCCAAAACTATCGCGGGGTTATGTCAGCGGTAACCTTTGATGAAAAGAATGTAAAGTTAAACATTGCTTACCAGGTTGCCCTTCCGCCTTGGTCCTATGACCTTTCTGATGCGGGTAAAAAAGGCTCCGCCGATTGGGCCGTGATGACCACTTATAATACGGAAGAAGCAACAACCACATTAGAAGTAAATGCTTCGCAAGCAGACCGTGACTATATCGTGCTTTTCAACTGGAAAGAGCTTGAGAAAATGGTCAAAGAAGGCAAGTACGAAGATGTCGATGGGCAAAAGATGATTTATCCGGAGAAACAAAAGGGCGGCATTTATTTAGTGCCGGTCGCTAAATCACCGCACGGAGTCGATGTTACTCCTGATGGGAAATATTTCATCGCCTCCGGGAAACTGGCCCCTGCGATGACGGTCTTTTCGTTTGAAAAAGCATTTAAAGCTGTTGAAAACAAAGATTTTGCCGGTGAGCGTAACGGGATTCCGATTCTTAATTACAAATCTGTAATGGAAAGAGAAGTAAACCCGGAAAATGCCCTTGGACCGCTTCATACTCAATTTGATGACAAAGGCATGGCCTACACAACAATGTTCATTTCTTCAGAAGTCGTAAAATGGGATCCGAAAACGGGGAAAACATTAGACCGTGTCCCTGTTCAATATTCGCCGGGACACTCTGTTGCTGCAGAAGGCGACACCGTCTCACCTGATGGACACTGGCTCGTTGCTCTCAACAAAATTGCCAAGGACAGCTACTTGTCAGTCGGCCCGTCACATCCTGAATCGATGCAGTTAATTGACATCAGCGGCAAGATGAAGGTCATTCAATCGGCACCGGTTGACCCAGAGCCTCACTATGCCCAGATGATTAAGGCCGATAAGATTAAAACAATCAACGTTTATCCAAAGGACGAAAAGAATAAAGATGCCGTTTATAAGCAAAATGATACAAAAATTGTCCGTAAAGGCAATGAAGTACACGTATATGGCATCGCGATGCGCTCAAGATTCATTTTCGACGCAAAAGCAAAACGCCCGGACGTAATTGAGGTTAACGAAGGAGATCACGTCTTCATCCATTTAACCAATATTGACTTTGATGAAGATATTACCCACGGTTTTGCAATTAACAGCTATGACTTGAATATAGAAGTTCAGCCTGGCCAAACAAATACGATTGAGTTTACCGCCGATAAAGCGGGGACCTTCCCACTCTATTGTACAAACTTCTGCTCAGCACTGCACCAGGAAATGAACGGCTACTTCTTAGTAAAACCGAAACAATAAATGATTTCAGTGGGTATCAATTAGAAAAATTGGTACCCACCTCCATTTATCTTTATTTGCACTATAAAAGGAGTGGTTAACTTGAATGATAGCAGCAGAAAAAACAGTAAATTATCGATTACGTCTTCCTTGCTAATTGGACTATCAGCTATTTTAATCGTCGTTTCCTTATTTTTTCCGTGGTGGAAGATGGTCTTTTATGCACCGCAATACCCGGAAGGCTTAAATATTATCGTCTATCCGAACAAGCTCGAAGGAGAAATTGATATTATTAACGGGCTGAACCACTATATCGGGATGTCGAATTTCGGTGCGGAAAATTTCCCTGAATTATCCTACCTTGCCTATCTTGTTGGCGGATTAGCCGTTATAACCCTATTAACGGCGATTCTTCGCAATAAGAAAGTGCTTTACGGGCTGATTAGCATCTTCGCGATTGGCGGTCTCGCCGGCGTAATGGACCTCCATTTTGCCTTACAAAAATACGGAACTAATTTAAGTCCAAAGGCGCCGATAAAAATTGACCCATTTGTTCCGCCGATTATTGGTCAAAATACAGTGGCCAACTTTGTCACCCACAGTTTACTAGGTACAGGCATCTATTTTGTCATCGCCGCCTTTATTCTATTACTGATTCCGGTATGGAAGGATCGAAAAAAATGAAAAAACTAATGCTCTTATCTTTCATTTTTTCCCTGTTTTTAGTCATGAAACCTGAGAAAAATATGGCAGCCGAAAACTTACAAGCAATCATCGACTCCATGAAAGAGGGGGCGGTATTAAAGCTTGAAAATAAAACCTATGAAGGCAATATCGTCATCAATAAACCACTGACGATGACTGGCAAAGCCAAAACCGTGATCAAAGGAGACGGAACCGGGAACGTGATTTCGGTCAAGGCACCGCATGTAAAGTTGAGCCAGTTAACGGTGTCAGGCGGAAGTATGGACCGCAACTCCAGCGAGGAATACGCAGCCATCAAAATCTACACAGATCATAATGTGGTTGAACACGTCACCATCCGCCATTCCTTTCACGGTGTTTATTTAAGTAAGGCCCACGATAATACTATCCGCTATGCCGATATTAAAGGGATGGGAAAAGGGGAAATCGCCGCCCAGGGCAATGGCATTCATGTTTTTTACGCCAATGATAATCTCTTAGAGCATAACACCGTCGACGGCACCAGGGACGGGATGTTCTTTGATTATGCCAATCGAAACAAAAGCTATGACAACAACATCACCCATACAAGATACGGTCTGCATTACATGTACTCAGACGAAAATATTTTTAAACGAAATGTGTTTACAATGAATACTGGCGGCGCTGCTGTCATGAACTCGAATCACCTGAAACTAGAAGACAACCAATTCATCATTAACTATGAAAACCAATCGTTTGGCCTGTTACTGTTGCAAGCCAATGATAATGATATAAGAAACAACACCTTTTACATGAACCAGCGGGGCTTGTATATTGACCAGGCGACGAGGAACACGTTTAAGAGTAACCGGATCATTCAAAACCAGATTGGCATTGAACTGTGGGCCAGTTCTAACGAGCAAACGTTCACGCTGAACCGAATTTCCGAAAATACCATCCCTGCTGTTACCCTTGGCGGCAATAGCGAACACAATGCTTGGAGCAAGAATGGCAAAGGCAACGACTGGGGCGCCGCCTTTCCACTCACCGATTTCAACCAAGACGGGATCGGCGACTTTCCGGTGATCTATCATTCTTCCCTCCATCAGCTGATTGAGGACCAAGAACTGACCAATCTATTTTTAAAAAGCCCGGCGATTTCAATTTATGAAAAAATCAATGCGACATTAAAGGACGACGAAGTTATGTTTCAAGATTCACACCCACTAGCGGCTGCAAAAGCTCAGCATTCTTGGATTCTATATCTTGTCATCGCGGGAGCTGCCGCGTTGATTTTCCGAAAGGGGAGACATCGACTATGCATTATATTTGGAAGGAATGGAAGGAAAATATAAGGGGTAAAGGGCTCTGGCTTTCAATAAGCATTATTGTGCTCATATCTGTCAGTATTTTGTTCCGTTCCACAGCTCTTTCCTTTGATAAAGGCTTTTATGTTTTGTTAATCAATCTATTTGATACGCTCATCTACTTTATTCCGATTCTCTGCCTGTTTATCGGGGCGTTCTCGATTTTTCAAGAAAAGGAACAAAAGACGCTGATCATGCTGCTCACGAAGAAGGACAATTATCCAAGCTTTTTAGTTAAAAAAAGCCTCGGGCTTTATACGGTTGTGCTTGTCCCGCTTATCGTCTGGTTTTTCGTCTATTTGCTGCTATTGAAGTTTACCTTGCAACTCGATATCAAAAGCTATTTGGTGTTTGTGACAGCGATTGTCCTGATGACGCTTCTATTCTTGCAGATGGGCGCAGCGATCGGGAGCTTCAGCCGCTCACGGATGCAAATCATCGGCTATACGATCTTTGTTTGGTTTTACTTTTTCTTCCTGCACGATTTTATTCTGCTATCGTTTTTACCTGATGTTACCTATGAAAATGTAAAATTCTTTTCCGCGATTTACTATTTAAATCCGCTTCAGTCTGTAAGGATGTATCTGGAAACCGGGATGGGTGTGTATTCGTTCGGTCACATGTCGAGGCTTATGCAGGCCTTTATGTGGACGAAGCCGGTCTTCTTTTTGCTCGGAAATTTACTTGTCTGGCTTGCGGTTTCTGTTGGTACCGCAATTGTCTTCAACCGTAAGGAGGGCTATGAATGATTAAGGTGGCGCATTTAGACCAATCGTTCGGAAAAAAAGCAGTGTTAGACAACGTTACGATTGAAATTCATAAAAATGAAATCTGTGCCCTGGTTGGCCGAAATGGTGCCGGGAAATCAACGTTTATTAATAGTCTCCTAGGCTTGCTGCCTGTTAAACAAGGCTCAATCGCGATTAACGGGATGGAAGTCACTAAGAAAAACAAGGCTTGGAAAAAGGCAATCGCCTACTTGCCGGAAAAATTTATGCTTTATCCGATGCTGACCGGGCTCGAGAATATGACCTTTTTTGCCGAAGCTGTTGAGAAAACCGCCGATTTGAAACGAATCGAGCGTGCACTTCGATCGGTCAGTTTGTGGGACGACCGCAATGTCCAAGTGAAGTCCTATTCAAAGGGAATGCTCCAGCGCCTCGGCTTGGCGATTACGCTTTATCAGGAATCCAGCATCTTGATTTTGGATGAGCCGACAAGCGGCATTGACCCGATGGGAAGAAAGGAGATCCTCGAGGTCCTGAAATCACTTCAGGATAAAACGATTCTGCTGTCGTCGCATCATCTCGATGAAATCCGCCAGGTTTGTACCCATGTGGCCTATCTAAATGAAGGAAAAATGGAGAAATTTACGGTAGAGGAATTTTTGGAAACACACCATTTAGGGGGGATTGAATCATGAAGAGGCAGACGTTGTTTGCGACTTTGCTGCTAATGCTGATGGCGATGCTGACTGGCTGCAGTTCGGGACCTGATTTTACAATCAAAGTAACAAAGGAGCTTTATTACCAGCAGGATACCGAGGCACCGTTTGAAATTAAAGTAACCGAAGGGAAAAAGGCGGTTAAAGGCCTCGATGTCTCCGCGGAATTTTCGATGGCCAATATGGATCACGGCACAACGGATGTGAAGTTAGCGGAGGGCAAAGACGGTACTTATTCCGGCAATGTGGCGCTGCCAATGAGCGGAAAGTATGAGGTCGCTTTTACGTTGGAAAAGGACGGGAAGAAATCTGAAGAAGTCATTAACCTCAACGTTGTGAAGGCTAAAGGGGTTGCCACGATAAACGGAGAATGGATTACGAATGAGGATTTAGCTTTTTATCAATTGATTAATCAGCTTCAGCTGGCAATTAACCGGGAAACGGCGCAGCAAAAATATACGGGTAAACAGTTGGAGGAAGAGCTTGCCTATTTAGACTCACAGGAGAAAATTAGCGATGATAAAAATCAATTATTAACACAGATTATCCGCCTGCGCTCCATGGCCCTACTTGCCGATGAAAAGGGGCACAAGGCGGCGGATACCGAGGTTGACGCGGCAGTAAGCAAGGCGCGCGAGCAATATAATCGATTCCCATCTGCTAAAAAGTTGATTCGTGACTACGGCGAGGACAAGTTTTGGGCAACGGAAAAGCAGCAATATAAGATGATTGTGTTATCCCGGAAGGTCCAAGAGGATATTGTTGCGCAAGTGAAAAAGGAAAATCCGAAGGCCGGCGAGCAAGATGTCCTCTACCAAGCCCAGCAAAAATACGAAGAACTCCTCGTCTCCCAAGTAAACTCCTTAAAGATCGAAATTCTTTAGGGAGTTTTGGCGTTTCAATTGGCGGATAACAGGCTCCAACTGTCGAATTAGCTGAGTCAACTGTCGGATAACGCTTCCCAACTGTCGAATAAGATGAATCAACTGTCGAGTAACGCTTCCCAACTGTCGAATTAGCTGAGCCAACTGTCGGATAACGCTTCCCAACTGTCGAATAAGCTGAGTCAACTGTCGGATAACGCTTTCCAACTGTCGAATTAGATGAGTCAACTGTCGGAAACCCCTTCCCAATTGTCGAAAAGGCAAAATTCCACCGGGTTCTGTCCTCATGAATCATTTCATCTCATCCACCCGAACCCGATACATTTTGTCGTCCTTCTCATCGGGATTTCCTCGGCCGTCAGTGTTGTTGCTGACAAAGTATAAATAATTTCCGTCAACAAACACATCACGTATTCGCCCCAAATCACTAATAACCACCCGACTCTGCTTCTGTTCCACATCAAACACTCGAACAGCATTCCCTCTTAACTCCGCCACATAGAGCTTGCCGTCAACTGCCGCCATCCCGGAAGGAGCCCAAGTTACCTCGGCACCTGACTGGAACAAAGGTGTTTCCATCTCCGCCTTTTTCTCTTGCCCCTCTATAACCGGCCAGCCAAAATTCCCGGCAGCCTTAATACGATTGATTTCATCATGTGCCGATTGACCATGTTCGCTCGCATATAACGTCTCTCCAATCCACGCTAACCCCTGCGGATTTCGGTGACCATAACTATAAACATATGAATTCGGGTACGGATTATCCGCTGGAATCGACCCATCTAAATTCGTTCTTAAAATTTTCCCATTTAACGAACTGAGATTTTGAGCAACAGAGGGCGTCGTCGCATCACCCGTCGTAATATAGAGCTTCCCATCAGGACCAATCTTCATCCTGCCGCCATGATGATAGGCCGCACTCGGAATGCGATCAATCAGAATCCGCTCCTCTGTCCATATACCGGCGTTATGCCCTAAAACAACAACACGATTAAATTGCCCCCCGCCATCATCCGTATATGTATAATAAGCAAATGCCTTTTGATTTTCAGAAAACTGAGGGTTAAGAACAAAGCCAAGCAGCCCTGCTTCAGCCGCCTCGGCCAGCGGCTTTTCTAAACGCACTCGCTGACGTTCGATTTTACCGTCTTCCACTTTTACGATACTTCCAGTTCGTTCACTAAGATAGAAGGTTTGCCCAAGCTTATCAATCGACCATGGGACAGCTAAATTTACAGCCACAACATCCACTTCAGGCTCAATGACAGCCGCCTCATCCGCTTGCCCGCCATCCTCCTTTTTTTCAAAAAAAGAACAGCCTGAAAGCAGCAACATCAGCACCAGTAAAATAGAACCAACGCGGTACATAGACACCTCTTCCCTCCTATAACACTTCCAAAATCGCCTTCGCGACGCCGCTTTCCTCGTTGGTGTCCGTTATCACATCACATAGTGACTTAATTTCATAATTAGCATTTCCCATCGCCACCGATCTGCCGGCTTTTTCAAACATGGAAACGTCGTTATAGTTATCGCCAATCGCCATTGTCTCCGCCATGGAAATCCCTTTTGCTTTGGCAAATGCTTCAAGCGCCAGTCCTTTTTGCGCCTTCTTATTGGTTACTTCAAGGTTTTCTCTGCCTGAAGCGGAAACAGCGAGGTCGTCAAAAGCTGACAGCGATTTGCCGGCTGCTTCCAGCTTGTCAGTATCAAACGAGAAGACAAGCAGCTTATAAATTTGATACTCATCGTCACTAAAGAGAATTTCATAATCTTCAACCGTATGAACTAAGCCATCACGCAGCCGTGCTCCGGCAGCAAAGATAATCTCTTCACGGTTTACTTCGGGATTGGCGCTGACGATAATGTCAACGAGCGTCGAAACGGCCTTATCCGCGTCAACCGTGAAGGCACCCTTATTGGTATACACCTCAAAATACACATCTTGTTCCCCTAATTTCGCCGCAACTTCTCTTGTCAATTGCTTGCTGATTGGCGTTGCTGAAATAACGTCCCCAGCCTTCGAACGGACCTCAGCGCCGTTGACGCAAATGACCGGACAGTTTACCCCCGCCTCAGCCAAGACATAGGTCGCCTCTTGATAGGACCTGCCCGTCGCTACGACAAATTCTACTCCTTGAGCTTGTGCTGTAATAATAGCTTGTTTATTTTCCTCACTAATTTGTTGAATCGAATTTAATAATGTTCCATCCATGTCTGATGCAATGCATTTTATCATGCTGTCAAAATCCACCTTTTCTTAGTTTTCATTAGTGCCATTCTAACACGAACGACCTAAACATGATTCCCTTTTGCTCAGTCCAGATACTTACTGCCTTCGCGAACACTTAATGGCGCGAGCGGCAGAGCTTCGATGAACTTCTTGACGGAAGCCGGATTGGTCTTCGAGTATTCGCGCAGCGCCCAGCCAATTGCCTTTTGGATAAAAAATTCCTTACTATCGGCATTTTGCCGTATGTAGTGATAGAGCAGAGCATCATTCGTTTTACCTTTATATTTTAATTGAAAAAGAAGCGCTGCCCGCCGGAGCCACATATTTTCATGAACAGCCCAGCCATTAATCGTTTCCGCAATCACTTCTGGAAACTTTTCAGCAATCTTGCCAACTGGCTTTGGTGCAATCGCATCGACAGTATCCCACCACGATTTCGTGGTAATTAACTTCTCCATAAACGGCAAATCTGATTTTTCCAGCTTATTCAGCGATTTTTCCAGATAAGTCAGGGCCGTATACTGGTATTCCCGCTCCTCCTTTTCCCAAAGCGCCATCACAAATTCCTTGTTAAACGGCTCCTTCAAAATCCCCGTTTCCTTGAAAAATTGCTTTTCTAATTCTTTTCGCAAAGGGGATTTAATCCCTAAAAATTCAAAATGACTCTTCATATACTTTTTCATCGGTTCTGCTTCCGCGTCATGACGATTTTCAATGAACAACTCAGATAACAAATCCACATTTAATGTCAACCACATCCATCCTCTCCAAATAGTCTTATTTATTAATTCTATTATCTCCCATTTTCCCCTTTATTTTTTCCGCATAAACAAATCTCCAGATGCCACACTAAAATATGCAGATAAGGAGGGATACCATTGACAAAAAAGTTTAACAAGGGCAGCCGTAATCAAAATTCCCCGCAGGCAGGAAACGCCGAGGCGGAATTTGCCAGTGAGTTTGTCAGCGGCGATAACAGCAAGGGCAATAAGCGCAACACGAAAGCCCAGAAAAGCAAGACCAATCCACAGTGAAAAGGTGCCGGGATTATTCCGGCACCTTTTATATGAATAAGCGGCTATTGACCATTTGCCTCCGCTAATTCCTTGATTTCCTCCGCAATCTTGGCCTGAATCCCTTCGACAACGGAAAAATCCATCGCCGCAATATAAATCGCTTCAAGCTCATCATGGAGCTCTTTTGCCTTTGCAAGATAGCTGGTTGCCTCCGTCATTTTGCTTTTATATCTCGCCGCTATTTTACTAATGATCTCGGCAAAAAGATCATCCGTTCCCGGGTCAATCAAAATTTCGTACATATCGATGATTTCATCGCCGTCCCTGCTCGGAAAATATTCATGCGGGGCCGTACTATCAAAAATAGCCACACCCAGCTCTCTGAAAATGAGCATATCCAGACTATGCGGATCGAAGCCGCAATGATACACTTCGACATCGACACCGCGCTCCTCAGCGGCAGCGGCCAATTTTTTCAGCATCGTCGATTTTCCGGAGCCAGGGCGTCCTTTAATGAAATAGCGTTTCGGAATCCCCTCCGTTAAATTCGGGACAAAATCAACAGCACCTTTTGGCGTGGCGGCCCCTAAGAACCGATGGCGGACATCCGCAGTCTTATTCAACTTCATTTTTCCAAAAAAGGTGTCAATGAGCTTTCTTGTCAATTGGTCGGCCTTGTTAAAATCCATGCTGTTAATATAAATTTTTTCCCAGTCATCATGAATTTCCAACGCTTCCTTAAAGGTCGCGTACGCCTTCTGGAACAACTGACTAATCTGATCCGTCAGCTGCTGGATTGGTTTCTTTTGAACCGCAAGCGCCCTTGCATTCCAAGCCTCGCCCAAGTTTATATATTCTTCCACTGCTCCTGGTGCTTTCGGTTCAATCACATGCGGCGCGGTCCCATCAACGATTCCAACCTTCAACACCGGGATTAACACGCCATCAATCGAATTATTATCAGAAGAACAATGCAGAAATTCAACATTATAGCCCTTTTCAATCCACTCATGGCCAATTTTCTTCATTAGTGAGGATTTACCTGTTCCCGGACCGCCTTTTAAAATGAATAAGCGATCAAGTCCCTGGAGGTTGGAATCGTACAGATTATGGAACCCCCTAGCTGTATTACCGCCGGCAAAATAATTTTTAATTTTCCCTGCCACTCATCAACACTCCCTTTTACATAACAATCAGAAAGATTAATTTCACCTTATCTTATGCTACTGTCATTTATAGGTGAGTGCCCATGCTAAAATTTCATTTCTTCAAATCGGCGATTTCTGCTTTCGTTATTTCCTTTAAGTCCTCCGGCTTGAGCACGATTTGAACGCCAATTTTCCCGGCACTGACAACGATTGAATCAAGGAGCAGGCAGTTTTCATCGAGGAAGGTCTGATACTCCTTTTTCATCCCAATCGGTGAACAGCCGCCGCGGATATAACCCGTCCATTTTTGAATATCCTTCACAGGAATCATTTCGATATTCTTTTCAGCGGCTGCTTTAGCGGCCTTTTTTAAATCCAGTTCTGCAGCAACTGGAATAACAAAAACATAGATATTTTTGCTATGTCCTTGGGCAACAAGCGTTTTATATACCTCGTTTACGTCGCGGCCAATCTTCTCCGCCACCGAAACGCCATCTATTTTTCCATCTTTATTATCATATGTCAGCATCTCATAACTGACCTTTTTTGCATCCAAAATGCGCATTGCATTCGTTTTTACCTGTGCCATCGCTCCATTCCCCCTAACATCCTCTAACAACAGCATACTAAAAAAGTGAGAATACACAAAATCCACCAAATTTTGTCACCCTTTTGTCACTCTATCAATCCACTAATATAGTAAACTAAAATTATCCAATATACTTACATCCAATATTGTGAACTTGTTCACAAATCATTTTTCAAAAAATACATAGAAAACAATTTGAGGTGGTTAAGATGAAATACGATTTAGTTCTCCTCCATGCGCCAAGTGTTTATGACTTTCGAAAAAACTCCCTGCTCGCCGGCCCGATCAGTGATGTGGTGCCGTCATCACCTGTGTTTGAAATGTATCCCATTGGGCTGACAAGTATTGCTGACTATTTAGAGCGCTACGGGCTGCGGGTGAAGATCATCAATATCGCTAACCGGATGCTGATGAGTGAGAAATTCGATGTCGAAGCGAAGCTAAAGAAAATTCAAACAAAGGCATTCGGCATCGACCTTCATTGGCTCCCGCATGCCCATGGCAGTATTGAACTTGCAAAAATTGTTAAAGCCATCCATCCCGAAACACCCATCATCTTCGGCGGCTTGTCGGCGACGTATTATCATAAAGAATTAATTGAATATCCGTGTATCGACTTTGTCATGCGCGGCGACTCAACCGAAAAGCTAATGCTCCTGCTGATGAATAAACTTGAAGCGGGGAATACCCATTATGCCGACATCCCTAATTTAACCTGGAAAAAGGGCAGCGAATGCGGCTTCAATCCGATTACATATGTGCCAAAGGATTTGGATGATATCGACGTTCCGGGCTACCGCTATACGATTCGTTCCGTATTTAAATATCGTAATTTCCTTGACCCGCTCCCCTACAACGGCTGGCTCCAATACCCGAACACCGCTTTATTAACCGCGCGCGGCTGTTCGCAAAACTGCCTCATCTGCGGTGGTTCCCGGGAGGCCTATGACCAAAACTGCAACCGTAATACGCTGGCATTACGGTCGCCCAAGAAGCTTGTTGAAGATATTCAATTTATTTCAAGATTCAGCCGGGCACCGATTTTCATTCTCCATGACCTAAGGCAGGGCGGACGTGAATATGTCACTGAATTTTTCAGCCGGCTGAAAAAACTGAATCTGAAAAATGAAATCGTCTTTGAATTATTCCAATATGCCGATGAAGAATTCTTCAAGCAAATGAATGACAGTGTCCCAAAATATAGCATTGAAATTACCCTTGAAACCCATGATGAAAACATCCGACGCTATAACGGGAAATTCAGTTGTACCAATCAAAAAGTCATCGATACGCTTAATTTTTCCTTAAAGAACGGCTGTAAAAAAATTGACCTGTTCTTCATGGTCGGAATTCCCGGCCAGACCTACAAAAGTGCCGTTGAAAACATTGATTTCTGCGAAACGATTCATTTAGCCTGTCAGCAGGACCCAAGAATTTTTTACTTTGTGGCACCGCTAGCACCGTTCCTTGACCCGGCGAGTCCTGCCTTTGAACATCCGGAAATCCATGGCTATAAAAAACTCTGCCATACCTTGGAGGACCACAGCACGGCGATTACCCAGCCATCATGGAAGCATATGCTTAGTTATGAAACAAAGGATATGACCCGTGATGATATTGTGAATTCGACCTACGAAGCTGCGCAAAAGCTAAATGAGTTTAAATTAAAATACAATCTCATCGATCAAGCCGGCTATGATGATATTAAAGTGAAAATCGAAAAATCGATGGAATATATCGAAAAAATTGATTATCTTCTCTCACTGCCTGAAGAGCAGCAGGCGGAGGAATTAGCAAAAATTCAAAAGGAGATTGAAGAATTAAATAAATATAGTATCTGTGGGAAGAACGAATTAAAGTGGGAAGTCCAAAAGAATTATGCTAATTTCTTTTCGCTGGCCTTAGTCGGTTTAGAACAGCTTTATGAGGATTACGTAAACATCATTAGAAATCGCTTACGTCCAAAAAGACGCCAGCAATTCCAGCTTGATGCTAAACAAAGAGAAATGAAAATGTAAAAAAAGAAGCGGGAACTCCTGACTTAGGCGCTTCCGCTTCTTTTCTTAATGCCCGCCCAAGTAGGCAGCTCTAATTTGATCGCTTTGGTGCAGTTCCTCCGATGTACCGGAAGCGACAATTTTTCCCGTCTCAATGACATAGGCACGGTCGGCGATGGATAATGCCATATTGGCATTTTGCTCAACCAAAAGGATGGTTGTGCCCGTTTGATTAATTTCCTCTATAATCCGGAAAATTGTTTTCACGAGCAGCGGGGCAAGACCCATGGAAGGCTCATCTAACAGCAATAGGCGCGGTCTGGCCATCAATGCCCGCCCCATGGCAAGCATTTGCTGCTCGCCGCCTGATAGCGTTCCTGACAGCTGCTTACGGCGTTCCTGCAGACGAGGAAAAAGCTGAAACACTTTTTCAAAGTCATCACGGATCCCTTTTTTATCTTTCCTTAAGAAAGCTCCTAATTCCAGGTTTTCCTCAACCGACATGTTGGCAAATACACGACGGCCTTCCGGTACCTGCGAAATCCCCCGCTTCACAATTAATTGCGGGACCTTTCCAGCCAAATGCTCGCTCTCTAACAAGATTTCTCCGTTCTTCGGCTTTAATAATCCAGAAATGGTTTTTAACAGCGTACTTTTCCCGGCGCCATTGGCACCAATCAGTGTGACAATTTCACCCTGTTTGATGTCGAGGGAAACTCCTTTCAATGCATGAATATTTCCATAGTAAACATTAATATCATTTATTTTCAGCATGTTAAGAGACCTCCTCGCCAAGATACGCTTCGATGACTTTTGGGTTATTTCTGATTTGTTCCGGGGTGCCCTGGGCAATCAATTGACCGTGGTCAAGCACATATATTCGTTCACACACGCCCATAACAAGAAGCATGTCATGTTCAATTAATAGAATCGTTAACGAAAAACGTTCACGGATCAGGGCAATTAAATTCATCAGCTCCTCGGTTTCCTGTGGGTTCATCCCGGCAGCAGGTTCATCAAGGAGCAATAATTTTGGATTGGCCGCCAGCGCCCTGGCAATTTCAAGCCGGCGCTGCTGCCCATATGGCAGGTTCTTTGCCTGTTCATGCATGACCGACTCAAGCTTAAAGATTTTTAAGAATTCAATCGCCTTTTCCTCCATTTCCTTCTCACCGGAAAAATGGGAAGGGAGGCGGAGGAGGGAGCTGACAATCGAATGCTTGGCAAGCGAATGATAGGCAACCTTTACATTATCAAGCACAGATAAATCGCTAAACAGTCGGATATTCTGGAACGTCCGGCTGATTCCTTTTTGATTAATTTTATAAGGGGCCAGCCCATTTAATTTTTCGCTGCCCAGCGAAATCATTCCTTCAGTCGGAACATAGACGCCTGTTAACAGGTTGAAAAAGGTTGTTTTGCCAGCACCGTTCGGGCCAATTAACCCGACGAGTTCTCCCTGATTTAATTCTAAATTAACGTCCGAAACGGCCTTTAAGCCCCCAAAACGGATGCCGACATTTTCGACTTTAAGCAACGGTGTTTTTTCCGTCATGATGTACTCCTCCTTTAGCAGCTTTGCCTAGTTTCAAGAAAGAGGTAATTTCTTTCGAGCCCATCAATCCCTGCGGACGGAAAAGCATCATTACAATTAGGACAAGGCTGTAAATAACCATCCGTACTTCTGGATAACTGGAAAGGAAGGTTGAAATGATCGTTAAAGCAATAGCTGCAATCACTGCTCCCGACATACTTCCCAAACCGCCGATCACGACTAAAATCAAAATATCAAACGATTTCAGAAACCCGAAATTTGGCGGCTGGATAATATAAAAGTTATGGGCATGAAGCGCACCGGCAACACCGGCAAAGAAGGCACCAATGATAAACGCCATTACCTTATAAAATGTCGTATTAATCCCCATCGCATCTGCAGCAATTTCATTTTCCCTAATGGAAATACAGGCTCGTCCATGCGTCGAGTTCGTGAAGTTGACGATGACAACAATCGTAATGACGACACAGGCAATCAGCCATGGCCATGTTGTTAGATGGGTTACCGTCATTCCGCTGGCCCCGCCGATATAATCAATATTTAAAAAGACAATCTTGACAATCTCACCAAAACCAAGGGTGGCAATCGCCAAATAGTCCCCTCTCAGTCTCAGAGTTGGAATCCCGATAATCAGACCGGCAATCGCTGCCGCCGCACCGCCAGCGAGGATGGCCACTGGGAAGGGCAGTCCTAATTTCATCGTTATGATGGCGGAAGCATAGGCCCCAACCGCAAGGAAACCAGCATGTCCAATCGAAAACTGCCCGGTAACGCCGATAATTAAATGAAGACTGGCAGCAAGGATGATATTGATGCCAATCGAAAATAACGTGTTGACATAGAAGGAGTTTAAGGTCCCCCCGTTAATGAGTAATTGCGTGACAACCGAAAAGATAACGACTAGAACGATTGTGCCCCAAAAACCTTTTGCTTTTTTTAATAGATTCATCGCGTCATGCCCCCCTAGACCTTTTCCCTGACATTTTTGCCTAATAGGCCTGCAGGACGGAAAATTAAGATCAGAATCAGCACAACAAAGGCAACGGCGTCTCGCCATAGAGAGCCTCCAGTCGCACTTACAAGCGCCTCAATCACACCCAATATTAATCCGCCGGTCATTGCTCCAGGGATAATCCCTATTCCGCCAAATACGGCGGCGACGAAGGCTTTAAGTCCGGGGATAATTCCCATAAGTGGTTCAATTTTTGTATAATACATCCCGAAAATCACTCCGGCTGCACCGGCAAGGGCCGAACCAATCGCAAACGTGGCAGATATCGTGTTATTGACATTAATCCCCATCAACCTTGCGGCGTCCATGTCATGGGAAACGGCGCGCATCGCTTTACCGATTTTGGTCTTATGAACGATAAATTGGAGCAAAATCATTAAGAAGATCGATACAGCTAAAATAAGGATCGACTTGCCGCTAATGGTCACACCGAAAATTTCAAAGTTCTTCAATGGAACAATATTATCCGGATAGGACTCGAGCTGGGCACCGCGAATATAAATCGTGCCGTATTCGATAAATAAGGACACCCCGATCGCCGTAATCAGAGCAGCAATCCTCGTTGCATTCCTTAGCGGTTTGTAGGCAATCCGCTCGATTAAAACGCCAAAGATGGCGCAGGCTGCCATCGAAATAAGTAAAGCTGGAAAAAATCCGAAATGAAAAATAGTAATAGAATAAAAGCCGATAAATGCACCCACCATGAAGACATCCCCATGGGCAAAATTAATGAGTTTGACAATCCCGTATACCATTGTGTACCCGAGGGCAATCAGGGCATAAATACTACCGATGGAAATTCCGTTGACAAGCTGCTGAATAAATTGTTCCATGTCCAAAACACTCCTTAGAAAGGACTCTGTAAAAGTGAATAGGGAGACATCAATTCTCCCTATTCTTTTTGAAAACTATAAAGTTTGTACGCTTACACTTTTCTAATTGGCTGTGTTAAAAGGGAATGTTGATTTCCGTTCCAGGCGCTTCGCTTTCCGCGGGGCGGGCGGTGAGCCTCCTCGGCGCTAAAGCGCCTCCGGGGTCTCACCTGTCCCGCTGCTCCCCCAGGAGTCTCGCGCCTTCCACTCCAATCAACAATGTGCTTTAACCAGCCTTCTTATTAAGGATTGACCTTCGTTTTAAATGTTTGTTCGCCGTTTTGATACTCTAAAATAACAGCTGATTTGATTGGGTCATGGTTCTTATCAAGCTTCATTTTTCCAGTGACAAGGTCAAGCCCATCTGTCTCAGCAAGAGCCTTTTGGATTTTCTTTGGATCGCTGCTGCCGGCACGCTTGATGGCATCGGCAATGAAATAAGCAGAATCATAACCTAAAGCGTTGAAAGCATCTGGTGACTTATCTTTGTATTTTGCTTTGAAGGCTTTCACGAAATCTTGAACCTTCGGATCAGAATCCCCAGAAGAATAGTGGTTGGTAATAAACGTATTGTTTAAGGCATCCTTGCCGGCAAGTTCTACTAGTTTAGGAGAATCCCAGCCATCTGCGCCCATCATTGGAACCTTCATTCCTAATTCACGAGCCTGCTTAACAATGAGACCAACCTCTTCATAATATCCAGGAACAAAGATGAAATCGGGATTTTTCCCTTTAATATTCGTTAATTGAGCGTGGAAGTCAGTATCCTTCGCTAAATATGCTTCTTCAATGACTATATTTCCGCCCTCTTTTGAAAATAATTCCTTAAAGGAGGCAGCAAGACCCTTAGAATAATCACTTGCACTGTCAATGAAGACAGCAGCTGTTTTAACCTTTAATTCCTTCGCGGCAAAGTTCGCTGCCACTGTCCCTTGGAATGGGTCAATGAAGCAAGTACGGAAGACGAAATCATTCAATTTGCCTTTTTGCACGGTCACGTCAGCGCTTGTCCCGGTTGGCGTCAAGAGCGGAATGCTGTTACTTTGGGCAATTTCGATCTGTGCTTTAGTATTTCCGCTTGTGGCGGCACCGATAATAGCAGCAACTTTATCTTGGCTGATCAGCTTTGTAGCACCGTTGATTGCTTCAGGTGCATCAGATTTATTGTCAAACGGAACAAGCTTCAGCTTCTTGCCATTAACGCCATCTTTATTAATCTCTTCGAGTGCCAGTTCAATCCCTTCTTTAATGGATTGTCCGTATGAGGCAACTCCTCCGGATAACTCAAGGTTGGCTCCAATCTTAATCACGCCATCCTTGTCCGCGTCCCCGCTTGTACTCGAAGATCCGCATCCTGCCATCACACCTGCCGCTACCATAAGCGACATGAAAATACCAGCTACCTTTTTCTTTCTCATGGCTTTACCCCCTGTTTTTTTTAAAAGTTTTCCCAACTAGTTGTCTTACTGTTTTCAAAAAAGATAATATTCTGAAAATATTGTACCTAATATTTTGGAGTTCGTCTAGTCATAAAGTACGTTATTTTAAAATAATTTGGAATATAACAATAATTACCTTAACTACGTGTTTTATAGAGTTTACTCCCATAAAGTGAATAAGGATTTATTTTTAATGAAAAATAAAACTGCTTTTCCATTATTTTGTCGAAATATAATTTCTTCGCTAAAAAAAATAAAGGAGACTCCTGATTTAGGAATCTCCTGCTTCTAATTGTTAAAGCAATTCTTTGCTCTTCGTTTCCTTTCCCAAAAAGAGAACGGTAAATGCCCCTATTAGGACTGAAATACAGAAGATCGTAAAAATGACCGAAATGGAAATATTTTGCGCAACAAGATAACCAACCAATAAAGGCCCCAACACACCGCCAATCCGCCCAAAGGAAGCGGCCATCCCTGTGCCTGTACCACGGATAACCGTTGGATATTGTTCCGGTGTATAGGCATAAAGGCCGCCCCAGGCACCGAGGTTAAAGAATGACAGCAGAATTCCCGCCGTCATTAACATCGCCGTTGTTTCGGCTGACCCAAAAAGGTAGGCACTTACAGCCGTACCCGTTAAATAGACGACCAACACAAATTTCCGTCCGAACCGTTCAATACACCAGGCAGCGGTAAAATAGCCCGGCAGCTGCGCAAGTGTCATGATTAGTACATATTCAAAACTCTTAATTAAGCTAAAGCCTTTCATGACCATCACGCTTGGGAGCCATAAGAACATCCCGTAATAGGAGAAGACAACGCAGAACCAAACAATCCATAGCATTGCTGTCTGGCGGCTGTATTCTTTGGACCACAGCTTCTTCATACTTTGGAGGGCCGAGATTTTCTCCCTCTCCTTGATGGCTGAAAAGCGCGGCGAATCGGGCAGACCGATACGTAAAAATAAAGCATAGAACGCCGGAATGGCACTGATTAACAAAGCAGCCTGCCAGCCAAACTTTGGTATGACAAAATAGGAAATGACAGCCGCAATCAGCCAGCCTCCTGCCCAAAAGCTTTCTAGGAGGACGACAATCCGGCCGCGCTTTTCAACCGGGACACTTTCAGAAACAAGTGTCGAGGCAACCGGAAGCTCCCCGCCTAAACCGGCTCCAACAAAGAATCTTAACACTAAAAAGACCGTTAACGTTGACGTAAAGGCTGAGGCACCGCTCCCAACCGAAAATAATAATAACGTAATGATAAAAACATGTTTACGGCCAATCCGATCAGCCATTAACCCAAAAACGAGGGCCCCAACTGCCATTCCAATTGAATTAATGCTGCCAATCCAACCCATCTGACCCGGAGTTAAATCCCATTCCAGCTTTAAAGCCGCGATGATGAAGCTGAGCATGCCTACATCCATGGCATCGAACATCCAGCCCATCCCGGCAATTCCAAGTAATTTCCGTCCTGATATTTCCTTCTTGTTGTTCATTGGATCCCCCTTATGCTGCTATATCTGATTACATTATTCCCCAAAAACAATTTTTTAGAGACGGACTGTAAATCTATCAGCCATAAAGGTATTTTAACCCTTGTCTTTACAGATGTCACTACTAAAAAAAAGGCTGTGTTAAAAGTGAATGTTGATTTCCGTTCCAGGCGCGAGCGGTTCGCGGGGCGGGCGGTGAGCCTCCTCGTCGCTAAAGCGCCTGCGGGGTCTCACCTGTCCCGCTGCTCCCGCAGGAGTCTCGCACCTTCCACTCCAATCAACATTGTGATCAAAATCAACAATATTCTTTAACACAGCCAAAAAAAGAGAGAATACGAATCTCGTATTCTCTCTTTTACTCAATTATTTAATCCAAGCTCCATCTGCACCTACGCGGTATGAGCCGATTTTTGTATTAGCTGCCATGTGGCCGTCGCTGTATAGGTAGTACCATTTTTTTGATACTTCAACCCAGCCTGTTTTCATTGCTCCAGAGCCATCAAGGTAGTACCATTTGTTCGATACTTTAACCCAGCCAGTCTTCATTGCACCAGAAGCATCAAGGTAGTACCACTTGTTCGATACTTTTGCCCAGCCTGTTGCCATTGCGCCGCTTGAATTTAAGAAGTACCACTTACCGCCTGATTTAACCCAGCCAGTTTGCATTGCGCCACTAGCGTCAAGGAAGTACCACTTGTTCGATACTTTCGCCCAGCCTGTTGCCATGTCGCCATTTTTCACATTAAGGTAATACCATTTTCCTTTATCCTGAACCCAGCCTGTAGCCATTGCACCACTTGGGTTTAAGAAATACCATTTGCTGCCTGACTTAATCCAGCCAGTCTTCATAACGCCATCCGCGCCAAAGTAATACCATTTGTTTCCATCTAATAACCAGCCTGTTTGATACTCGCCAAACTCATCAAGGTACTTCCAAGCTTTACCTGTCGATACCCAGCCTTTTGTTTTAATCGTTAAAGTAACAGTAGACTCTTTTCCGTCTTTATCAACTACATAACCTGAGAATACAAACGGAGATTCTTCGCCATAATCAAATACACTAGCTAAAAACGGTGCCCAAAAGTATTTTATCTCACCAATTGAAAACAGGGTGTCAGGTGTTTCCCCTACAGGAACGTCCTCATTGCCACCTATCCTTTTAGCCCAATTTAATAGCTTTGGAGCATCTAAAACTGCCACACCATTTACAAATTGAATATCAAAATCATCTTTTGTTAATGGTGCTACTTCACGATAATCAAAATTGGCCGGAAGAACAGAAAGCCTAACAGCTGTTTTTGAAGTTATCTCGATTTTTTTAACAAGTTTTTCCCCAAATGCTTCATCGCCAACTAAGTCTAATGTAAAGTTGCTTCCATTCTTAGTTGCCGTGATTTTTTCACCATTAGCTAAATAAAACGTGATTCCATCTACTTGAACAGATGAAGCAGTCGTTGATGCCGCGTGCGAAACGCCTGCTGGAAGCACTGCCATCAGCAAAAGTAACAAAAAGCTTGATAATGCAATAATCTTTTTCACAATAATCCTCCTTGGTGAATGTGATGACCCCATGCAAATAGAACTAGATTACTAGCTTACTATAAGATGCAATACTAATATTTTACATAAAACTACCATTTTATACAACATTTTTCTGTATTTTTCAACAAATTATTTTAAATAAGCAACCGCTTTATCCATTAATGCAGATCTTCGCTGCTTTTTTAGATTTTGGTAATGGTCTTTAATGGACTTGGCTTCATTGGAACTGTAGCCGTTTTTCTCTAATTCTTTAACAAGTGCGTTGTAAATATAGTCAAATGATTGATCGGTGCTTGCTTCAAGCTTTTTCGCTGCCCCATTGTACTTTGAGTAAAAGTAAAAATAAGAAATTTCATCACCATTGGATTTCTTTGTTTGATACTCGCTGAACGCATAGGATAAGAGGGCATTCAGCTTGCCGTCTGCCTGTGCTTGTAAATCATTGAAAGCCGGCTGGTATTTTTCCAAAATAGCGCCAGCAGTCGGTTTCACAACTGACGTTTTTTTGACCTGACCCGGATTTTTATTGGTGCTTTGACTCTGTGTGGTCCCTGTCGCTGAGTCAGCCGGGTCAGCTGCTCCAGATGCATCTGCCGTAAGATCGGAACTTTGCTCTGTTACTTCCGCACCAGAACCATCCTCAGAAACATCCTCACTAGGCAATTTGACATTGAAATCATTTTTAACAATCTCATCCACTTTTGCATCAGCAGTTTTATAATCTTTTATGTTAAGAAAATAATAAAGAGTACCAGCCCCCGCTGCCAACAGTAAAACAACAACACTTAAGATAATTTTCCACTTTTTCACGTTATGTCCACCTTTTACTTTTCAATAATCTCCTTCTTCACATTAACATATTTCGGCATTTTTGCGACATATTTTTTTCCATTTGAAAAATAATTACGACAAAATTCGCTAGTGCTATTCTCCCTGGGTAAAAAGACCCCCACTTCATGAAAACAGCAGGGGCCTTTGGTCAGCACGTTAATCCAGCGCTTCTTCCACATTTTTAAATTGGTTAAAAAACATTTGATAATATCGGCCTTGGGCGTTCATTAACTCGTCATGGCTTCCTCGTTCGACGATTTGCCCGCCGTCAATCACCATAATCGTATCGGCATCGCGAATCGTATTTAAGCGGTGGGCAATGATAAAGCTTGTTCGGTCCTCCATCAGCTTGAGCAGGGCTGCTTGAATATGGAGCTCGGTTCTCGTATCAATACTGCTGGTCGCTTCATCTAAAATCAGCAGCGACGGTTTGGCGAGCATTACCCTGGCAATCGCTAACAGCTGGCGCTCCCCTTGGCTGAGGTTGCCGCCATTTTCTGAAAGGATGGTTTCATATTGCTGGGGGAGCCGTCTGATAAAACCATCGGCATTAGCCATTCGCGCCGCCGTTTCGACCTCATCATCGCCTGCATCGGGTTTCCCGTACTTAATATTCTCCTTAATCGTTCCGGAAAATAAATAGGTATCCTGGAGGACAAAACCAAAGCAGCTTCTTAAGCTGTCTCTTGTATAGGTACGAATATCGCGGCCGTCTAGAAGAATTCTCCCCTCGGTGACATCGTAGAAACGTGTCAGCAGGTTGACGATCGTCGTTTTTCCCGCTCCTGTTGGACCGACCAGGGCGGTACTGCTGCCGACCTGCGCCTCAAAACTGACATTTTTTAGAATGGGCACATCCGGCCGATAACCGAAGCTGACATTCTCAAAGACAACATGGCCTTTCGGGTTTTCTAAGTCCTTCGCATTAGCTGTATCTGCCGTCTCTTCCTGTTCATCGATGACTTCAAAGACACGCTCAGCCCCGGCAACACCTGATTGGAGGATGTTAAAGATGTTGGCAAGGTCATTAAGCGGCCTGACAAACTGCCTCGAGTAGGTGATAAAGCTAGCGATGGCCCCAACAGTAATTAAGCTCTTAGCGGCAAGCATCCCGCCAATGACGGCGACAATTGCAAAGCCAAGATTATTAATCACGTTCATAATCGGCATCAGAAATCCCGACCAAATTTGTGCCTTAAGGCCAACCGCACGGAGCTTTGTATTGACCACTTCAAACTCTTCAATCACCTTATCCTCATGATTAAACGCTTTGACCACTTCAATACCGGAAATGGTCTCCTCAATATGGCCATTTAATTTCCCAAGCTGCACTTGTTGATTTTTAAAAAAGACACTCGTTCTTTTCGCAATCGTCCGTGTCAGCAAGAAGACGAGCGGGACGGTAACTAAGCTTGCTACTGTTAACACAGGACTTAGGATTAACATCATGATTAACGAACCGGCAATGACAATCAGCCCTGACATCAGCTGTGTTGTTGATTGTGAGATTGTATTGCTGACGTTATCGACATCATTCGAAAGCCTGCTCATCAGTTCCCCGTGTGTTCGCGAATCAAAAAAGGAAACCGGCAGCTTTTGCAGCTTTTTAAACAGGGCATCGCGGAGGCGCATGACCACCCTCCCGGCAACACCGGCCATCAGCCATCCCTGTAAAAATGTCAGCCCGGCATCCGCAACATAAGCGCAGGTTAGAACGACTATCATGATTTCCAGGAATGAAAAATCTACTTTTCCATTATGAATGCTCATCGCATCCACTGCTTTCCCGATTAAGAACGGGGCGAGGAGCATGAGGACTGAATCAATCACGATAAAAAGAAAAATTAGCGATAGCATTTTGCGCTCATTGCCAAAATAATGCCAAAGACGCTTCAATGTCGCCTTAAAGTTCTTCGGCTTAACGACAGGGCCACGAAGCCGCTGGGCACCGCCGGGTCTCAATGGGGGAGGAGTAGAAGGGCTGCTCCCGGTTTGTTCCGTTCCCTTGGACATTTACAGCACCTCCTTGCCCATCTGCGATTGATAGATTTCCTGATACACGGTACATGTGTTGATTAATTCTTGATGGGCTCCAAACCCGACTACTTCACCTTGGTCAAGCACAACAATTTTGTCCGCATCGATAATTGAAGTAATCCGCTGGGCAATCAGGAGACAGGTAAGCCCCTGGGCATATGTCTTCAATCCCGCCTTTATCTTTGCCTCCGTAGCTACATCAACGGCACTTGTGCTGTCATCCAAGATTAATATCTCCGGTTTCTTCACTAAAGCTCTGGCAATCGCAATCCGCTGCTTCTGCCCGCCGGAAAAATTAACCCCGCCCTGACCGATTCTCGTTTGATAGCCTTCAGGAGCAGCAGTAATAAACTCATGGGCACCAGCAATGACCGCCGCGGCTTCAACTTCTTCATGGGAGGCATCCTCCTTCCCCCACTGAATATTTTCCGCGACACTGCCGGTAAATAAAATATTCTTCTGGGGCACAAAGGCAATTTTCTCCCTTAACATCTTCGGATTCACTAGTTTAATATCCTCACCATCTACTTTAATGGTACCGCCCGCGACATCGTAAAAGCGGGGGATGAGTCCGACGAGGGTGCTTTTCCCTGAACCGGTTGAACCGATGATGCCGACCGTTTCGCCGGGCAGGATGGTAAGGTTAATATCTTTTAATACGGCTTCACCGGTGGTCCCGTCATACGCAAAGGAGACATGTTCAAAATCGATTCTGCCTTTTTCCTTGTAAGTTGGCGTTACAGCCTCGTTTTCCCAAGTGATGTCATCTTGCTGTGAAAAGACTTCGTCAATTCTGCCTGCTGATGCCTTGGCGCGGACAAACATATTAAAAACCATGGAAATCATCATCAGTGAAAATAAGATTTGCGTCATATAGTTGATGAACGCAATAATATGGCCGACCTGAATGTTTCCGTTGCTGACCCCTAATCCGCCAATCCAAAGGACGACGACAATGCCGAGGTTAACCGTCAGCATAATCGCCGGGCTAAAGGTAGCCATCAGGCGTCCGGCAGCGATCGATTGCTGCTTAAACTGTTCATTTACCTTGGTAAACTTGCCAATCTCGACATCAAAGCGATTGAACGCCTTCACGACACGGACACCTGATAAATACTCACGCATCACACCGTTCACCCGGTCCAATGCCTTTTGCACCTTGGCGAAGAGCGGAAACCCTAAGCGCAAATTGACGATAATTAACAAGGCAACAATTGGCACCACAACCGCGAGCACCACGGATAAATGGAGATTGAGTCGCGTTGCCATGATGAGGCCGCCAATCGCCAGCAGCGGGGCCTTCACAAAGATCCGCATCAGTCCATTGACAAACACCTGCACCTGTGTGACGTCGTTTGTCAGCCGGGTAATGAGCGAAGCGCGGTCAAACTTATCAAGGCTTTTAAAGGAGAGAGTTTGAATTTTCTTAAATAAATCCGAGCGTAATTCTGTCCCAAAATTTTGTGATACGATGCTTGCCATAATGCTTCTTGTTGAGGCAGCCACTGCCCCAAATGCGGTAATCGCAAGCATCAGCCCCCCCATTTTCAAGACATAATGAATATCCTTATTGGCCACACCTTCATCAATGATTTTCGCCATAATCGTCGGCTGCAGCAAGTCACTAATCGCTTCAAAGGTGAGAAATAAGACGGCAATGCTGAAAGACTTCCAATATTTCTTTATGTATTTTGATAAAAACTTCATCTTCCCACCCCAGAGTTTCGGCTCTCGTAATAGTCATATTATAATTTCGTTTTGGGCAATTAAACAATTAATTAGTTTGAAAAATAAGGGTTTGGCGAAATCCGTGGCCAGTTTGGCGATATTAATGAGAAAGTTGGCGAAATAAATCCGAAGTTTGGCGAGATTCCCGTCCAGTTTGGCGATATTCCAGCACAAATTGGCGAGATCATTGATAAGAGTAAATGATCGGAGTCTATTACTAATAAAAGGGAATAAAAAATGGCCCATAAACATGGACCACTTGTTAGTAATATTAATCTTGAACAGGACGAAATTCATGGACCCAGACACGCATTTGCGGGAGCCATGGCATTCCTGGATGGTAAGCAAGGATGGATTGTTTATAATCCTCCACCGTTTCGAAGCCCTCGCGGCGGGCATCAGCGTCGGTCAGCTCACCAAGGCTTTGCGAATAAACATTTTCAACGACGAACTGACGGCCTTCAAGCGTCATGATTTCACCCGGGTCAGCATATCTGCCATTCCGGCGTGTTGCCGTTTTTTCTCCTGCCAGCACCTTCTTAACATCTGCTTCCATCGTCACTAACCGCTCAACGGAACAGGTTTTCGGCGGCAGCGTATTGTTTTCATTTTGTGTCATGTTAAAATCCTCCTTTTACCAACTGATTTACCTATATTAACACTATTATCAGCGTAATAAAAGCCGCTGAGGATTTCCCTTACACATTCAAATCTCTTTTTTTATAAAAGAAAAAGGTGGCAAACGCAAGTGCGCCGATTAAAACGGCAGAGAGAACAATGAAGCTTGTCTTGAGCCCGCCGCCATACATGACATTTTTCGCTTCAAAATATTTAAACGGCGTCAAGTATTTTAATCCCTTGAGGTGTTCGTTCAAATCGACGGCGACCGATAACCCATATGTCAGTAAAAGAATGGCTGTCGCTTGCGATGCCGCCGTCTTAGGTTTCCTTTTGACCGCAGCGAGGGCACTACCGATGACCATAAATAAGATTTGCAAAATAAACATTCCCATCATTAACACGGCAATTTCACCAGTGACAGCCTCACCATGGCTGTATTTCCCCATAAGAATGATGGACGAAACAAGCGTTACAAGATTAAAAATGACGATATTCACGAATGCGGCCAATAATTTTGCGGTAATGATGGTCGTTCTTGATACCGGCTTGACAAATAAGAACTCCGACGTTTTATCACGCTCTTCTTTCGCCATAATTGTTGCCCCGAGCATCGCTGCATGGATGGTGGCCATCAATAACAAATAGAGGAAGAGCATGCCATAATACCCGCTGGCCTTCGATAAATCCAAGTCGCTCATACCTAAGACCACCTTTAGTGATTTTGGTAAGTCGGCCATCATCGTATTAATCGATTGGCCTGAAGATGAAAACGCCTCAAATTTAGCCATCCCTGATGCGACCATAAAGAAGATACCGATGCTCCAAAAGATGAGTGATTTCCGGTGGGACTTCAATTCTTTTAAAAATATATTCACGGTTGATCCACCTCCATATTAGACAGCATGAATATCCTTTTTCGCATAAACCAAATAACTCGCTGCGATGGCAAGAATGATAATGATCGCGCCAGTAACTAAGAAGGATGCCTCGAAGCCTTTATTTTTCAGGATATAGGCGGTTTCAAAGTATTTAAACGGCGAAAGATAGCGTTTCGCTTCCTCACCGGATGTGCCGCTAAGCATCCCTAAAAAGTAAAAGCCAAACACGGTTGCAAGTGAGACAGTCAGTACCGATTTGATTTTTGGAACAATGACAGAAATGATGATGCCTAGTGCTAGAAATATCAGCTGGATAAACAACAGCGTGAGTGACAGCAAGATAAAAAGTTTGAAGCTAAAGTCTTCTGTCTTCACTTGAAACATCATGATGCTCGCAGCCGCTATATAAACAATATTGGTGATGACAAGTGAGGTGAGTGCTGCCAGCAGCTTGGCTGTCAAAACCTGGGTGCGGGTTACCGGTTTTGTTAACAGAAAATCAGCTGTTTTTTCCCGGACTTCCTTGCTGACAATGAATGTGCCCAGATTCATCGCCTGAATAGCGCCGCACAAGGTAATAAACGCGAGCGGAAAGCAGTAGAATCCTAGAATCGTAAAGAAGCCGCCCAGGTTGATTCCGAGTGCATTGCGGATTGCCTCCGGATACCCTTCAAGGATTTTGGTAAACTCCGCTGCATCACGCGCAAATGAAGGATAAAGCGACATATAAAAGACGACGATTGCAGCTAATGATATCGACCAAATCATTGTCGACTTCCGGTAAGCCCTCAACTCATGCAAAAAGATATTCATAGCTTACTAGACCTCCTTTTCGTAATAGTGCATAAAGATCTCCTCAAGGTCCGGCTCTTCAATCCAGAGGTTGGCAATTTCTGTCGCAGCGATTTTTTTCATGACATCGTTAATATTTCCTTTAAAAATAAAGCTGGTAAAGTTATTGTTAACCTCTAAATTGTTAACGCCGCTGATGTTGAAGTAATTTCTGTCAAGTTGGGTTTTTGTTTCAATTTTAAACTTTTTATAGTTGTTTTCTTGCAAGGTACTAATCTTTTCAACGGTGACAATCTTGCCTTCCTTAATAATGGCAACGCGATTGCATAGTCTTTGCACCTCGCTGAGGATGTGTGACGAAAAGAGAATCGTCGCACCTTTTTTATTCTCTTCCTCGAGGAGTTCAAAGAATTTTTGCTGCATTAATGGGTCAAGGCCGCTCGTTGGTTCATCAAGAATAATCAGTTTCGGCTCATGAAGCATCCCCTGAACAATCCCGACCTTCTTTTTATTTCCCAGGGAGAGGTCATCGATTTTTTTATTAAGGTCGAGGTCCATGATTTCCGCCAATTCTTTGATTCGCTTACTGCAATCCTTTTTATAAAAACTAGCTGAGTATTTTAATAGGTCCTTTACTTTCATATTGTCGTAGTAAAAAACTTCTGACGGCAGATAGCCGATCTCCTTTTTTATTTCCGGGGCAAATTGAATGCAGTCCTTGCCAAAAATTGTCGCACTGCCGCTCGTTGGGTAAATGAGTGACAACAGGGTGCGGATGGTTGTCGATTTACCGGCACCGTTCGGGCCTATGAACCCAAAAATTTCCCCTTCTTCAACATGAAAGCTGATGTCGGTAATTCCTCTTGCCTTGCCGTACGTTTTTGTCAGGTTGTTAATTTCAATTACATTCATCTTTGCGCCCCCCTTATTTATAAAAACATGTCGTTAAAACCTCGAAATACTCTTCTGCTTTGATTTGGAGTTGTTGAAAATCGATTTCGTGTTCGGGTGACAGCTTTACTTTGTTAAGCTCCTCTTCGCTTAATTTTTCAAAGGTCCAGGTAATAATCTTGAGGATTTTTTTGACATCGACATCATCTCGGAATTTCGACAAATCAATGCCTTCGTAAATTTTCCCAAAGTTAATATCAGTCAGTTCCTTTATCCTTTTTCCTAATTCCACTTTAATTACAGTTGATTCCTCAAAATAAGCCTCTTCGATAAACTTAAAGATGTCCGGATACTGGCTGAGTAATTCCATTTTGATTAAAACTGCATGCCGAATTCTCTTAAAAAAATCTACTTCGGAAAAATTGATTTTTTTGTAAAATTCATCCGCAAGCAATTGATAACAATAGTCAAACAAAAATAAGTAAAGCTGCTTTTTGTTTTGAAAATAATGAAACAGCAATCCTTTTGATATTCCTGCTTCCTTTACCATTTCATTTGTCGAGGCAGATGAATATCCTTTCTGGGCAAATTCCTTTATGGCAGCATTGATGATTCGGTCTTGTTTTTCTTTATCTAGGTTGAGAAATTTCGAATACATTGTTGTGTTTCCTCCTTTTAACGCTATTGACCACGTCAGTCAATAGGGTCATTATATTCCCGCTGACCCCTGTGGTCAATAGGTGGCAAGTATATTTTTTTACAAAATTATGAACTGTTTGTAATCGGGATAGTATGGCTTTTCAGGGTGTGCTACGATGCAGGTGGACGTTATTTTTTTTGGAGGTGAAAGATGATTAATGAAGTTAAAGCTAGAGATCCATCATTGAAGTTAGAAGGATTAATTGCAGCGCAAAACCGCTTGCCGGCAGGTCACCAAATCTTGCCTGTCTTAGCCGCTAAGCAAGCATCCTTAGAGGCCGGAATTGGCGGAGAGGAAAGGGTCGCTGAGATTTTCCGGAAGCATTCATTTCCCTTCGACAACCACAATTTTCACGACTTATCGCCCTCAGCAGATGAAAAGTTTCAAATGGACTCCTTTATGTTGACTCCTTGGTATGGTAACGTTTTAGAGGTTAAAAATATTGCCGGCACGCTCGAGTTTAAGGACAATCCTCCACAGTTAATCCGCACCCGGGACGACGGAACCAGAGATGGCTTTGAAAGCCCTGTTGTCCAATTAGAACGAAACCGTGAATGTTTAACCGATTGGCTTAGGAGCCGGAATATCCATCTCCCGATCTATGGTGCAGTCGTACTCGCTTATCCGAAACAAATGGTCGGCGTTCCTCCCGCAAAAACCAAGCTTTTATATCCTTACTTAATTCCTTCTTTTATTAAAAGCATCCCACATCAAGCGAAAAAGTTGGATATTGACACTTTTAATTGGCTATCGGCGGAACTTCTAAATAGTCACCAGCGTTTTATTCCGAATCTAATATGTGAGACGTATAAGATACCTTTTGGGGACTTTCAAACAGGGGTAAGGTGCGAGACGTGCGGCCGATTCGGGATGACTAAACTGCCAAGGACATGGTCGTGCCCTTTTTGCAAGTCGACAGATTGTACGGCGCATCAAAGGACATTATTGGAGTGGTTTTTGATTTATAAGAGGGATATTACTAATCGGGAGTGTCGGGAGTTTTTGGGGATTGAGGATATACAAGTCGCCAAACGTATATTACAAAGTATGAATTGGGAAACTGAAGGAGCATTTCGATACCTAAGATATAAAATGGACTTCAGTCACATTAACATCGGATCATCAAACAAGGGGAAATTTGAAATTCGACAGTGAGGGTGGCTTTAGCGACAGTTGGGCAGTATTTGCCGACAGTTGCTCCACCTTTCGCGACAGTGAAACCCGGTTTCGCGACAGTGGCTACGCCTATCGACAGTGACGATGCTTTTTACGACAGTTGGGCCGCACTTGGCGACAGTTGCACCACCCTTAACGACAGTGAAACCCGGGTTCACGACAGTGGCTACGACTTTCGACAGTGACGATGCTTTTTACGACAGTTGGGCCGCACTTGGCGACAGTTGCACCGCCTTTGGCGACAGTGAAACCCTTTTTCGCGACAGTGGCCACTTTTCAATCGTATTGATTTCCGTAAAACGTGTAACCGCTCTCTCAAAATGATATGATATATATGAAAAAAACTTCAAAAGGGGAGTGCGTCAAATTGAAAAACGAATTGATTGAAAGGTTTACTTCCTATGTTAAAGTGGATACGCAGTCTGATGAAAACAGTGAAACCTGTCCATCAACTGAGGGGCAGTGGACGCTGCTTCACATGCTAGTCGATGAATTAAAAACGATTGGGATGGAAGAGGTGACAATCGACGAGAATGGCTATGTGATGGCGACTTTGCCATCCAACACAGAAAAGGACGTCCCAACCATCGGCTTCCTCGCCCATGTGGACACAGCGACTGATTTCACCGGCACGAATGTCAATCCGCAAATCGTTGAAAACTATGACGGCGGAGAAATCAAGCTTAACGAGGCCCTTAAGGTGGTTATGTCACCAACAGACTTCCCGAGCCTAAAAGAATATAAAGGCCATACCTTAATCACCACCGACGGCACGACGCTCCTTGGCGCCGACAACAAGGCGGGTGTCACCGAAATCATGACCGCGATGGCATACCTCATAAAACATCCGGAAATCAAGCACGGTAAGGTCCGCGTTGCGTTCACGCCGGATGAGGAAATTGGCAGGGGGCCACATAAGTTCGACGTTGCGGCTTTCCAAGCAAACCATGCTTATACCGTCGACGGCGGTCCGCTCGGGGAATTAGAGTATGAAAGCTTCAATGCTGCCTCAGCGAAAATCACGGTCAAAGGCACCAATATCCACCCCGGTTCTGCTAAGGACAAAATGGTCAATTCGATGAAAATTGCGATGGACTTACATAGTAAGCTGCCAGCACAAGAGGCACCGGAACATACCGATGGCTACGAAGGTTTCTACCATCTGCTTTCCTTCAACGGAGATGTAGAACTGACAAAACTGAACTATATTATCAGAGACCATAACAAGGAAATCTTCCAGGCAAGAAAAACGACGATTGAAAACATCGTCAATGAATTCAAGGGGCAATACGGCAGTGACAATATTCTCCTCGAATTGAACGATCAATATTACAACATGGGTGAAAAAATCAAACCGGTCATGGAAATTGTCGACATTGCCCAAGAAGCGATGGAGAGCCTTGATATTAAACCGATTATCAAGCCAATCCGCGGCGGCACTGACGGCTCGCAGCTTTCCTACATGGGGCTACCGACACCGAACATTTTTACCGGCGGCGAGAACTTCCACGGCAAATACGAGTTTATTTCCGTCGATAACATGATTAAAGCGACACAAACGGTGATTGAAATCATCAAACTGACCGAACAAAAAGCTTAATTTTTTTTAAAAATAAAAGCTAACCCGGTGCAAAGTCACGGGTTAGCTTTTTCATAAACCTTCCTATCCTTCAAAAAGTGCTGCTGCACACTGCTTAAGACAAGAAACGGTCTCTTCCAGCTGGGCCTTCAGCAGCTCCACAGGCCATTTTCCAGCATCCGCTTCCAAGTCCTTGTGAATAAGCAAAATCATCCAAATCGAGAAAATAGCTGAAAACAAATAATACTCGTGCAAAAACGCCTCGCCATCAAGCTCCAGCTCCACCTGTTCCAGATAGGATCGCAAGGCGCGCTCCCGAAACTGGCTGGTCATTTTTTTAGGAAAAAGGGGATGGGACATGTCAAGCACATGGTACAAATCCCAGTAGGGTGTGTTTAAGTGCAGATGCTCCCAGTCTAACACCGCAAACCTATCAGCAGTGACCGCAAAATTCCCCGAATGCAAATCTCCGTGCGACAAAACCAATTTCTTTGAAAATACCAATCTATCAAACAGAGAGAAAATCGGCCGGACGTGCCGCTCCTCCATTTCCAATGCCGGCAGCAGCTGGAAAAATTTATCCTCCTGCCCGCTAATATCAGCAACAATTTCCTCAATTTGCGGTTTCAGGCCAGAACTCGGCACATCCGCAAATTGATCAATCGGAAGGGAATGCCACCAGGCCGCCCATTTGACCACAGCTAAAACAGTTTCTTCGTTAAAATCGTGTGAAAGCTGGCCAAGGTCCTCGAGAATCATCCAATTTAAATCCGGAGAATCATTAATCTGATAGGAAATAATTTTTGGAAAAATCGCCGGGAATGAGGGGAGAACATGCTCATGGACCCACACCTCGCGGCCCAATTGACCGTTATTTGTTAATGGTTTAAAAATATAGCTTGCCGACGGGGACAAATAGAACCTTTCGACAAATCTTCCATTCATCCCTTGATAGAGGGGTTCTTTCTTCAGGATTAACCCATCATTTAACATCCCGTTGGCCAAGACAATGTTTTCAGGCAGCTCCATAGACCACCCACCTATTCATATTCGTTTTAAGTTACCCAACATCTAAATTATCAGCTTCAGCAAAAAGCTGTCTTTTCGGAAATTCCTCCATGGTACCAGGCAGGGGAAACAGGTCGGACAATCTTTTCACTTGACCATCCTCTGCTTTAAAAACAATATGCTCACGTGTGAATTTCCGCGGTGTATCGATGCCGCACGCCGCTCCGAGGGCGTAAAGCCCCTGGCGGACATTGATAATATAATTCATCACACGCCATTGCTTTTCCTCAGGCACAAGCGCTTCTTGATATTTCGGGTCGGTCGTCGTGACACCTGCCGGGCATTTACCGGTATGACACTGCATCGCCATAATGCAGCCATTAGCAATCATAAAGCCGCGCGCAGAGTTGACCGCATCGGCACCAATCCCAAGGGCAATCGCAATTTTATCGGCAGAAATTAGTTTCCCGGAGGCAAAAATTTTCAACTTATCACGGACGCCGAACTGCCATGCCTTGTCAACAACAGCCACTAAAGCCGGATAAAGCGGAAGTCCCATGCTGTCGGCCATCGATTTGTACGTGGCACCCGTGCCGCCTTCACCGCCGTCAACGGTGATAAAGTCAGGATAGATTTGCAGTTGATTCATTGCCTCGAAAAATTCATCGAGGTTCGAATGATAGCCGACGACGATTTTGATGCCGACAGGTTTGCCGCCTTCAGCTTGTAATGTTTGGATAAACTGCAATGTTTCGTAGGAATTATGCAAAAATGGAAAACGGTTTGGCGAATTAATTGTTTGCCCTGCAGGCACCTTACGAATACTGGCCACTTTTGGCGTGACCTTCGAACCTTCGAGATGACCGCCGCGGATTTTTGCCCCCTGGCCAAATTTAAGTTCGAATGCTTTCACATTTGGTTCTAGCGCCTTTAACTTAAACTCCGCAAGCGAAAAATTCCCATCCAGATCACGGTAGCCAAATAAACCTGGACCAATTTGGGCGACAATATCGGCACCGCTTTCTAAGTGTTCCGGCGCAATGCCGCCTTCACCGGTATTAATCCATGAACCGCCCGCCATACTGCTGCCACGGCCTGTCGAAAGTATATAGTGTTCCCCAACCGCCCCGTAAGAGGTTGCCGAGGCGCCGAATGGTCCACACAGACGCCATGGGAAATCACGCTCCGGACCAACGACAATGGCCTCTTCTTCAGGAAAGAGCCAGCGGGTTACCTCATCTTTTTCAATATGTTCTCTTCGGGTAAACAAGCCTTCATGGTCAATCTTGTATTTCATTGCATGAATTTTTTCTTGATTATCAACCTTCAATTCTTCAGTTAACAGCGGGAATAAACCGTTGGCGATATAATAGCCTGGTTTTTCAAAGTCACGTTTGGAACCAAAACTTAACAGGTCGCTGCGATATTTGGCGGAAAAAACAATCCCCAAGAAGTCCGCACGCGAAAAGGGACCGCTTCCATTATCGCTGTCAAACCAATATTGCCTAAGCTCAGGACCCATTTTTTCCAACAGGTAACGCATCCAGCCTAGATAGGGGTGGGCGCGGATAATTGAATGCTGCGGTTTTTTCGCGACAAAATGGAGCCAGATAAACAAACAAAGTGGACCGCCGATAAAAACAACCAATAAAATAACCATAACCGTCAATAACAAATTCATTTCCCCCTCGGGTGTCAGGCACCATCCCGCTTTAATAACATATGTACGATAGTAATGTGTTTAATCCTAATTTTATCACAATGGACAACTATCGAGCAGGAATATTTAATTTTGAAACCTGTCTAAAATACTGAAAAACTCTCCGAGAAACTCATAAAAAAGCTTTTCTGTTGGGAGCAGTTCGCGTTCACTGGGAATAATCACCCCGACGGTCCGGCTTACACTAGGCTCCGTAATTGGGATCTTTACAGTCGATCGGGGGAGACTGTCGATTAAGGTGATTTCAGGAATCAGCGTCACACCAAGACCCGCTGAAACCAAGCCTTTAATGGCGTCAATATCCTGCCCCTCAAATGATACCCTTGGCTGAAAACCAAGCTGACTGCAGGCATTGACTATAATTTCCCGTAAGACAAAACCATTTGGAAACAGGACAAAGGAATCATCACGCAATTCACTTAATGTTAAGATGCGTTGGCTGGCAAGTGGATGAGTGTGCGGCAGCAGTGCAACAATATTTTCAGTAAATAACGTTCTTCCTTTAATTTTCTTTACCTTTTTCGGCACCGGGCCAAGCAGGGCAAGGTTAAAATCCCCTTTTATTACACCATCAATTAAATAGGGGTAGGAGCCTTGATTCAGCTGAAACTTAACATCAGGATAGCGCTCGCGAAACGCAGAAATCGCTGTTGGTAAGGTGTAGGCCGCCAAACTGCTCGGGAAGCCGATCCGAATCGTTCCTTTCTCCGGGTCCAAAAATTCTTCCACTTCTAGTTTTGCATTGTCAATCAGCTTCATCGCCTGCTCCATCTGCTCCAAAAATAGGGCTCCAATCGGCGTCAGCTTTACATTTCGTCCTTCTCGGATAAATAAATCGACACCTAACTCCGCTTCCAAATTGACGATTTGCCTGCTCACTGCCGATTGGGCGACATGCAGGGCGTGAGCAGCCTCCGTTACATGTTCTCTTTTGGCCACCTCGATAAAGTACTGAATTTGTCTTAACTCCACCCAATTCCACCTCTTTTTTCAATCAATCTATTTCCGGCATTAATCTTATCTATTTTTCATATTGCTTAGATTATTTATCAATTATAAAATAAAACGATACTAATATGAAGAATATTCGGATTATATATACGCCGTAATACTCATTATTTTTTTAAAAGGGGTGAATTCCATGCAAACAATTGAGGATGTAAAACAATCGGGGACACAAGCAGCAAGGGATTATGTGAATGACGTGTTCGAAACCGTGAAAAATCGCAATGCCTTTGAAAGTGAATTTCAGCAAGCGGTGAAGGAAATCTTTGATTCCCTTGTGCCTGTTTTTGCGAAACACCCAAAATATATCGAGCAAGGGATACTGGAAAGAATCGTTGAACCGGAACGAGTCATTACCTTCCGGGTCCCCTGGGTAGATGATTGCGGCAGAGTCCAGGTAAACCGCGGATTCCGTGTTCAGTTCAATAGCGCTATCGGTCCTTATAAAGGGGGATTGCGCTTCCACCCATCCGTGAATGCCAGCATTATTAAATTTTTGGGCTTTGAACAGACTTTCAAAAACTCTTTAACCGGCCAGCCAATTGGCGGTGGTAAAGGCGGAGCTGATTTCGATCCAAAGGGTAAATCAGACGGCGAAATTATGCGCTTCTGCCAAAGCTTCATGACCGAGCTTTCTCGCTATATTGGTCCGGATGTCGATGTTCCGGCAGGGGACATTGGCGTCGGGGCAAGAGAAATCGGCTATATGTTTGGCCAATACAAGAAAATCCGCGGCAGCTTTGAAGCAGGAGTGCTGACAGGAAAAGGACTCGGCTACGGCGGCAGCCTAGGACGAACAGAAGCGACAGGCTATGGCACCGTTTATTTTGTCCACGAAATGTTAAAGGACAAAGGGTTAAGCTTTGCCGGCAGCACGGTCGTCGTGTCCGGCTCCGGCAATGTTTCTATTTATGCGATGGAAAAAGCAGCGCAGTTTGGCGCCAAGGTCGTGGCCTGCAGCGACTCCAATGGCTATGTCTATGACGAAAATGGGATTGATTTAGAGACCGTCAAACAATTAAAAGAAGTGGATCGCAAACGAATCAGCGAGTATGTAAAGTTCCACCCGCACGCCCAGTACTTTGATGGATGCTCCGGAATATGGTCCATCCCATGTGACATTGCCTTACCATGTGCGACTCAAAATGAAATTGATGAAACCTCAGCCAAAATCCTTGTGTCTAATGGCGTCAAAGCAATCGGCGAAGGCGCAAACATGCCGTCAACACTGGACGCGATTGATGTATTCCTTAATAGCGAAGTACTGTTCGGTCCTGGAAAAGCAGCCAATGCCGGCGGTGTCGCTGTTTCAGCCTTAGAGATGGCACAAAACAGCGCAAAATTGTCGTGGTCGTTTGAAAAAGTAGATGCCAAACTCCACCATATCATGATTAATATTTATAAAAACAGCGTAAAGGCCGCTGAAGAATACGGCTTCCCAGGTAATCTCGTGGTCGGCGCCAATATTGCTGGATTCATAAAAGTTGCTGATACGATGATCGCCCAGGGTATCATTTAAAAATCTCCTTAATAGGAGATTTTTTTGTTTGCATGTTTTCGACCGCGGCTGGTTACATTAACATTGGTTCAATTATCAAGGAGGTTTTGCGATATGGATAACAAAGATACCCATGAATTTGTCGAAAAGCTGCAGGAAAATCAGGAAAAGGCCCAGAAAAATAAAGAACAGCACGGCAAAGGAAACCCCAGCGGGAAACTGCCGAATCATAAGCATTAGTTGAAAGAGCGCAAGCGCCTTGGTCAGCCCCGATATAGGGAGACTTGGGCGATTGTAAATCGACTTAGTCTCCCTTAATGCGTGCAGAAAACGGTAGCTTTCTGTAGCCAAGCAATTGTTCTCAACCCGGAAAGTTGCTCTTTGACTTTTTGGGTTGAGGTTATTTGACCTCGAGGGGCTAGGGCGCTGGAGCTGGACAATTCTCGAAGTCAAAAATTTATACTTCCTTATCCCTTAACCAAAATCAAGCCAATACGGCTTGGTTTATTTATTTCTATTAGCAAAAAAGTACTATCAGAGTATTCAAAAATATTATTCTCTCATTTATGATAGAAAGAAAGATAACCGTTTTTCAAAAGGGTAGGTTTTGAATGAAGTGCCTTAACTCCATTTTTTGTATTTTCATTATTTTAACGGTCACTGCCGGCTGTCAAAAGGAGAGTAATAAAATGATTGAATTAAACTATGGAAAATACCCCATTCCCGAAACACTTAAACAAATCATTTCCTTGAAAAATCAGCTTAAAAAAGAAGGAAAGCTGTCACATGGGAATTTATTAGGATATTACTTTTCGCTGGCAGATATAGATTCCCGTTACTTGAATACACCGCTCGATGTCGTCGAGTTTGCCAATCCTGGCGCTGATGGAATCCATTTTGGATTCCTGACAGACTTTGGGCAGGTTGACGATTTAGAAAATGCCTATATTGTCCGTGTTTCTCCAATGGATTTTGATGAACCTGTTAAAATTGTCGCTAGAAATCTTTATGATTTCATGCGGATGATCTGTTTTTCTCCAGGTGCAGTGGAATTCCTTGATATTTATACAAGTGAAACCGATTATGAACGTTTAGTGCATGAAATTCCCAGTCTCTCCTTGTCACAGATTGAAAATGATCAACAACGGGATGTAAATAAGGTATTTCAAATGGAATTTCAACTGCAGCCAATTAAACACATCTATGACTATTTACAACAGATTAAAAAGGAAAGGATGCAAGCAACCGTTTTGCCGACCGAGGATGGAATTGGGGTTGTGAATAAAAAGGAACAAAAGCAGCATCAACACTTCCCTTTAAAACGGCAAGTGGACTTAGAATTACATGCCGTTATCCAGTTTTTCGAAGGGGCTTCTTATGAATCTAAATTAGAATTCTTGCGCAATGCCCAGTCAAAAGGGCTTCTTTATGACAACGATGAGATCAAAAACTACTTGAAAAAGAAACTGAGATTAATGGGCCTAAATGACGAAGCCGAACGGATCTCCTATCCTGAATTATGATAGCTTAACAAAAGCCCCGCCATTAAAACGGCGGGGCTGCAACATTTTATTTATTCATATTCGCCAGAAACCCGCCAAGCAGGTCGTCGATATCAGGTTCTTCTGTTTCATCCGTTTGCTGAGGCTTCTTTTTTGCACTTTCCCAATCAAAGTCATCGAGATCATCCGCACTATCTATGAATTCCCTAACAGCGGCTTCTTCGTCAGGACCACTGATTTCTCCATCGGTTAAAGGAGCAATTTCCTTGTTACCGCTGATTTCACCATCAGTTGAAGCGGCAAGTTCCTCAGGAAATATTTCCTCCTGCAGATACAACGCCTCTTCAATATCCAGGGCGTTACTATTTAAGGCAGCGAGCAGGGAAGTCGACCGGACAGGGTCCGAAATCAACTGATAAAGAATGCTCCCTAATAACGCCTCGGAATGCTCATGCTTTAACCAATCTCGCTGTACCTTCGTCAACTTTTTCGGAAGCGGAATGGTAATAGACTCCTTTTCCCTTGAAAAAGAACTGCTTACACCCTGCACAACAAACTCCGCCAGTTTACTGGAAAAGTTTCGTCTTTCTGTTTCCTTTAATTTTTGCAGCTGTTTTAAAATATGGTCGGGCGTATCGGAAGGAACACGAAAGGACAGCGCTTGGCCTCTGTTAATTTCATTTGCGGCAGTTTTCTTCATCGAATCACCCTAATTCAACTCTTTACCGGTTCAGGTTTTTGTTTCTCCGTTCTTCTAACAAAGTCGGTAATCAGCTTATAATAGGCATTGGCCATCATCCAAATACTTTCCTTATCATCTTCAAAGAATTCAATATTATATCCGTCCAAATTGTTATTTAATGTTTTTAGATAATCCTTTAAAACATGGGAGCCGCCGCCGACAAAGTAACAAATTTCTGTTTGCGAGTTCTTGGACCACACATTGCGCAATAAACGGTATTCCTTTTTCGCTAAATCAAGAAGGATGCGGTCAGTAATATCGTGAACACTCGTCCGGCTTCCTTTGACCATGATATGATTGCGGTTGTTTTTCCGGGTAATAATTTCAACGACATCACGACGGCTGTCGAGCTCTATGCCATGTTTCGTCCTAATTTCTTCACGAATGGCTTCCAATGATTCTGACACCCCTAAGTTAAATCCTTGTGCCTTATCATCGTCGACATTGCGGTTCTTAATGACCGCGATATCTGTTGAAAGCCCGCCTATATCTTGTATTAATATCCGCTTATCAATTAAATCCTTATTAATAATTTTTAAGTTATTATCCATCACAAGGTTAATAAAGGCGGCAAAGCCTTCGGGATAGACCTTCACTTCAGTAAATTTAATATTTACCTTTAATCCCTGATATTTCGGTGTGACGAGAAATTCGACCTGATGAACGGAGCCGATTAATTTGGAGCGGTAGCCGGCGTCCTTTCCTTCCTTTACTTCCCTTAACGGAAGGCCCGTTCCCAGCGTATAGTTGGCCTCAATGACATTCTTTGTGCGCGGAAATTCCCCTTTTACCGCATCCAAGGCCAGTGTTGCAAACAGCATAATTAACGTTTGGTCTTCCTCTGACTTGCTGCTGCCAGGATCTAATTCGGCCGCATTATTACTTTTAGCCGCTAAATTTCCAACACGATAGATGAGATTATTCTCTTTCAGGGCAGGGGAGTGCACCTTGATATGAATCCCATCTAAAGGATCTTTTGTGTCCAGCTCTTCAATACCGATTACAGGCCGGTCTTCCGTGTCTCTTGCGACAATGTTAGGAATATTCAATTCATACTCTAATTCTCCGAAAATGGCCTTGATGGAGTCATTGCCTACATCGACTGCAGCAATTCTTGATTTAGTCATAAAAAATCATTCCTTCCCATTTAATAGTTTTATGTGTAAAGGCAGTTATGTATCTCTCGTCCGTCCTCTTAAGGCTATAGGAGATTAATAGATTCTTCAATAGGGCGGACCAAAACGAAATACAAGTGTAAAAAAGTAAACATTTTGTAAACACAGGAAATCGTGTAAACATTTTTGTAAACATCACTGACAACTTTGTACACATGGCGCAAATGAAGGATGTACACGTATTTGTATACATGTAAACAGATTTGTAAACAAAATGTATACGAAAGGTAAACAAGTTTACAACTTTGTAAACGATGCCCTGAATGTTACAAATATTTCAATCCTAACCCTAATAAAGACAAAAATAAGGCACCCTATAATGGGTGCCTCATAAACTATTAAACTGCTAATAAATTCCAAACGTTTTCTGACACTGTCTACTGCATAACTTTCCAGAACTCACCGGCTACCGCTTGATATCCAGTTAAGCTAAGGTGAATATCCTGTGGATTTGGCAGGTATTCTTTAAATTTGCTTGCAATCAGGGTATCAATTGGGACAAATGTGTCCCCGTGCTGGATAGCCTGTGCTTGAATTTGTCCATTAAATCCAAGTAATATTTGACCTAACTGTGCTTGCTGTTGTGCATCTTCCAAGTATGGGAATGGGTTGTAATAGCCCATGACATATACCTTTACCTTCGGATTCAGTTGATCAATTTTGCTCAAGATGGTGTTTAAATTTGCTGCTATCGTTCCTATTACCGCCGGCGCTTGTGCCGGATTGGTTTGAAGAACAGGAAGCAAATCATTGGCACCGATATCAAGGGTAATGTGTGTAGCTTCTTTGATTTCCTTTTGAACATCCGCTTTATTTAATTGCTCAATTAAATCAGTTGTTTTATATCCGGAAACACCAAAGTTAGCAAAATCAAGTAAGTCATACGATTTCTTAAAGTTGTTGGCAATATAATCAGGATAGCCTAGACCTTTTTTTCCATCTGGAGTTATTCCAGCTGCCAAGGAATCACCTAAGGCAACATATTCAACCTGAACCCAGACGCCATCTTCGCCTAAAATATACCCATTAATTGTTGTTTTTGCTGCCATTTCTCCACTTGTATAGAGGTAATACCATTTGCCGTCCATTTTTAACCAGCCTGTTGCCATTGCACCACTGCCAGTAAGGAAGTACTTCTTCCCGGCTTTATCGATCCAGCCTGTTTTCATGGCGCCGCTGGATTCTAGGTAATACCATTTACCACTTAGGGAAATCCAGCCCGTTTTCATCGCCCCGCCTGCATCGAGATAGTACCAATCCTTGCCGGTTTTAAGCCAGCCGGTCTTCATGGCGCCGGACTTTTCAAGATAGTACCACTTGCCGCTGCTTGATAACCAGCCCGTTTTCATCGCCCCGGACTTTTCTAGGTAGTACCACTTGCCGCCATTTAACAACCAGCCTGTTTTCATGGCGCCGCTTTTTTCGAGGAAATACCATTTGCCATTATTTAATACCCAGCCTGTTTTCATCACACCGGAGTTATCTAAGAAATACCAAGTTCCCCCTTGAGAAAGCCAGCCTTTTTGTGCAACACCATTACTATAAAAATACCAATTACCATTTGCTAGGACCCAGCCATTCGTGCTGACAGAATATCCATTTGCTTTAGCAATGGCATCGAAGCTGCTATCACTATAGGTAATAATTACTGGTGTATACATTTGAATTTTGTCATACAGCCAGCGGATCTCTTCATTATGCATCCGCACACAGCCGGAACTGACATACTTGCCTATTGAACTCTCATTTGCATTTCCATGGATGCCATATGTTGTACCATATGTCCCCCTTGCTTCTAACCCCATCCAGCGGTTGCCTAACGGGTTTCGCGGGTCGCCGCCAGGAATATTCTCCTTGTAATACGGACGATTGACAATCTTAGTTACAATCCTAAAATTACCTTCCGGGGTTAAATCCCTTGATCTCCCTGTTGCCACCTTAAAGGTTTTGACTAACTTCCCGCCATCATAATAGGCGAGGGTGTTAATCTTTTTGTTAATAATGAGCAATTGCGAACTGCCTGCTGCATCTGTTTGCGTGGTAAAGAAAAAGATACTAAACATCAAAACAAAAATTAACGATATTTTTTTCATTATCTATCTCCCCAATATGTTATTTATATTACAATAACATGACACATAGAAGAACTTTGTCACAATTTGGAGAAAGAATTGTAATATTTTTAGATTTTAATAGAAAAAAAGAATAATTGCCACTTTTTTCTTCGACACTCTTATTCTATTAGGTAAAAATAGAAAAAATGGTGCCTGACACCATGAACTTGAAAATATGCCGACAGTTGGGTATTCTTAGACTAAAATTATCCGCTTAAGGTGTGGTTTTAATATGCGTATTAATAAATTTATTAGCGAGTCTGGTAAGGCCTCCAGAAGAGGGGCAGATAAATTAATTAGTGAGGGAAGAGTCACGATCAATGGCAAGGCCGCCGAAATCGGCAGCCAAGTTGAACCGGGAGATGATGTCCGGATCGATGGCAATGCCATTAGTGTTTCTATGAATTATGTCTATATCGCTTTAAATAAACCCGCCGGGATTACCAGTACAACCGAACGGCATGTGAAGGGGAATATTGTTGATTTCGTCAACCATCCATTACGAATTTTCCATATCGGCCGTTTGGATAAAGATTCCGATGGATTGATCCTGCTGACGAACGATGGCGATATTGTCAATGAAATACTTCGAGCCGAAAATAAGCATGAAAAAGAATATATTGTGACCGTCGACAGGCCGATTACGGCTGAATTTTTAAAGCGAATGGCAGAGGGCGTTGAAATTTTAAATACAAAAACGCTTCCATGCAAAGTGAACCAGCTTTCTAAATATGTATTGGAAATAACATTAACACAGGGATTAAATCGCCAAATTCGACGGATGTGTTCCGCACTTGGCTTCGGGGTTGTCAGGCTTCAGCGGACGCGCATCATGAATATTCATTTAGGCAATTTACCAATCGGCCAGTGGAGAGATCTTTCAAAAAGGGAACGCAATCAATTATTTGAAGATCTAAACTATCAGCCTAAGGGGTGGTAAAAAATTAAAGGATGAACCTAAACAAAGACATTCGTTTGGATTCATCCTCTTTTTTTGACTCTGTTTAATGAGCATTAACAAAGCCTTTTTTTAAAACTATACAGTTGATTCACGTGGCTGCTTTTCTTCCTGACGCTGTTCTTTAATAAGAAACCCGCCCATCAAACCAAGGAGCGCGAATAAGACGGGGATAATAAACCCATAGTGGTAGCCAACACTGCTTGCTGAAGAATGAAAATGGTCTAATACTTTCCCAAAAATGATGGGTAATAGAACAGCACTCAAAAATCCTCCAGTATTCGCAAACCCTGAGATAACGCCGACCTCTTTCATCGGAAAAGATTGGCGAACAACTGCAAAGGTCAACGCACTGGCTCCATTTCCATAGCCAATAATGAAGAATAGCATAACGAGCATAAAGAAGGGTGGCTTGCCACTAAACAAAACAAAGGCAATCCAACAAAGAAACACAATAAAATGAACGACAACATAGGGCCGTTTGATTGATGCTAATCGGCTGGAAATCCAGCTTGTCAGCGGGGCACCAATGATTGCCCCAATCAGCCCAACCATAATCAACTGACTGGCAGCAGAACGGCTCATTTCATAAACATGCATCCCGTATGGAACGGCCCATGAACCGATAAACCCAACATACGAGCCAACAAGACCAAAGTGACAGAAAAAGGTAGCCCATGCCTGGCGGGTGGAAAAGATGCGCCGTAACAGTATCAACGTATTTTCCCGCTTTTTCTCCTTTTTAACCTTGATAGAATCGTCCTGGAATAGCTGCTTTGGCTTTTTTACAAGGACAATATAAAGGAGAACGGCGCTCAAACATAGAATAATTCCTGTGATAAAAAATGGCGGTCTCCAGCCTGATAAAGAAATCCATGCAGAAAATGGAACAGTCGCCATTAAGAAACCAAAGCTGCCAGCCATACCTGCAAGGCCGAGTAAGCCGATAAATTCCTTCACCTTAAACCATTGGCTTAAGATGATCACTAGGTTGACCCAAATGGCCGCATCCCCGATTCCCGCCAATAATCTAGCAAGAAGGAGAAACGCTTCATTTCCTGCAAGACTATACACTACCGCACCTAAACCATTCAGCAGTGCCCCAAAAACCAGAAAAAGATTAGGACCGTAGCGGTCAGACAAGATTCCAATTGGAATTTGCAAGCCTGCATAAGCCAAAAATTGAATACTCGTAAGCAGCCCAATCACCGATGCTGTTACATGGAATTCTTTCATCAATTGATCGGAAATCAGTCCCGGAGCCGTTCGTTGACTGACGATTAAAAAGTAAGTAAAAAAAACTGCGGCCAAAACGACCCATCTATAGCTGCTATTCTGCTTTTCCAATGGCCTCTACTCCTGTTAACTCTTATTTATCTCATTATTATACTACAGAGAGATTGGCTATAGTCGGATTTGGAATTCAAAGTCAGGTCAGATGGAACTGGCTCATATACCTGGAAAATAAACGAGGGACAGAAGCCTGTCCCCCCTGTCCCTTAGTTTTCTTCTATTTCTTTACGGTTTTTCTTGAATAGTTTGGATAGTATTTCGTAGACGATTGGTACTACGATTAATGTTAATAGGGTTGAGCTTGTTAGACCGCCGATTACGGTGATGGCAAGGCCTTTCGAGATTAAACCGCCTCCGCCGCCTGCGCCTAGTGCTAATGGGATTAACGCACCGATTGTGGCGATGGCTGTCATTAGGATTGGACGAAGACGGGTTGCCCCAGCTTCGAGAATGGCTTCACGCATTTTCATGCCATCCCGTTCCATATGAATAATTCGGTCGACGAGGACGATGGCGTTCGTGACGACGATACCGATTAACATTAATAGCCCCATCATGACTGAGACCGAGATGGTTTCACCTGCGATTAATAAGCCAACAAATGAACCAATGACCGCAAATGGTAACGAGAATAGGACCGAAAATGGCGCGACACCTTCTCGGAATGTAACAACAAGGATGAAGTACACGATGGCAACGGCCGCAGCCATAGCGACACCAAGCTGTGTAAAGGTGTCAGACATATCTGCCTGTACCCCGGCAACGCCGACGGTCACACCTTTCGGTAAATCTAAGTTATCGACTTCTTTCCCAACTTTAGAGGTTACTTTTGAAATATCAGCACCTTTAATTTTTCCAGAAACGGTTGCGTAGTATTCACCTTTACTGCGTGCAAGCGTATTTAGGGTTGTCCCTTTCTTCACAGTGACAAGCTCGGATAATGGCATTGTCGTACCAAGTGCTGTCGGGATTTGTTTTGCTAAAAGATCATCGATTGATTCTGGCTGTGCAGCTTGTTCCTGCTGAACGATGACATCTAAGGAGTTACCGTCCTTTTCAACCGTCGTTAACACATCTTGTGTTTTTTGCGGACTTAACATCATGACAAGCTGACCAGCTGTTAAACCAACCTGCATCAATTTATCTTGCGCGACTCTGAATGTATACTCCACGTACGCTTCCTCGGCACTTGTCGTCACATCTTTCAAATCGCTATGTTTTTTCATCACGTTTTCTACTTGTTTAACTGATTTATTTAGTTTATTTAAATCTTCACTGTAGAAGGTGTAGCTGACTTCATTAGTAGCACCGCCCATTGAACCAAAGGCTTGGCTCTTCCATTTACCTGTTTGACCAATGCCAGCGACATATTTTTCAACTTTTTCTTTAACATCCGGGAAATTCTTTGTTTCCGGGTCAAAGATGAGGTACATTAAGGCACCGCCGGATCCGCCGCCGCCCATCATCGCCGCAGTCGTATCGCCAGCCTTGGTGACAGATACTTGAACGATTTTGATATCATCACGCTTTAGCATCTTCTCTTCGACCACTTTAACGTTGGCCAATGTATCTTCTGGCAGCTCGCCTGCTTTTGGAGTGTACGTTAAGTACATCACTTTATCCTCTTCACTGCCCATGAAACTAAAACCAATAAGCGGCGTTAACGCCAAACTTCCTGCTAGTAAAACAATCGCAAGGATGGAGGCTATTACTTTATGGTTAAGGGTTTTTTCAAGGAACCATTTATACCATTTCGCCATTTCACCGACTTCTTTGTGGCTCTTGGCTGTTTTCACACCATATAATTTTTTCTTAAATAAGAAGTGAGATAGCGCCGGAACAATGGTAATTGCAACGAGTAATGAAGCACCCAGTGCGAATGCCATTGTTAACGCAAACGGTGCGAACAATTCGCCAACCATACCGCCAACGAAGATCAGCGGCGCGAAAACCGCAACTGTTACTAATGTTGATGACATAATCGGTTTGAACATTTCAATCGTCGCTTCACGGACAAGGGCGCGGCCATTTAATTTCTCTTCTTTCAAATGCAGACGCCGGTAAATATTTTCAACAACGACAATGGAGTCATCGATGACCCGCCCGATGGCAACAGTAATTGCCCCAAGAGTCATAATATTTAAGGTAATATTCATCCAGTGTAACAGCAATAACGCCATGAAAATCGACACTGGAATCGAAACAATCGAAATAACTGTTGATTTAAAGTCACGCAAGAATAGCAGGATGATTAAAACGGCAATTAAACCGCCAAATACCGCTTTTTCAATCATCGTCGCCACCGATTCTTCGATTGGTTTCCCTTGGTCAAGGGTGACATCAATCACAAGGCCATCAACTTTTTCCTTTTCATCCTTAATGACCTTCTTCACCTTGTTGACTACATCAACCGTGTTTGCCTGCTGACCTTTAACAATTTGGATGGCAATCGCATCTTTACCGTTTGTTCGTGATATCGATTGTACTTTACCAACTGTATTAATGGCCGCGATGTCGCCAAGCTTTACAAAAGGCGATGGATTAGCGGCTGATGGTGTGACAGGAATCAGCATGTTCTTTAATTCATCCGCCGTTGTGAACTTGCCGTCAATCGCAACTGCTTGTTCACTTTCTTTAAACTGGTAAAGGCCTAATGAAACAGACAGATTACTTGCTTGAATCATTTGCTTTACTTTATCTTCCGTTAAACCAAATTCAGCCAATTTGGCTTTGTTATACGTAAGATCCACTTCTTCAATATGCTGGCCGGTAATCGTTGCCGACGCAACACCCTCGATTTTCTCAATCTTTGGAAGTAAGCTTTCCTGTACGGTTGAGGTTAATTCAACGATATCCTCTTTTGAACTACTTACACTTAAGGCAACAACCGGCATCATATTCATACTAATCGCTGTCGTTGTCGGTTCTTGTGCCCCTTCTGGCAATTTCACGGCATCTAACGCCGATTGTAAAGCCCGTTTCGCCTCGTCCATATCGATGCCATATTCGTATTCCACTTGAATACTTGACATGTTAGAATAGGAATTTGAATAAACGGCTTTTACGTGTTCAAGGTTTTCAACCGCTTTTTCTATCGGCATGGACACATCTTCCATTACCTTCTTAGGAGTTGCTCCAGGATAAACATCCATGACCATTAAGTAAGGAATCGAGATATTCGGAATCGTCTCCATATTCATTCGTGTCCCCGAATAAATACCAGATGCTGTTATGATAATCGTAAGCAGCCAGACTGCTAGTTTATTCCTTAAAACAAAGTTAACTAAACCCTTCAACTATTACACCCACCCTTAATTGACTAATCAAACTCATTTCCTTATACTAATGACTACTGGGTCATTTGTCAATAATTTGACTATAGGAGCGATCAACAAACATGCTTAAAAAACAATTAATTATGGAGCGTGCGTTAGAACTTTTTGCTAAACAAGGGTTCGAAGCCACCTCAGTACAACAAATAACCGAGCATTGCGGTATTTCTAAAGGAGCTTTTTACTTATCCTTCAAGTCAAAGGATGAATTAATCATTGCCTTGATTGACCATTTTATGATGCAGATGACTACGGAAATTGACCATATAGTCAGAAGCACACCTAATGACGAGGAACTTTTATATAAATTTTATTATGCTATTTATCATTCTTTTCATAAGCATTCAGATTTCGCCAAAGTACTCATCAAAGAGCAGTCGCAAACATTTAATAAAGATCTCATATTAAAAATGCAGTACTATGACAAATTAATCGAGAACAATATCCTCTCGATGATTGAACGCTTATACGGCGAAGAAGTTAAACAGACAAAATATGATTTAATGTATTGTATTAAAGGCTTTATGAATACTTACTCTCAGTTATTTGTCTTCTACAACGTGCCGTTGGATTTAAAGCGGCTATCGGAATCACTTGTGGAAAAAACAAACTTACTTGCAAGACAAACGACCGTCCCATTTATTTCACATGAACTGATTGAAATGGTGAAGCAGCCAATGAATGAAGAGATAACAAAGGAACAAATCCTCGAAATCATCGGGCAAAGAATAGAAGAAATAGAAACATCGATTGAAAAAGAATCGTTAATCCTGCTGCAAGGGCAACTGCTTGAACCGACTCTATCGCCTGCCATCGTAAAAGGATTACTAGGAAATATCAGCGATCATCCTCATTGCAAATGGATTTCTTACTTACTCCGCCGCTACTATAATTTTTAAAAAAATAAATGTAATCAACTACTAGAAAAAGCAAGCTTGGAGATAAAGCTCTCCTGGCTTGCTTTTTCTAGTAGATGTACTTTTCCGAAATTCAAAAGAGAAAATTCCACACTATAAAATCTTGTAGTATAATAGTAATAATTTAAGAGTCAGGTAAACGAAGCAAAAGTCTTTGTTTAAAATCCCACAAGGGTAAGTTGGAGGATGCTGATAGCTGGGTTACCAGGTAGCGAAGGGGATGCTTATGAGCACATTTGACCAAACAGTTGAAGAAATTAACCATAGGCGGGTGAACCGATCCAAACGGCCAGCACGCCGAAATATTGTTGTCATTGGAATTATCATTATTATTGCACTACTAGCTGCAGGACTTTTCTATTATCAGACAACACGGTTCAATTCGCAGATTACGATTAATGATACAAAGGTCGGCGGTCTAACTGCTGATCAGGCCATAAAGAAATTAAAAACTTCTGTGTTAAAAAACAGAGTCTTTGTCGGAGAACAACAAATTTTTGACGGAAAAGATACACAAATGGGATTTACCGAAGAAGATTTGCCTAGGGTTAAGAAATTATTAAAAAGCCAGTGGACGTTTTTCCCTTCCTCAAAGGAAACAAATTATTCGTTGATACCCCAAAAGGCGGATCAGTACCGAAGCCAAACGATGAAAAAGGAAGTAGAAGAAAAGCTATTATCCATGAATAAGAGTTTAAAAGCACCCATAGATGCGTCAGCGAAATTGGAACAGGGGGAAATTGTCATCTCCAATAGCATCGATGGAGAACAATATGACATTACCGGTCTATTAAAAGATTACGCGGAACAGAAGTATACTAGTGATATCCACCTGAAACCTGTATTCTTACAACCAATTAAAGCGGACAGTCCGATTATCAAGGAAGAGGAGAAAACGCTGCAGGATCTCCTTGGACGGACCGTTGATTATAATGTACAGGGCAAAGTGTATACCTTAAATGCCAGTGAGTTAATTAAAAATGCCTTCGTGACAAAAGAGATGAACGTTACCATCACGATGAGTGACATTAAAAACAAGATAGCTGAAATTAATAGCGCTCAATCAACATTAAATAAAAATTTCTCATTCAAAACCCATTCAGGTTCGGTTATTTCAGTAAAAGGAAAAGGCTACGGCTGGGCATTAGACGTTGGGAAAGAAACGACGCAGGTGCAGCAAGCTTTTGAAAAAGGGGAGAAATCCATACCTGCCTCTAATATTTACGGAAATGGCTGGAGCAATGAAGGCATTGGTTATGAAACGACAACAAATAATGGCATTGGCGATACGTATGCTGAAGTATCGATTGCAGAACAACGGATTTGGATTTACAAAAAGGGGAAATTGGTACTCACAACGCATGTAGTCACAGGCAAACATAGCACCGGTGAAGATACTTCACCAGGAGTGTGGTATATCCTCTATAAACGAACACAGTACACACTTAAGGGGACCGCAGTAGGAAAAGGTGATTATGCCGTTAAGGTAGATTACTGGGCTCCGTTTACAAACAGCGGACAAGGATTCCACGACGCCAGCTGGCGCACAAACTGGTCAGGTAATGCCTATCTTACAGCAGGATCAGGCGGTTGTGTCAACACACCCCCTAGCATTATGAAAACCGTCTACGAAAATCTCAGTACGTACGATCCAGTCGTCATTTACTAGGGACGCTGGAATAAGCGCTAATATTGAAAAAGGGACAAGGAGCCTGACCTTGTCCCTTTTTGTTATAAAAGTGATTGCGCTCCGTCAATATAGATTTCGCTTCCTGTAATGTGGCTGGATTGGCTAGAAGCCAAAAATAGGACGAGCTCAGCCACTTGTTCAGGTTTTCCAGGTCTATCTTCCAGCGGCTGGTCTCCTTCCGGATATTCGATGGGGACTTGCACCTTTTTTAATTTCTCATTTTCTCTCCAAGTGTTTTCACCGATATTTGTTTCAATGGCACCTGGGCAGATCATGTTTACTCTAATCCGATAATGGGCAAGCTCGAGCGCTGCCATTTTACCGAAGCCCATCTGGCCAATTTTCGATGTACTATAGGCAGACATTCCAATATTTTTAAAGATCCTGTTTCCATTAATTGAACTCGTTATTATTATGCTGCCGCCTTTTGACTTCAAATGTGGAATGGCATATTTAACTGTTAAAAAGGTACTTGTTAAGTTATTGGAAATCGTCAAGTCCCAATCCTTCGGCTCCATATCTTCAATGGGTGTAACCTCCCCATTAATTCCCGCATTAGCGAAGACCACATCCAGTCTACCCCACTGATCCATTGTTTTTTGATAACAGTTCTCTACTTCTGCCGGCTTAGAAACATTGGCTTCCAAGACAAGTGCTTCACTGCCGATTGCTTCAATTTGATTTTTAACCTCCTCCACATTTTCTTTATGCAAATCAACTAAAGCAATTTTCCCGCCATTTTGGGCAAGCTTTATCGCCGCTGCCCTGCCTATCCCTGAGCCTGCCCCTGTAACAAATGCAACTTGATTGTGAAGTAGTTTTTCCACCTTAAATGCCTCCTGAAATTGATGGTTAATAATTATTACTATACCCATCATCGAGGTTTTAAAGCGGGTAAATTCATATTGGGACACGGGGACAGTCCCTTCTTGAGGGAATGGATTATAAGAAGCCATAAAACTTTAAATTCTGAATAAACTCTGATAATAAAATAGTATAAATTCCAAACGATAATTTGATAAAATGGAAAAAAGGGCAACGAAAGACAAAATCCGTAGTCGACCTGAAATATTCAAAATTTCGTGGGTGATGAGATGAAAATTTCAATTGAAGAAATAAACAAAGAACTGGGAGAAGAAATCCTTATTAGGTGTCATGAGGTAGATGACGAAATACACGAAATCGTAAACAAGCTGAAAACTGAAAACCTCATTGTACTAGGATATCAAAATGATAAAGTTCATCGGATTAAGCTTAATGATATCTATTATTTCGAGGCAGTTGACGGAAAGGTTTTTAGTTACTGCAAGGACAACGTTTTTGAGGTAAAACAAAAGCTTTACGAGTTAGAGGAATTATTCAAGACAAAGAACTGTTTTCGTGCATCCAAATCAACTATTTTGAACATCGCCAAAATTTCATCTATTTATCCGTCCATAAGCGGCCGATACGAAGCGGTGCTTGAAAACGGGGAACGTGCTGTTGTATCAAGGCAGTATGTGCCTGTCCTTAAAAATATGCTTGGCTTGTAAAAGGAGGGATAGGTATGAAGATGTCCGAATTTATCCAAAAGATTATCAAAGATTTCTTGATCATCTTCGCATCCATCATCATTATTATTACTTTTTTGCGACAAATATATTATCCAGATATGGTCTTTGATTTGACGTCAATTTATATTATTATGGCTTTTTCATTTATAAGTGCATTTATCGGATTTATTTTGTATTCTCCTGCTGATCTAAGTGAGAAGAAAATGCGAATAAGGATTACCTTTCATTTTTTCGCTTTGGAGATTGTATTGATTGCCCTTGGGAGCGTTTTTGGTATTGTAAATAGTGCTGAAGATGGAATCATTTTGGCACTGCAAATTGCCGTGATCTATACCCTAGTTCGTCTGCTGTCATGGAAAAAAGATAAAAAAGAAGCCCAGCAAATCAACGAAAAACTAAAGGCATTTAAGAAAGACGTTTCATAAAATTATAAAGCAGCTTTTTGTGTAACGATGCGGTAAGCTTTAAAGCTTACCGCTTTTTTGCATCTTACTTGCTTGTGGAAGCAACTTACCGTTTTTCTATATACTTCCTTTTAGTAATTTTTTATGATGTGTTCATAAGAAATTTTTCAAAAAAAAGGGGTAATTACGATGGGAAATTTACTATTATTGATCGCTTTAACTTTTGAGATTGCCTTTGCAATCTACTGTGTAGTAACGAAGGAAAACCATAAAAAAATAAAGAATTGGATTAGGATTGCTGTATTTATTGCCTTTGTCTTGCTCACTCTGACATCAGTGATTGAGTGGAGTTTCCGCTGGGTAATGCTTGCCGTCCTGCTTTTCATCTTAGCGGTAACGGCAGCCATTTCGCTTATCCGTAACAAAACAAATACAAAAAAATTCAAAACTTCTTCAATTGTGTGGAAATCGATTATGATGATGATTGTCTCGGTATTTGTCCTTGCACCTGCAATTGTTTTTCCACAGCATAAATCACCAAAAGTGACAGGTGACTATGAAGTCGCAACCGCTGCTTACACATATGTTGACAAGAACCGGATTGAGGAATTTACTGACAAGGGTGACAATAGATTTGTTAATGTGGAATTTTGGTATCCCAAAAAGGCAGATGAAAAATCCCCTCTATTGGTGTTCTCACATGGAGCTTACGGTATTAAGTCAAGCAATGCCTCTACCTATACTGAACTTGCAAGCCACGGCTATGTAGTCGTATCAATCGATCATCCCTATCACTCCTTCTTTACTCGTTCAGAGGATGGAACTGCAGCTATGATCAATGCAGATTATAACAATGAAATCAACGATATGAATAAAGATGGCATTTACACGAAGGAAGAACTCTATGGGGCCATTCAAAAATGGATGAAACTGCGGACAGACGATATGAATTTTGTCATTGATACGATACTTGATAAGGCTAAAAATGATAATAACCCGATATATCAACAGATCAATACAGAGAAAATTGGCGTGTTCGGGCACTCAATGGGCGGAGCTGCGAGCGTTTGGCTAGGCAGAGAACGTAATGATATAGAAGCTGTTGTCAATATTGATGCCCCGTTCTTTAGTGATCTGGTTTATAAGAAAGAAATCAATGATTTTGTGGCAAAGGACGAAGACTTCAAGACCCCGCTTCTTAACATTTATTCCGACGATGTTTGGGGACAGCTCGATAGCAACTCCACTTATGTAGCAAACAAACTCAATAATGAACACTTCAAAAATGCATCTACTGTTCATTTTCAAGGCGCAAATCATTTAAGCTTGACCGATTTACCGCTTTTCTCTCCGATACTTGCAAATTATATTCAAGGCGGAAAAGCTGACATTGAACAATATTACTGTATTGAAACGGAAAATGAACTAATCCTTCAATTTTTTGACGATAAATTAAAGGGCATTGGTCATTTCACTTCCAAAGAAACATATTGATTTTTATCTAGTAGCTTTTAAGGCAGAACTATATATAGTCCTGCTTTTTCTATTTTACCTAGAATAAAAACCTATAACAATTACTATCAAATTAAAATAATTATTGCATTTCTGTTGACAATAATAATCAACCCTATATAATAATAATTATAAATTGATTGTAATTATAGATAGGTTAATTCAATGATTTTTTCTCATCTAGCAATCTATAATTCTCAATAAATACATTTAGGAGGAATTATTATTATGTCTCTAATTGGAAAAGAAGTACAACCCTTCAAAGCACAAGCATACAGAAATGGAGAGTTTCTTGAGGTTTCAGACGCAGACTTCAGAGGACAATGGAGCGTCGTTTGCTTCTACCCAGCTGACTTTACATTTGTTTGCCCAACCGAGTTAGAAGATCTTCAAGATCAGTATCCAGCACTACAACAACTGGGAGTTGAAGTATTCTCTGTTTCTAGAGATTCTCATTTTACACATAAAGCATGGCACGATTCATCAGAAACAATCGGAAAAATCACTTATACCATGATTGGTGACCCTGCACATGTCCTTTCTCGTAACTTCGACGTATTAGTTGAAGAACTAGGTCAAGCTGACCGTGGTACATTCATCATCGACCCAGACGGTATCATCCAAGCGGTTGAAATTAACGCAGACGGCATTGGCCGTGACGCCAGCACACTTATTAACAAAATTAAAGCAGCACAATACGTGCGTAACAATCCAGGTGAAGTTTGCCCGGCAAAATGGAAAGAAGGCTCTGCAACACTTAAGCCAAGCCTTGATCTTGTAGGAAAAATTTAAGGAGCACAATCAAATGATACTAGATGCAGATATTAAAGCACAATTAGCCCAATATCTTCAATTGTTGGAGGGCGATGTCCTGCTTAAAGTCAGCGCAGGTTCTGATGACGTTTCTCGTGACATGGTGGCTCTAGTGGATGAATTAGCCACCATGTCATCCCATATTAAGGTTGAACATGCACAATTACAGAAGACACCGAGCTTTAGTGTAAACCGTATCGGGGAAGACACTGGGGTAACTTTTGCCGGTGTTCCGCTTGGTCACGAATTTACTTCTTTAGTTTTGGCTCTTTTACAGGTGAGCGGAAGAGCTCCGAAGGTTGAACAAAAGGTCATTGATCAAATTAAAAGCATTAAGGGTGAATATCACTTTGAATCTTACATCAGCTTGAGCTGCCACAACTGTCCTGATGTTGTACAAGCACTAAACTTGATGAGCATTCTTAATCCTGACATCACCCATACCATGATTGATGGAGCGGCTTTTAAAGAAGAAGTAGAGAGTAAAAACATCATGGCAGTACCAACGGTGTTCCTAAATGGGGATTCATTTGGCAGCGGCCGGATGTCACTCGAGGAAATTCTTGCAAAAGTCAGCAGTGCTCCGGATGCATCAGAGTTTGCTGATAAAGATCCATTTGATGTCCTTGTGGTTGGCGGCGGGCCGGCGGGTGCAAGTGCGGCCATCTATGCAGCACGTAAAGGCATTCGTACAGGCATCGTGGCTGAACGCTTTGGCGGTCAGGTTATGGATACTCTCGGCATCGAAAACTTTATTAGCGTAAAGCAAACAGAAGGTCCAAAACTTGCAGCAAGCCTTGAAGAACATGTAAAAGAATATGCTGTTGATGTCATGAATTTACAGCGTGCCAAGCGCTTAGAAAAGAAGGATCTCATCGAAATCGAATTGGAAAACGGCGCTGTTCTAAAAAGCAAAACCGTTATCCTTTCAACAGGTGCCCGCTGGCGTAATGTCGGTGTTCCTGGCGAAGCAGAGTTTAAGAACAAAGGCGTAGCCTACTGTCCTCACTGTGACGGTCCGCTATTTACAGGAAAGCATGTAGCCGTTATTGGCGGCGGTAATTCCGGTATTGAGGCAGCTATTGACCTCGCAGGCATTGTGAAGCATGTAACGGTTATTGAATTTGCCCCAGAATTGAAAGCTGATTCTGTCCTGCAAGATCGCCTTTACAGCCTTCCAAATGTAACGGTCATCAAGAATGCTCAAACAAAAGAAATTACCGGTACCGACAAAGTAAACGGTATTACCTACATTGACCGTGAAACAGGCTTAGGGCATCATATTGAATTACAAGGTGTATTTGTTCAGATTGGTCTTGTACCAAATACCGATTGGTTAGACGAAACGATTGAACGCACGAGAATGGGTGAAATCGTGGTCGATAAGCATGGAGCTACCACCATCCCTGGTGTGTTTGCTGCAGGTGACTGTACAGATAGCGCCTATAAGCAAATCATTATTTCAATGGGTTCAGGTGCTACCGCAGCCTTAGGTGCATTCGATTATCTAATCAGAAATTAACGAACGCACATACCAAGACTGGTTACCGTGAGAAGAGGATTATTAAGTTCCATAACATAAAAAAAGGTAGAAGAGCGGAAAGCACTCTTCTACCTTTTGATTTTGAAACGATCTATAACTAAACTGAAAGGATCCATTCGCACATATCATTTATCACTTGTCTATCGATATTTTGTGCAACCTTATACTCTTTTTGAACTTTTAGGATTTCACCATAAATAGATGGCATAAACAAATGATTCAAGTTAGGATAAAGTTTAAATGTTGCATTTGGCTTTCCATCCATGATATTTTTGTAAACTTCAAAATCCCTTTCCACTGTTGATTGGACATCTTTTTCGCCTTGCATGATTAAAACCGGTTTTTCTAAATCTTTAAGATAATGACTGGATGGATGTTCACCCATTTCTTTAAAATAGTAAGCTCTGAGGTTTTTCCCCAAAACTTTAGTAGATTGTGCCTCATCATCACTTAGATTATAAATGTTATCAAACTTGGACGATAAAGCTGCTACCTGTTTCTTAGCGATTATTTTCACCAATTTATTCACCGAGTTTATAACATCGTTATTTTGGTCCATCATAATTTCTTCTAATTTTCGTGGAGAGCCGGCCATAATGATAATTCCTGTAAAATTTCCACCTTCTGCATCAATACGGGGAGCTAACATCCCTCCAAAACTATGACCGATAATAAATATTTTGGTCGAATCAATACGCGAATCATTTCGTAAGAAGTTTGCTGCAAGGACGGCATCTTCAATTGTTTCTTCTTTAACTGATAATCCAGTATCGTTTTTCATCTCTTTACCGTATACAAATGTTCTCTTGTCATAACGCAGCACGGCAATACCTTTTTCCGACAAACCGTTGGCAAATTCTTTAAAAAGGAAGTTATTCCCGACTTTCCCGTCCATATTACTTGGACCAGATCCGTGAACCAATACAACGGCAGGCACTGAACCATTCATTTCATTAGGAATTGTCAATATTCCATTGAGTGGGTACTTGGTTTCAGAGCCTATTACAATTTTTTCATCAGCCAATGCGTTTACCTCCGCTTCCTACTTTTTTCAATACACTTCTTTTTATCTAGTACAATACTACTATTTATATTATTAAATCCTCATGAAAAGACCAACGAACATGATAACGAATGTCCCTGCAACATCCAGATAAACCAAAGACCGGCTATTCGTTGGTTTGGGTACCTTACTCGTTGCGTATCCATATACATGCTCCTTTTCTATCGAATTTGACTCTCAAACAAGACATTGCGATTATTGTATTTAGCGGTTAAGACTAACAAAAGGGCGACCATGCCAAACAAAAACAAGCCAATCAGAAAACAAATCCATACCGTTAGTAAAAAAAGACCAGCCGTTTGAGAAATAACGAAACCTACTGCGGGAAGAATAATGATTCCTCCAAGCTGCTGGGCTTCTTGCAGTGTTTTCGATCGTGCTGAAACCAACACATTGAACAAAATGACGAGTAAAATGAGAGCCGGGGTGACCCAGAACATCATCACAAACCACATCTCATTGAACATAATTAGTTTGGAATATACCGGATAGGTAATGGCATTGACAATGACAACGCATACAATATAGGCCGCATAAGTGATTCCAAGTGTTGGGAGAAACGAAGCCATCGTTTTCCCGATAAACAGATCTCGAATAGAAATAGGCGAAAACAGCAAAGTTTCCAGCGTCCCTCTCTCTTTCTCCGTCGCAAAACTACTGGTTGAAGTCACTGTGGAATTTATGACTGCAACCATTAAAAATAATGAGATAAAAGTGAAATTTAAAAAGTAATACGAGAGCTGTTTTCCTGTGCTGCCCAGCGCGAGCAACGTGTCCTTCATCTCCCCGGCCGACAGCATTCCCATTACTTTTTCGGTCATTTTCTTAATATCCCCATCGGTTTCTCCTGAAATAATCTCAGTACGAAAACCAAGATAGGCAAGAATGGCAGGAAACAGGACACAAAATAAAAATGTAACGACAAAGATCGGCACCCATGTTTTCGAGCTTTTCATTACTATGTTTATGTCTTTAAGAGCAATTGCCTTGATCATTTCCTTATTCATTGATTCCACCTCCGATGAGAAAATAATAATCTTCTAACGTATTATTTATAAGTGTGCAACTATAAACCCATGTCCTTTTAAGCAATGCAGCAAGTAGTGGAGAGATGTCTTCCTTGCTATTCAGCTCAAATCTTAATGTATTCTTTCGGATTGTTTGAAACGGATAACCAGCGAAGACTGTTTCCTTCACCGTTAACCCCGTTACGACGTCTACACGTATTTTTTTGAGGTGGCGCTTTTCAATTTCTTCCATCGAACCGCCTTCCATTAATACACCGTGTTTGATAAACAGATACGTATCGCAAATACCCTCGAGTTGTTGCAGCACGTGGGAACAGATAATTACCGTAACACCTTCTTTCTCACACAGTGCTTTCAGATAGCTGAGAACGAGATGAATTCCTTCGGGATCCAGTCCGTTTGTAGGCTCATCTAAAAATAGGATTCTTGGTTTTTGAAGCAGAGCTTTAGCAAGGGTAACACGTTTCTTCATTCCTGTAGAAAAGGTACTTATCGTACTGTCCTTATGCTCCCACATACCGAACGCTATCAGCAGTGCTTCTGCTCTTTTTGAATCATGGACGCCGTAAATTTTAGAGAAAAACATTAGATTCTCCCAAGCTGTCATTTCTTCATATAAATTAGCAGTTTCAGTGACAATGCCTGAATTCTTCCTAATTTCCTCCCCATTTGTTAATGGATTGTGACCCATTACCCGGATGTCTCCACTTGAAGGCTCAATGACCCCGCTTAACAATCGGATGATGGTTGTTTTTCCAGATCCGTTTGGACCGAGAAGTCCTGTGATACTTCCCTCCTTCACTGAAAATGATACATTTTTCACGATTTCCTTGCCTTTCATTTCTTTACATAAACCTTCCACTTTAATGATGTCATTTGCCATATCAAAAACCCCCTTTACCAATCACTACCCGAAAAAAATAAATGAACTCCATGTCATTAATCATAAATGGCACGGAGTTCATTTTCAAGAATTTTTTTCCATTATCTTTAAAAAATTTACTGAGAGCATTTCCATTAACTGATTAATCAAGAGGTTAACTTGCTGCACCGCATTAATTTGTTGTGAACCAAACGCCAAACTATGCAGCATAATACCGTCAAGACTAGAAATCATATATTTCACAATTTCATCGACAGATCGGGTTGGTTTGAATTCCCCATTTTCCACCCCCTTACTAATTACATTAATAAATATCGCAGTCACACGAATATATCGTTTCTCAAAATAATCACGCACTCGCTGCTCTCTCCAGCCTGTGGTACAAAACTCATAGATGGCAGGTACAACGCTGTCTTCAAGACGATCAATCGATTGGCTAGTCTCTTGAAAATAACTTATTAATGCCCCGTAGGCGGTCCCTTTATTTTCTTTTAATAAGGTCGATATCCGCTCCTCTAGCTGCGCATCTAAATAATCAATTAAAGCAAGGAAAATAGTTGTTTTATCCTTGAAATATAAATAGATCCATCCCCGGCTCATCCCTGCTTCCTCAACAATATCCTTCAATGTCGCTCGTTCATACCCTTTACTTTTGAATACCGCAGATGCTGCCAGCAGAATTTGTTGAATCCGAAGCTCCTTGTGTTCATCGGACACTTTCGGCATAACCCTATCACTTCCTATCAATGAATTCTCTATCTATAATAATAAATGACATGAGGTTCATTTTCAATATTCAATATATTTAAAATCAGCCACATCTCTTCAAAGGTCGGCACTATATGCTCTAAAATGATATTCTGCCCATTTTTGTAAATTATACTTGACTTGATGTATAGTTTATTTTACATTATGTATAACAAACTTCACTCTAAGTGAAAGTAAATGGAAAGAGGGTGTGGAAAATGACTTATCAAGAAAAGAAAAGCATCGTATCGTTGATCAGTGCTATCCTCATTTTCGGATCTTTTTGTTTATACATGTACCCGCATTATCCCCAAGGGGGGCTGGATGCGACCGAAACCTATCGCTTTTGGGGTTCCTTCGTCCTCATCTTGACTTTGGTTTCAATCGTCGCTCACATCATCATCAGCATTATTTTTAACATCGTCTTTAGAATAACGACCAATGAGAAAAAACCATCTTTTGAAGATGAACTGGATAAGTTAATTGCTCTGAAAGCGAATAGAAATTCCTTTTTTATGTTTATCATCGGCTTTCTTCTTGCAATGGGATCGCTGGTCATCTCTCAGCCATCACAGTTGATGTTCTTAATTTTAATCACTTCAGGATTCGTATCCGATGTGACTGGCTCCGTTACAAAACTTTATCACTATCGGAAAGGAGTTTAACAATGGGAAAAAATCTTGTCGGCAATCATATCAGAAAATTACGATTCAACCATGATGAAATGACTCAGCAGCAATTGGCTGACAAGGCAGGTGTAACAAGACAAACAATCGTGGCTCTCGAAAAGGGAAACTACTCCCCATCTCTAGAATTGGCTTTTCGGATAGCACACGCCTTTAACTTACCGTTGGAAGAGGTATTCTTTTATGGAGAAAACACCAAGAAGTAAGAACTCGGATTGTTTTTTGCTTTACCGTTTTTGAATTTATTAAAGGCTCTGTTAAACTTGGCTGTTGATTTCCGTTCCAGGCGCTTCGCTTTCCGCGGGGCGGGCGGTGAGCCTCCTCGGCGCTAAAGCGCCTGCGGGGTCTCACCTGTCCCGCTGCTCCCGCAGGAGTCTCGCGCCTTCCACTCCAATCAACATTGTGTTCAAAATCAACAATATTCTTTAACACAGCCTTATTAAAAAGGGGATAAAAAGATGAATTCAAATAAAGAAAACATGCAGATTGGCGAGCCGTTAGGCGAAGACAGAGGCGTAGTTGCACTTATGCGTGATAGGAAAGGTTATACCTCCCTATCTGTGAAAAAAGCAGCAAGGATTGTCGGAGTCCTGTTTTTACTTGCAGCCGTTACGGCGGTAATTGGTCTTACCTTATATGATCCGATCCTAAAGGGTCCCGATTACTTGATTAATGGCTCCAAACACGCCAACCAAGTGATATTGGGAGCGGTTATGGAGTTAATGCTTGTCGTTTCAGCGATTGGTACGGCAACGACGATGTTTCCCATTTTAAGAAAATATAATGAAACGATCGCTCTATGGCATGTTTGCTTCAGGTTTCTTGAAGCAATTATCATTACTGTTGGCATAATCAGCGTAATGTCCCTTTTGACCTTAAGCCAGGAATTTGCTGCAGCCGGTGCCCCGGATTCCTCCTCTTTTCAGGCTTCAGGAATTTTATTAAAAGCCATACATGACTGGACATTTATGCTTGGTCCTCTTTTCATGCTAGGCATCAATACAATGATGTACAGTTATATATTTTATAAATCCAAGCTCGTACCCAGGTTTATCCCTATCTTGGGTATGACAGGTGCAGCACTTGTTTTTCTTTGTTCCTTGTTAGTTATGTTCGGTGTCATTCAACAAATTTCTGTTTGGGGTGCTATTTTGGCACTGCCCGTAGCAGCCAATGAGATGATTTTAGCAGTATGGCTCATTATGAAAGGATTCAATGATTCTGCAATAGCGTCCATATCTTCAAGAAAACAAAGCAACGAGTAGCACACGCCTAAATAAGATGGAAGCACTAGTGTTATTATTGTTCCTAGTTTAAGGTTGGTGTTACACAAAAGAGGAGAAAGTTGAAAATTTGAAATAATAGATGCGAAAAGGGTTTTTAGCAGTTTCAATAAATATAGACATATATAGACATGTGGATTAATTTGGTAGTATAATAGGGGTATGGAAAAGTTATTTAGAATGT
>NZ_JBIVOP010000019.1:0-92889 GCF_044754175.1 Neobacillus sp. NPDC093127
TTCCTCTTTTCTATGTTTATCGTGGTTGTTAAACATTGTAGCCAAGTAGGATAAAAATGACTCTTTTCTTTTTACACAATTATACGGACTTAATCTGGCTCAGGTAACTTTCTCCTCTTCAATCTAGAATTAGATCCTTTTTTATTGAAGATTTCTTCCCCTAGGTCCTTTTTAATGACCTTTTTTAAAAGACTTTATGATTTACTGTCCGCTTTGAATCTTTTACTCTCCGGTTTTTGCGATTTACTGTCCGGTTTTGACTTTTTACTGTCCACTTTTGCTCAGTTACTCTCCACTTTTTCTCTTTTACTGTCCACTCCCCAAAATCCACCCGCAAACAAGTGAAAAAGCCAGGCGGGCAGCCTGGCTCAGGTAACTTTCCCCTCCACCATCTGGGATAGTGCCCTTTTTTATTGAAAATTTCTTCCCATAGATCCTTTTTAATGACCTTTATAAAAGGACTTTATGATTTACTTTCCACTTTGAACCTTTTACTGTCCGGTTTCGGGGATTTACTGTCCGGTTTTGACTTTTTACTGTCCACTTTTGCCCAGTAACTCTCCACTTTCCCACTTTTACTACCCACTCCCCAAAATCCACCCGCAATCAAGCAAAAAAGCCAGGCGATAAGCCTGGCTCAGGTAACTTCATTCCCACTATTTCTGTGCCGTAAGTGTCGCGAGCATCGTCTCCGCTGAAGTAATTTCGACACCTTGATAATAGTGCTTTACAATTTTCTTATAATCCGCGCCTTCCGCGGCCATGCCGTTTGCACCGTACTGGCTCATGCCGACGCCGTGGCCGAAGCCCTTCGTGGTGATGACAATATTGTTCCCCTTGCGCTCCCAGGCAAAGTCAGACGACCTCAAATCAAGTTTTTCCCGGATTTCCTTTCCAGTCAGTACCTTCCCATTGAAGTCAACCTTCCCCACGCGTTTTCCGGTCGTTTTTTCAACAACTTTCCCAAGCGTCCCGCCAGATCCAATTTTCACACCCAGCCTTGTTTCAAAGTCCTTAATCGAAAACACTTTTTGAAAATTAAACTTTGGTGAGCTTTTATCCCATGGACTTGAAACACTTCTTAAATAGGGGTAGGTACCTGACCAGTAATCTTCTGAGTTTTCCGTGTAGCCGTTGCTGGTCGAGAAAAATTGCGCCTGTATGACCTCGCCCTTGTAGGTTAAAACTTGCCCGCTTGTTGCTCGGACTGCAGCTAAAATCTTCTTCCTTTTCTCGTCGTACTTCGCCCCCCAATCCTTTTTCAATTGGTCGTCACTCTTGTAGGCTTGGTGGATGGGCGTATCCGTAACCTGGGAACCCTTTGGCGCCCCCAGCGTGTCCTTCGTTAATAGTCTTTTTACGATATAGGTTCTTGCTGTTAGTGCCTGGGCTTTGAGTGCTTCCTCCTTAAATTCCACTGGCATCTCAGCCGCCACCACACCGACAAGATAATCTTCTAATGGTACATTTTCAATTTTCGATTTCGCGGAACGAAAAACGGCGACTTCAACCGCTGGGTCTGCGGCAGACACGGCTGCCTGCGTTTCTTTTGCTGGGGAGCCCGCCTTTTTGATTATATCCTCTCCCAGTTTTCCGCTTGCACGATGTTCCCCCGAAAACGGTAAGACAAGCACTGCGGGAATAATCAAGGTCAGGGCAATGAGCAGTGATCCTAGTACGATGAGTGGTTTGATCTTTTTCATGAAAATGCCTCCAGTTTGTTTGTAAAATTCACAGCCGGCACCTGCACCCGGACTGCATCTCATTAAAACATATGGAAGCGGACAAGCATTTATTACAGAATTTTTATTAAAATACGGGTATGGTGTCAGGCACCTAATTCCATTAAAAGGAAAATGGTGTCAGGCACCGGATTCCAGTAAAAGGGAAATAGTGTCAGGCACCAAATTCCAATAAAAGGAAAATGGTGCCTGACACCCCTATCCAGTAAAAGGGAAAAACACCTGACACCTGACACCTGACACCACCATCACCACCACCGCCACCGCCAACACCACCCACCAAACCCCAACAAAAACAACGGGACCCAGCTCCCGCTAGGTCCCGTTGTTTTGATTTTGTTTGTTATGCATTCATATCCGATACGTAATTCTGGACTTCGGTAAAGGTTTCTTCTTCTTCTTTCACGCGTTCGATGTCGGCACCTAAGCTTGCTAGCTTGCCGTGAAAGTTCACGTAGCCGCGGTCTAAGTGTTTTAATTCAGTTACGCGTGTTACGCCTTCTGAAACCAAGCCGGTTAAAATTAACGCCGCTGCTGCCCGCAGGTCAGTTGCTGAAACTTCCGCACCCTGCAAATTCGATAAGCCATTTAAAATGACGGAGCGGCCTTCAATTTTAATATCGGCATTCATCCGCCGGAATTCTTCAACGTGCATGAAACGGTTTTCGAATACTGTTTCCGTAATCATCGATGTGCCCTCTGCACGAAGCAGTAATGCCATCATTTGCGATTGCATGTCAGTTGGGAAGCCTGGGTGCGGCATCGTTTTGATGTCAACAGCCTTCAAGCGCTCAGGGCCGATGACACGAACGCCATCCTCTTCCTCGATAATCGTTACACCCATTTCCTCCATCTTGGCAATCAAGGAAGAAATGTGCTCAGGAACTGCGCCCTGCACCAATACATTTCCGCCTGTAAGCGCCGCAGCAACCATGAAGGTCCCTGCTTCGATGCGATCAGGAATAATGTTATGTTCTGCGCCAAATAATACATCGACGCCTTCAATCCTTAATGTTCCAGTGCCAGCGCCGCGAACGCGTGCGCCCATTTTATTCAGGAAGTTTGCCAAATCAACGATTTCTGGTTCTTTTGCGACGTTTTCAATGATGGTCGTGCCCTGTGCAAGGGTCGCAGCCATCATAATGTTTTCTGTGGCACCAACACTTGGGAAATCCAAGTAAATTTTTGCTCCTTTTAAACGGCCGTCTACCTCCGCTTCGATAAAGCCATTTCCTACCTTCACCTTCGCACCCATCGCTTCAAAGCCTTTCAAGTGCTGATCAATAGGCCGGGATCCAATCGCACAGCCGCCTGGTAGAGCAACTCGTGCTCGGCCATTACGTGCCAGTAACGATCCCATGACAAGGACAGACGCGCGCATTTTTCGAACATATTCGAACGGCGCTTCATCTTTTAACTCTCTGGATGCATCAACTACAACTGTATTGTTTTCAAACACCACTTCAGCATGTAAGTTGCGTAAGACTTCATTAATTGTATATACATCGGAGAGTGTAGGTACATCACAAATTACACTTTTTCCATCACTTGCTAATAATGTTGCAGCGATAACAGGCAGGACGGCATTTTTTGCACCTTCAACTTTTACCGTTCCGTAAAGCCTTTGTCCGCCGCGGACGATGATCTTTTCCAAGAGTATTCCCCTCCGCGTCCATTTTCTCTATATTAATATTCAATCGTAATGATTGGTGTGCCAACTACGATGGTAGTCTTTGCGCCCAATCGTTCGGAGCGTAATCCAATTTGTAAATTCATGTTATTTTTTCGATTATCTATGAAGCCTGTAAACATAGGCGATGTCGCCGAAACAGACATGAAAGTCTCCTCTTTTAACGCTTCGATTTCTTCAGCATCAAAGCCAGACAGCAATTTGCTTACTGTCATAGGTAAAGCCGTATCAATCTTATCACTGACAATGCCTTTCATACAAGAGAAAACTGTTGGTTTTCCTCGAAATATGTCGGTAAGCCTATTTTTAAATTGTTTGGTTGTGAAAAAGGTCGCAGACGACTCATTCCACTCTTTTCCGCTGACACTATATACTATATACGCATTGACAGGTTGTTTTGTGTGGGTTGCCATAATTTGAAGCTTTTCACTGTGGTGGTTAGCTGTTGGAGATACTGCTGTCACTTCCCATTTCTGGCTGGTGCTAGTTTCTGACCAAACCCAATCGGGAAACTCTTGTTGAAGCTTTTTCGCGTATTCCTTCACTTCCTGCTCACTTTTCATGCCGGTTACATGCTCCCTTGCATAAAAAGACCATTCCTTGAGCAAAATATTCTCGGCTTGCAAAACTTTGCCGATTTTCGCCAAGTCATGAATGCTTTTTTGAAAAAATAAACCGTCGACGCCATTCGGGCCGCCCTTAGCTTCAATTGTCCGGTTCCCAATAACCACCAGGATGATACTTATCATTGAAATCATGCATAAAAGAATCTTACTATTTCTGTTCATCACCGTACTCCCCCTTACTACCAGTGTTACCAGGAAGGAGAACAGCATACTTGGGAAATGTCGTCACTTTTAGACAAATTTCAATTGTAAGACATGCTTAGCTTTCCACATAAAGAAGATTGTACTCAAAATATCCACAAAAGGGAACATGTAAGAATACCTAAATTTTTTCCATCTGTATGTACATAGAAAAGCGGAAGCGCCTTGCCGAGCGGCGACTAGCATAAGTCGAGCCGGACTAATGAAACAGCATTGGCAGCTGCCGTGACCATTGGAGGTAATCAAGGAAAAAATTACTAACAGATGATCCAATGAAAATGGCTAACAATATATACAGCAATCGCCCCTGAAACACATGGTTTGCTTTCAGCAGCTTATCTAAGCGAATCGCCTGCAGCGCCCACCATGCAAGCGCAATAAACAGCAAATGCGACATGATGCTTAGCAGTGCTATTTGGCCAAAGTCATTTATCATTCTGCTCTCTCCTTTTTACACACAATGATTATTCTATCATACTTGACGGATGAAAGCCGGAAAAGTTTCGTTTTAGGTTATATTTGGAAAATTGAAAAAGTGGGACAATAGGGAAAGGCTCCGTGTCCCGCCCTTTAGCGAGGACACGGAGCCTTTCCCATCGTCCTACCCTAGTTCACTTTTGAAGCGACAACTACGACCTTTCCTAGATCTAATTCTTTTTCATACTGCTCCGCTTCCGCATTTGATGCTCCCAAGGATTCCAGCTTCGCGCGAAGTTCATCCCCACGGGTCCGAAAGATGTTGGCCATGGATTCAAACACACCTTGTTCGCCGATGCCGATATCATTGATGTCAAGGTTATCCGTAAGATCTTCTGAGCGTTTTTCATCGTGAGCTAATAAATAAATCTCATCCTTCGTGAACCCTTGACTGACGAAACGTTCAATTTCCCTTCTTGCTTCGACACCATTTTCAACTACTTTTACATTTTCCATTTTCATTCCTCCTTAATGTGTTTCACTTTCTATTGGGTATATAACCACTTTTTGAAAAATTAAAACCCAATTTTTTAATAGCGGGTGTCAGGCACCATGTTAGTAATGAACCCATCGTGGGTATATAAGAAAATAATCGCTGGGACTATTAATGGAGGTGTTTAATATGAAGAAACTGTTATGTAAATATTGTGGGAACGCGGAATTTTTTGTAGTAAATCTTCACGAAACGATCTGCAAATGCGGCTTGCGTTTAACGAAGCTTAGTGATTATCGGCGGGAAGGAACGAAACCAGCGGAATATCCCAGCCAAAAACGGCAAGCAGATCTCATTTCAAAAATCATCTTATTAAAACAGGAAATTGACAACTGTCTTGATAAGCGGGAACAAGAAGGTTTTCACAGGCTGTCATTGGAATTAAAGGATTGCGAGGAGCAACTTTTAAAAATGGACGAGACAGTTGCCCAAGATTGTTTCGCGCAGAGCTTGAAAGAGAACAAAGATTGGTCTAATGGAAGAGATATTATTTTCTAGGTTTATCTTTTCTAGCACCGGGGTACTTACTTACCATAGTTGATTTTCAAATATAGAGAGGAGAGATTTATCATGGGATTTATTTGGTCATTAATTATCGGAGGCATCATCGGCTGGCTGGCGGGACTCATCCTTGGACGTGACGTACCAGGAGGGATCATCGGGAATATTATCGCCGGGTTTGTCGGGGCATGGCTTGGTTCCTTCCTATTAGGAGGCTGGGGACCAGTGATCGGCGGGTTTTACTTCATTCCCGCACTCATCGGCGCCATTGTCTTAGTTTTCATCTTAAGCCTCATTTTAAGAAATGTAAAACGACCTGCATAAAACCGATATGAAGAAGAGACTGCAAACAGCTGCAGTCTCTTTTTTTATTATTGTTGCCTCCGACCAAGGCACTGAAAAAGTCCCTTTGAATTTTGGTGCTTGCAACTTGGCTGTTGATTTCCGCTCCAGGCGGCTTCGCTTTCCGCGGGCGTGCCGGTGAGCCTCCTCGGCGCAAGCGCCTGCGGGGTCTCACCAGCCCCGTCCTCCCGCAGGAGTCTTCGCCGCCTTCCGCTCCAATCAACAGAGTTCTTTTAATCAGATAGACACCCCCAGGAATAAAAAGACGCCTCAAAATTCACAAAATTTTCATGGCCCTCGTCTCTGACCAAAGCTTTTTTTCGCAAAACCATGACATTCGCCTCTGCAAATGCCTGCATTCCCGCTTCCTATTACACCGAAAAAAAGGCATTCGCTCTCGCAAATGCCGGTATTTCTGCATCATAACACACCCGAAAACAGTTTAGCGAAGGATTCCTTCCATTTGACAGTCATGCCCCGTTTATAAAATTCAACGGGGCGAATCCGCCGGCAATCCTTTAGATCTTCTTCATATTGTGCCGTTAGGTCATGGATGGAATCGGTGCCTGTTAAAAACAAATTCACTTCAAAATTCAAATGAAAACTGCGCATATCCATATTGGCGGTGCCAATCGAGGCGAGATCGCCATCGACAATGATTACTTTTTTATGCAGAAAGCCTTTTTCGTACGAATAGATTTCGATTCCAGCCCGGAGCAATTCAGGGAAATAGGACTGGGTGGCATATTGGGTAAGAAAGCCGTCATTGGTGGCAGGCACCATCAGCCGGACTTGAATGCCTTTACTGGCCGCGACCCTTAGCGCGGTTTGAATGGCCTGATTGGGAATAAAGTACGGTGTCGCAATCCAAATCGATTCAGTTGCGCACGTGATCAGCGCAAAGTAATGATCGCTCATGTCCCGCGTTTCGGGGCCTGTGGCGACGACATGAACATGGCCGTCTCCAGCTGCTGGTACCGGCTTCATGTAGCGTTCGTCAGTAAATAGCTTCTCACCGCTAACATACTTCCAGTCTAATAAAAAAACAGCATGAAGGGTTTGCACCGCTTCCCCTTCCAGGACGACATGTGTATCACACCAAAAACCAATCTCGTCATCTTCGCCAAGGTATTCCACCCCGACATTCAGCCCGCCGATAAATCCAACCTTTCCATCAATGACAATAATTTTTCGATGATTACGGAAGTTAAACTTTTGATTAAACCAGACTGGTTTGATTGGTAAAAACGGCTGGACTTTGATTCCCGCTTCCGCCATTTTTTTATGATCGGCTCCTGAAAGAGCGTAGCTCCCGACTGCATCGTACATCAACCGGACTTCGACACCTTCCGAGACCTTTTTTGCTAAAATTTCAACCAGCTCCTGCCCTAGCCGGTCCGGGCGAAAAATATAATATTCCAGATGGATAAAGTCCTTTGCTTCCATCAGCCGCTGTTTAATTTCCTGAAAGGTTTCTTCCCCATTTCGTAAAATTTTTGTCTTTGTTTTGCGGTTTTGATCCGTTAAGGTCACCCGTTCCAAATAACCGGCGAAACAGCGCTGGTGGTCATTTAGCTTTGACAAGTCCAGCGGTCGCTGTTTTTTACTGAGTGCTTCGAATAGTCGGCGGTCACTCATGCGCTTCGACTTAAACAGTTCTCCTTTGACTAATAATTGGCCGGAATAGACGTAGAAGATATAGCCAAATACAGGCAATAATACTAATATGTATGTCCATAAAAGCGTGTTTTGCGCCGGGCGGTTTTCGAGCCATAAGGCCTGCACCGTACTTAAAATGATGACGCCGTAAAACGTGATACACAGCGCTTTCCACATAAAGGGCAGTCCAGTAAACAAGACTAAGCCACAAAAAACAATCATCATGAGAACAAAGAAAAATTCAAAACGTTTACGTTTCATCACAGGCGTTCTCCCCATATCTTTTTCACAGTGAAATACCCTATTTTCAAAAAAACAAAACAGGGGTCCGACCCCTGATACGTTAACGATTAACGCAGCGGAGGTCGGACCCTTGTTTTAAAGTTGGTGTCAGGCACCAACTACCTATTTTTGGAAAACGGTGCCTGACACCAACTTCCTGTTATTGGAAAACGGTGCCTGACACAAACTTCCTGTTATTGGAAATAGGTGCCTGACACCCAGTGCCTGACACCTAAAGTTTTCTATAGATTCGTTCTTGTGGGTGAAATTCTTCGTACTTCATTCTTTTTGGCATAAACAGGAGTGTTTCTTTGCTTCCGAGTCCAATGAATCCTCCGTCGGCCAAGCTGTCATGAATCAAGCTATGGACTTGCTGCTGCAATTCGTTGTCAAAATAGATTAAGACATTGCGGCAGAGGATCACATGGAACTCATTAAATGAGCCGTCTGTCACCAAATTATGCTGAGCGAAGATGAAGTTTTCGCCCAAGTTGGGATGAAAATAGGCAAACTGATGGTCTGTTGTATAGTACTCCGAAAAGGCCTTTTTTCCGCCGGCTTTCAAGTAATTCTTCGTATATTGCTGCATTTTCTTGAGCGGAAATGCTCCCTTTTGGGCAGCGGTAAGGGCCTTTTCATTCATATCCGTCGCATAAATCGTGGTCTTTTCCGCCAGTCCCTCTTCACACATGAGGATGGCCATCGAATAGACCTCCTCCCCTGTTGCGCAGCCGGCATGCCAAATCCGAATCTCGGGAAGATCCCTTAAGAGCGGCACCACTTCGTTACGAAAGGCGGCAAAGAAACTCGGATCGCGAAACATTTCCGTCATCCGGATTGACAAATCATTCAATAATCGCTCCAAAAACCCTGGTTCGTGGAGCACTTTTTCCAATAGAGCCGTAATAGAGGGAAGCCGCTCCGCCTTCATTCGATTCAATATCCTTCTTTTCAAGGAAGCGCGCACGTAGCTCCGGAAGTCATAGCCATACTTTTGATAAAGTCCCTCTAGCAGCAAATTGATTTCTATTTCCTGAAGTTCTTTAAGCCCCTTATCCTCTGTTTCTGTAAAAAAATCAGACGATTGGGGGATCGGTCTGTCGTTCAATCTCGTTCCACCTGTTCTGTCAGCCATACCCGCATCAGCGAGAAGAGCTGGTCGATATTTAACGGCTTCATAATATAATCAGAAGCGCCTGCTTCCAAACACTTGTCGCGTTCACCCTTCATCGCCTTGGCCGTCAAGGCGATAATCGGCAGCGTTTCCAGCCCGAGGTCGCGGCGAATGACCTTCATCGCCTCATAGCCTCCCATCACCGGCATCATGATGTCCATAAAAATCAGGTCATAATCAGCATATGCTTGGAGCATTTCGATAGCGCGCTTGCCATTATTCGCTACTTGAACGATGACACCCCTGCTCTCGAGAGCGGTAACGAGTGCATAGACATTGCGGCCATCATCCTCTACGAGAAGGACTTTCTTTCCTTTAAACAACTGCTTGTCCGAAATTTCAGCCTCGGTATATTCATCCAGATTCTCACCCTCGGTATGTTTGCCGGAATAGCCGATTTCGGTGCGTTCCTCCGAATAGGCGGCTCCGCTGTGTTCCTCCGAATTTGCTGCCATCGTTCTTTTCCCCGCACATACTGCCACTGCTTGTTTGCCCAAATTGTCAGCCGCAGTTCGTTCGTTCGCTGGCCATTCTGCTTTTTCCGTTGGCCCTTCTTGTTCCCAAGTAGTTCCGTCCCGGGTTGCCGCAATTTCCTTAAGCGCCTGATGATGATCACGGCCCTGGTACACAGGGTCCCGCATGCTCGGAATATATAAGGTAAACGTACTTCCCTTATCGAGCTCGCTTTGAATATCAATGGCTCCGCCAAGCAAGCGGGTAAATTCGCGGCTAATCGATAACCCCAGCCCCGTCCCGCCATATTGCCGATTCGTGGTACCGTCCACCTGTTGAAAGGCATCGAAAATGATTTGCTGCTTATCACTTGGTATCCCGATTCCGGTGTCCGTTACGGAGATTGCGAGTATCGTTTCATCTGTTTGGATACCTAGCAATTCCGCCGTTTCAACTGTTTGGGTACCCAGCAATTCCGCTGCTTTATCCGGATCGGCAAGTGCGATTCGTACCGTAACCGAGCCCTGCTCCGTAAATTTAAAGGCATTGGATAAAAGATTTTTCAAAATTTGCTGCAATCGTTGTCCATCCGTCGAAATGACCGCTGGGACATCCGGATCGGTCAACACGTTAAACGTTAAATTCTTTTTAGCTGCAACGGGGTCGAAGGTATTTTTCAACAGCTGCGGAATTTCGGTCACGTTGACTTCATCTATTAAAATTTCAATTTTTCCCGCTTCCACTTTTGATAAATCGAGAATATCATCAATCAGGCGCAGCAAATCTCCGCCAGAGGTATGGACGACGCGGGCGTATTCTTCCACTTCTGACCTGTCCATTTCCGCGTTATTCTCCATCAGCATTTGCGAGAGAATAAGAATGCTGTTCAATGGTGTCCGCAGCTCATGCGACATATTCGCCAGAAAATCGGTTTTGTATTGCGAACTCAGCTTTAGTTTCACCGAATAATCTTCTAGTTCATCCTTCGCTATTTTAAGTTCTGCCGCTCGTTGTTCGGCGTATTCGTTCTTTTCTTCCAAAAATTCATTGGTAATCCGCAGCTGCTCCTGCTGCATTTGCAGTTCTTCAGATTGCGCTTGGAGCTCTTCCGATTGTGCCTGCAGTTCTTCGGTTAAAATTTGCGATTCTCCGAGCAGTCGTTCCACTTCCATCCTTCCCGCCACACTTGTAATCGCCGAACCAAACTTGTCCTGCAGCATGTCAAGTAAAGTCAGGTGCTGTGCGAGAAACGGCTGCAGGGCGGCGAACTCGATGACCGCTTCTACCCTGTCATCCACCAAAATCGGAGCAATTAATAGATTACGCGGTGAGGAAGCACCTAAGCCGCTGGTCACCTTGAGATGCTCTTTCGGCAGCTTCTCAGTGAGAAAGATTCGTTTATCAAGGGCAGCTTGGCCGATTAACCCTTCTCCTAAACGAAAGCTAGCCGCGGCATTTTCCTCATTCGCAAGTGCATAGCCGGCCACTTTGGCGTAGTACGTCCCCCCGCCCGCATCACTCTTTCGAAGATAAACGACACCATACGTAGCGTGCAGCAACGGAGCAAGCTTTGTGATAAACGCTTGCGCCAATTCTTTAATATCGGTAATCCCTTGATACATCGTTGCGATCTCCGTCATGCTTTTCTGGACCCAGCTCTGTTTCTCGAGATTGCTCAGCAGCTTGTTCATCGCCACAGCCAGCTCCTGGGTTTCATCACAGGTATTCACTTTAATCCTTGTCGTCAGGTCGACCTCTGAATCTGTGATACTCATAATGGCTTTCACAACCTGTTTAATTGTCTTCACAATGGAATTAGACAGGACAATCGCTGTTACGATTGTAATCATCGTCACCAAAAGAATAATGGCATACAAGGTTATTTTTAAATTCATATTGCTCTGATTGAGCTGTTTCGTCCGTTCAGTCGTTATTTTCTTTTCATTAGCAAGAAAGGAATCTAACTGTGTACGCAGCTGATCGGTTAATTTCTTTCCGGTATTTTCCGAAAAATGCTTGTCCAAAGCGGCTGTGTTTTTTGCCCTTTTTGCATTGATGACATATTCGCCGGTATTCGTTACCCAGTTCAAAATCAGCGGTTTCATCTCCTCCAAATTCCGCTGCTGCCTGCTGTTGTCGGTTAACAGCGAATGCAGTTTATTGTAGTTGTCGAGCCAGCTGCGGCTCGCGAGATTATAAGGATCGAGATACTCCTTATTTCCCGTTATTACATAGCCTCTCATCCCGGTCTCCATGTCGAGGACATTTTTTTGAATCTGATTCGCGAGATCGTGGACCTCAATATCGTGTTCGGACACATAATCTATCTCTTTCTGCAAAACTGTCATCCTGCTAATCACGATGAGCAGTGAGAGAACTAAACAGATTAAGATGGTTAAATAGCCGGTAATGATTTTCGCGTGGATGCTGTAATTAATTCCTTTTATGTTGATCGCCCCCCGGTATTGTTCATCAGTAGAATATCCCTAATTCTACCATAACTTCCTACCGGTATCATCCCATTTGAATTGGCAAATCAATATAAAGGTCTTATTACCCACTTCAGTTATTTTTCAAACCTCTTTTTGAAAAATTATTATAAGGTTTCAACCGATAGAGCTGCGGGTATTGAATAGGTATCAACTTAATTCATCAATGGAGGTATGTAAAAGTGGTAAAAACGAAGGATAAAAACGATATTATATCTGAGACACTTAACAAGCAGGTGGCGAATTTCTCTGTTCTTTTTATGAAGACGCACCATTATCATTGGTATGTAAAAGGAGAGAATTTCTTCACGCTGCATGTTAAGTTTGAGGAATTGTATACGGAAGCAGCCTTACATCTTGATACAATCGCCGAACGAATGCTGGCGGTAGGCGAAACGCCTTCGGCAACTCTTAAAAAGCAATTGGAGCTAGCTTCCATCGAGGAGGCCGCCGGCGGCGAAAGTGCTAGTGAGATGGTGCAAACGTTGGCGGATGATTTTAACACAATTTGTACCGAGCTTACAGAGGGAATAACAGCCGCCGAAGACAACGATGATCAGCCGACCGCTGATATGTTCATTGCGATTCGCACCTCCCTAGAGAAGCACAAATGGATGTTAGAGGCTTATTTGGGGGAGTAGGACTTGGTTTTTGTAAATAGGTGTCGGGTTAAATGGGTGCCGGCACGTGTATATCTTTTTCGATTCCCGTTTGCGGGCACAATGAGTGCCCAGAATTGAAGTTTTACCCTGGCCACGGGCACTGTGATTCTTTCAGAGTGCCCGTCTTTGGCGTTTTTTCATGCTCACGGGCACTGTGATTCTTCAGAGTGCCCGTCTTTGGCGTTTTTTCATGCTCACGGGCACTGTGATTCTTTCAGAGTGCCCGTCTTTGGCGTTTTTTCATGCTCACGGGCACTGTGATCCTTTCAGAGTGCCCGGGCTTGGCATTTTTCCATGCTCACAGGCACTGTGATCCTTTCAGAGTGCCCGGGCTTGGTGGTTTTACTTGCTCATGGGAACTGTGGATGATTATTTGTGCTCGTTAAGGCTAAAAAAGTCGCGCTTCAGGCACAATTCCCGAATCTTCAATAAAAAAGGGCCTCATCCCAGATAGTGGAGAGGAAAGTTACCTGAGCCAGGCTTCCACCTGACTTTTTAGCTTGTTTGGGGATGGATTTTGGGAAGTGGACAGTAAAAGTGGAAAAGTGGAGAGTAAATCCCCAAAACCGGACAGTAAAAAGTCCAAAGTGGACAGTAAATCCGCAGAACCGGATAGTAAATGGTCCAAAGTGGACAGTAAATCATAAAGCCCATTTAAAAAGGTCATAAAAAAGGACCTATGGGAAGGATCTTCAATAAAAAAGGGCGTAACCTCCAGATAGTGGAGAGGAAAGTTACCTGATCCAGGCTGCCGCCTGGCTTTTTAGCTTGTTTGGGGATGGATTTTGGGAAGTGGACAATAAAAAGGGAAAAGTGGGGCATCCTCAGTCACAAAAAAATCTCGCTGAGTGCCTGCCTTTGACCTTTTCCGCCCGCCCTGGAGAACACCATGACCCTCCCAGAGTGCCCGGCACAAAAGCATTCTCCAGCCCGCGAGGCAACAATAGGACCCCTCCCAGAGTCCCAAGAGTCCCCCCAAGGTCCCCTTAAGCATGAAAGGTCCCCCTCCGCACATCAGCTCGTCGAAATCATCACCAAACAAATATCATCCTTTTGGGGACTTGTGAGCTCGGAATTTGGCTGCAGCCGCTGAAGCAGCTCCGCCGGATCAGTCATCCCATCCTCTACCAAGCAGCTGGTCAGCTTCACTACAGCATCCTCATACTCTTCCTCCAGCCATTCCGACAACCCGTCGGTAAACAGCAAAATCCGTGCGTCATTCTGGTACGAAATGACCCCTTTGTTCACCTTAATTTCATCAAAAAAACCTAGAGCGGGGCAGCCTTTCTCCAGCAGCCTCACTTCACCATCGACCAGCGCAATCCCCGCAGGATGGCCGGCATTCACGTATTCTATCGACTGCTTTTCCGTGTCGAGAACAAAGTAAATCGCTGTGAAATAATAGTTGATTAAACTATCATTGTGGAGCTGGTTCATGCGCCAGTTTAGTTCTTTCATGACGGCCTCCGGATCGCACAAACCGGTAATTGAATCCTTTAAGGCCGAATATATGTACATACACACAAGCGATGACGAGATTCCATGGCCCATCATATCGAGCAAAATCACACCATAGCGATGCGGGCTAATCTTGTACCAGGCATACAGGTCGCCGGCAAGCTCAAAGGACGGCTTGTAGACCGCCGAAATCGTTACATCCTCTTTCTGAATCGGACCTGGAAGCATGCTGACCTGCACCTGCTTGGCCAAATCCAACTCATATTGAATCCGCTTATCCCGTTCCTTGCGCAAGTCCTTTTCAACCTTAATGCGGAGGACGGAGCGGATCCGCGCCAGCAGCTCGACTTTATTGATTGGCTTCATCACATAATCAAGGGCTCCCGCATCCATGGCCTCGGCCATTTTATTGGAGTCTCCCATTGCCGTGACGAAAATGATCGGAAGATCGCGGAACCGCTCAATCCCAAGAATCGTACGGCAGGCCTCGATGCCATCAATTTCCGGCATCATCAAATCCATCAATATTAAATCGATATCATCTTCAGGAGGATTAACCGCATCAAGCTGCAGATAGTCAAATAACTCCGTGGCCGATGATAGCAGCACCAAGCGTCTATAGCCAGCCTTCATGAGGATTTTTTCAACAATCATTAAATTTGTTTTATTATCATCGACAATGACAATCTTCATCGCCATCCATTAGCCGCCTCCTCTGGGGTCAGACCCCCGCCATGTTAACGCGTTAATACATCGGGGGTCTGACCCCCGCTAAGTGCCTTCCGCAATTTTTCAAGCGCCTTTTTTTGCAAGCGAGATACATGCATCTGTGAAATCCCCAAGTACTCTCCCGTTTCCTTTTGACTTTTATTCTCGATAAAGGTGCATTCGAGGATTTGCCTTTCTCTATCTGATAAAACGTGGAAAGCGCTCTCGAGCAACAGCCTTTGGTCGACTTTTTCGAAGCCTTCCTCTTCCGTTCCGACAATGTCGAGCGTCGTCATCGTGCTGCCTTCGGAACCCGTTTCAATCGATTGATCGACCGATGCGGCTTGATAACTCTTCCCCATCTCCATCGCTTCTAATACTTCCTCTTCGGAAATCTCCATAAACGCGGCAATTTCGTCAATCCTTGGGGACCGTTGATATTGATTGGTCAGCTCGTCCACGACTGATTTAATTTTCGGCCATGTTTCTTTGATGCGCCGCGGTACATGGACACTCCACGTTTTATCCCTTAGAAACCGCTTGATTTCGCCAATAACGGTTGGAATTAAATACGATTCAAACGATCTCCCCACACCTGCATCATATCTTCTGATTGCGGACAACAAGCCAATCATTCCAACCTGCATGATATCCTCATGTAAATATCTTCCCTTTGAATATTTCCGCGCAAGGCTCCCGACCAAGGCCGTGTAATGTTCCACCAAAATGTTTTGTGCCTGTGAACTCTCGTTCTGTTGAAAGTCTAAGATGAGGGCATCAATTTCTTCCTTAGTTCGTTTCATGGGTTGAGATGGTTGTGTCATGATTATCACGCTCCCCACTTCGGTTCTTAACCATGAATACCGTTACTCCGGAATGATTCAGTACCCGGACATCATCCATTAGCGTTTCTATCAAGAAAAGACCTAACCCTCCTTCTGCCAGCTGCTCGACTGTACTTGATTCTGTGTAAGGGCCTAATTCATTTTTTGTTTGTAAAAAATTAAAGCTCCTGCCACTGTCGGCGACGACGATTTCCAACTTGTCCTCGTAAATTCCAAAGCCGATGATGACTTCCCCGCCCTCGTCCTTGCGGTATGCATGCTGGACTGCGTTGGTACTAGCCTCACTGACAGCAATTTTCATATCCTCAATTTCTTCATATGTATATCCAAGCCGGCTGGCAATTCCTGATAACGTCAATCTAATAACACCAATATATTCCGGTTTGGCCGGAATCTTCATTTCAATATAATCCATCACTTCGCTCATCTTCCTCCACCCTCAGAATGTGCCGAAATATCCATTATGTTACTCAAGCCAGTAATTTCGAAGAGCCGCACTAGTCGATCCGATAACTCAATCAACCTTAATTCGCCGTCATTTTGCTTTAGCTGCTTGAATAAGCCAACAAAGACACCAAGTCCGGTACTGTCCAAATAGGAGACATCCTTAAGATTGACGATAATCGATTTATGTTCCCCTTCGGCGAGCGGCAATATTTCCTCTCTCAGCTTCGGCGCCGTAAACGCATCAATTTCCCCGCCTACCTGCACCAATATTCCCTCATCATTCTGATGTTTATTTATGGTAATATTCATTTTCTCACACCTTTAAATTTTATTTTGTACATACCCTTTTACTAAACTCGTAAACCTCTTTTTTTAAAAAATATTATTTTTTTGTATTATACCAAAATATTCTAGTTGACTTAATAGACCAAATGGCCCGGCCGCCCTGTTCTGAAAGCCCCGCCATCCGCTTCACCAAAAGCCAAAAGCCAGGCTTCTTCAGCCTGGCTGTGGTTTTGTATTTTTCCCTTATTCCATTATAAGGATTAATCGTTATTGCGTTGTTTGCTACGCGATTCTCCGCCTTTTTGTCCAATTTCTTCATAAAAATCTTTATCATGATTCTCGGATGTGGCTTCCCCGCCTTTACGCCCGATTTCTCGATAAAACTCTTTATCATGATTCTCGGAAGTGGCTTCTCCGCCTTTTTGCCCAATCTCTTGATAAAAATCTTTATCATGATTCTCGGATGTGGCTTCCCCGCCTTTACGCCCAATCTCTTGATAAAACTCTTTACCATGATTCTCGGCAGTGGCTTCTCCGCCCTTTTGTCCAATCTCTTGATAAAAATCTTTATCATGATTCTTAGCAGTTGCCTCTCCGCCCTTTTGCCCGATCTCTTGATAAAAATCTTTATCATGATTCTTAGCAGTTGCCTCTCCGCCTTTACGTCCTGCTTCCTCTAAACTCATTGGTTCTTTATTATTTTTTGCCATTGTCATTTCCTCCTTTAAATTTTTTTTAAATAGCTGCCTTTCATAACTAGCCTTTTCATTAGCCTTTACTTCATTTGCAGCCCTTCATATTTAAATCAGCCTCCTTCTCATTCAATTGTTTTCCTAATTTCAGGTTATTTTAATGCAACCTGGTTATGGTGTACCACCTTTTTCCCCATCTAAAACACTTTTTTATCGTTTTAATATAGGAAAATACGTTTCTATCAACAGCTCATCCGTTTCATGTGAAAAATTCACCTCAGCTGCCGTTGCAAATGGAGCTGATTCACAAGCGTTCAGTTACTAAATTGCTGATGCTCGTGTGATTCTTGCTCGTCGTCCCCTTCTTGCGATTCGATCTCACCATTCATCGGAGGAGCTGTCCCGTCTTCCCGATGTCCATATTTTTGCTGCAATACCTCATCTTGATTTGTGTCAGGGCCATCTTCGGACCTTTTCCATTTCTGTTGTTGATCCTTTATATCGCCTTGCATCGATGTACCGTCCCTGTATCTTTCCTGGAGTTCACGGTCACCGTTGCTTTGCTGGAGTTCAGGGTCACCATTCATGGAATGATTGTCACTGTTGCTTTGCCCATTCTGTTCGTGTCGCTCTTTTTGATTTTCCTTTTGCTCAACATCATTCTTAGCCATGTTCCATTCCTCCTTCAGATTGCTGTCCTTCATCCCAACGGGTTTACTGAACCTTGCAACCACATAATTAAACCACCGTCCCTACTAGTGTTCTACCACCGAAGTGGGATGACCAAACCCCTATTTAAAAAATGAACCTTTCTTTCTCCCTTTTAACAGGTCGCCTGTCCAGCCTTTAACTTTTAAATAACCATACAGCAGGACCGTGGAAATTATGATAAGAAGGATTGAAAAAATATAGCCATACCGCCACTCAAGCTCCGGCATATTTGTGAAGTTCATGCCCCATAACGCCCCGAATGCCATGATCGGTGTAAAAATGGTCGTAATCACCGTTAAAGTTTTCATAATTTCGTTACCACGGTGGGAGGAGATGACTTCCTCTAATTTAATAATCGAATCAATTTCATGTTCATACTCGTTCAGCAGCGAGAATGCCCGCTCAATTCGTTGCGATGTTGCACGAAAAATCTCGTGATTTCCGCCGCGATGAAGGGAAATTTCCGCTATCGCCATTTTCAGTTCCTGGATGGGAATCAATAGACTTTTCCATACTAACAGCTCGTGGCGGCGCATATAGACGATTTCGAGGATGCCCGTTTCATTCTTTTTTCGGATACTCCAAATCAGTCTTTTGAGCTCCGCTTCAAACCCATCAATTTCCACTAACATTTCATTCATCAATTCTCCAAGAAAAAGTAAAAAACCGTCGACTGCGTTTTCAGTCCGGTCAATTTTTCGTAAAAGTCCTTCTGAATCGATGTGTTTCAGGACCGACAATTCCAGGTCTACAGAAATCCATTGATTTTTGGTCACATAAAAATGAAAGAGTTGATAATCTGATTCCTGTATAAAACTTTGTTTATAAATGAGCGAGCCATTGACGACCTTTTCTCCATTTTCCAAAATGCTTACGCGCAGGCAATTTGTTCTGCTTTCGCGAACTTGATCAAGCCAGTCTTTGCATCCGTAACTTTCATTTTCGATGAGCGGTCTTATGCTATCAATCTCAGTTTCAGTAAATTGAAACCATTTCCACTTGGGAGCGCCGATATATTTTTCCATAGTTTCTCCTTTTTCTGTGAAAAGGGGCGGAGCGCCGCATAAACGAATCGGAATAACTAGTCGAAGTGAATATAAATTTCGTACTTTGAATAGGTTAAGCCGGGCTCTGCTCACACCGCCTTTATTTTGTTGGTGTACTACTCATATTACATACACATCCATGCATTGGTCGGGAGTTGAAACTCATGTTAGTTTATAATGGTAAATCCCCGCTTTTTGCCGAAATGAAACTTTTGATAATAGGTTTATTAACAAGATTCACAGGGTATTTATAGTTTAAATGGAATTGGAGCTGCTATTTGGGCTCCAGCTGAAATCCAAAGGAGGGTTTTGTTTTGAAACGAGGCTTAGGAGTAACATCACTAATGGTTGTAGGAATCGGAGCATCTGCATCTGCTGCGGTGTGGCTATCGTCTAAACCGAACCGCATCAAAACGGAAAATATGCTTCGAAAGTGGAAACGGAAAATCAAACCGACTGTCTTTGATAAAAGCGAACATCTCCCGATTGAAAAAGGCGGGCATCCCCACCCACATGATGAAGAGGATAACAATATGGTCAGCGAGGGTGCGATGTATTCCGTGAAATTTTATAATGAGAAAATGCAGTAGTCGAAGGTTGGGGCGGATTAATAGCCCCAACTGCTTTTTTTCTCTATCAAAATTACGACGCCTGAGAATGGTTTTTATGAGGTGAAAAATGAACTTACTTTTTTTACTCATTTACTTCTTCATCATTATTACGGTCACAGAAATTTTCGTGATTTTATTTCGGTTAACAGGACTCAAATCTGAGGTTTCCCGGTTTCAAGTTGTCTCGATGATGACCAGTACAGGCTTTACGACGGGTGAGTCTGAGCTGATATTGGGTCATCCGGTTCGCCGAAAGCTAGGCGTTTTTCTCATCTTGTTTGGTGCCTTTTCTCTTGCTGTTATTATTTCATCGGTTAGTCAGTTTCTTTCGAAGGGGCTGAGAATGAAAGAGATCGTCTCTGTTGCCAGTGCTCTCATCCTCGTGTTTGGCGTTTTAAAGCTGACGTGGAGTCAGACGCTGTTATCGGCGTTCTTTCATCGAAAAATGAACCGGAATGTGGAGCTGGCTGATTTGCCAATTCGGGATGTATTTTTAACAGATAAAGCGGATGCACTATTAAATCTCCATATTTATAAAGAATCAACACTCAACTCCAACTCGGTAGGCCGTGTGCACCATGGGCATGAACAGTTGGAGTTTGTCGTCCTGTTTATCAAGCGCGGGGAAGAAAAGATTAGAAAAAACGTCTATGATACCACCCTCCATGAAGGAGATCAGCTCTTGCTATTTGGGGCGGAAAAGGTGCTTTCAAACACCTTTGCCGATGATATTCACCTGATGAAGGAAAAACAAAAGAAACTCAGGCTTCCTGCAATGGATGAAATCCAGGAGTGATTGGATTAGCAACAACTCTCTTTGAAACAACTAAATTGTCTTTAAGTGCACTGCTTCCCCGGTCACCAAAACACTAATTGGTGACCATTTTCTCTTTTTTCCCCTCCGCTTAAGGTCACCAATAACCCCTAGTAAGAACAAACTACAAAAAAAGAAAAAGCCCCATCCGAGGCCTCAATTATGCTTTATCACTTCCAAATACATGATGTGGTAGCCATCCGCTTCATGGACTTTGAACGAATACTCTTCCTCCTCCTCTACTGCGCCCGCGCCTAGTTGAGCGGTGGGGTTTTGTGTCAGGAACCAGCCGCCGATTGTATCTACATCCTCGACGGTTAAGTGAATGCCGAGCAGCTGGTTTACCTCGCGAATGGAAACTTTGGCATCAATAATATAGTGTTTATCCGCCTCAATCGTTCGAATCTCTGCTACCTCGTCCCCATCAAATTCATCCCTTACCTCGCCAACGATTTCCTCAATGATATCCTCAACCGTCACTAAACCGGAGGTACCGCCATATTCGTCCAGCAGAATCGCCATATGGGTCCGCTCCATCTGCATCTTGATCAATAAGTCATGAATCGGGATCGTTTCAATGACGCGAATAACAGGCTGAATATAGGATTTTATTTTCCAATCTTGATAGAGGCCCTTATTCATGATTTTTGCTGTTAAAAACATTTTCACGTTCATTACACCAATAATATGGTCTTTATCCCCCTCCATCACCGGATACCGGGTAAATTTTTCCGCCTTCATGGTTTCCACCACGTCCTGAATCGAATCTTCAACCGAGAGACAGCTCATTTCAGTCCTCGGCACCATGATTTCTTTGGCGATTCGCTCATCAAATTCAAAAATATTATTGACATATTTCCATTCGTTTTGGTTAATTTCTCCGCTATGATAGCTTTCTGACAGGAGAATCCGCAGTTCTTCCTCCGAGTGCGCCACTTCAAGCTCGGACCCTGGCTTTAAACCAAACAGGCCGACAAGCAATCGGGCGGCATTGTTTAATAACCAAATAAATGGAAACATAATTTTGTAAAATATGATGATCGGTTTGGCGAATAGCAGCGTAATCGCCTCCGCTTTTTGGATGGCAACCGTTTTCGGCGCTAGTTCGCCCGCAACTACATGGATAAAGGTAACCACGGAAAAGGCAAGCACAAAAGAAACAATATGGGTCACGGCCTCGTTCATCCCTAGCACTGCCAGCAACGGGTGCAGCAACTTTTCCACCGTAGGCTCTCCCAGCCACCCCAGTCCCAATGCCGTTACCGTGATGCCAAGCTGTGTGGCTGATAAATATTCATCCAGATGGGTCACAACCTTTTTCCCTGCAATAGCGCTCTTTTTCCCTTCCAGAATCAATTGGTCAATCCTTGATGTCCGTACTTTGACAATGGCAAATTCAATCGCGACGAAGAAGCCCGTTAAGACGATGAGCAAGGCAATCGCAAATAGATTAATCAGCAGCATGTAACCCCAACCTCCCTTCTAAAAATAACAATCCGAAACCAAGGACGATTCCGGATTGCTTTGTCTATAAATTTTCCTCGTCTAGGTGACTGTTTCTAAAATTTATCCTCTTCCAAAGGGCTGTTCTGTCTAGTAATTTCCTGATAAACAGGCTGTTCTGTTTAGTAATTTCCCGCTTCCACAGGGCTGTTCTTTCCTGGACTAAACGACTGTCCTGTTTATACATTTTCCTCATCCAGTTTATTGTCCAGTTTCCGCAAATATTTGCGGGCAAACTCTGTTCCTCCAAGGCCGAATGCAAGACCAAATGCCAGCGCCAAACCGCCTAAGACAAGAATAAAGGCCGCATTGACAATGGAATGAGCTACACCCAGTTGATCTAGCGCCATAAACAGCGTAATCGTAAAGATGGCATATTTCGCGACAGCAGCGAGCGTGCGGGAGTAGCGCTGTTTTAAGACATTTTGCAACACTCTCTCGACTAAATAGCCTACATATAAGCCGACCCCTAAGATTACTAAAGCCGCTACTACCATTGGTAAATAGGCTATTACCCCTGTTGCTAACGTAACTAAGAAATCTAAATGAACAATTTGTAAGGCTTCTGCGGTAAATAAGAGCACCACCACAATTTTCGCCAGCAGCCCAACGAGCTGTGACAGCGTGTACTTCGACTGGCCCTTGGGTGTTAATGAGCCGATTCCTATGTGGTAAAAAATATTATCGAACCGTATGCGCCAGAGCATTTGCTCGACCATTTTTTCGACCCATTTTCCAAGCCAGATTCCTAGTAAAATCAACATGATGGCCGCAGCAATGTTTGGAATCAGGGTCATAATCTGCTGCAGCATCGCAATTGCCGGCTCTGAAACTCCTTTTAAATCTAATTTGTCCAACGCAGTAATAATCGTTGGTATTAAGATGAGAATGAACACGATATTTCCGATAATGGCGGAAAGATTCGCTCCATCATTTCCAAATCGCTGCCCGAGTCGTTCCGTCCCAATGCTTTGTAAAAAATTTGTTAAAATATCACGAACAAGTTTTGCAATCAGCCAGCCGATAAACACAATCAGTGCTGCCGCAAATAATTTCGGAATAAAGGTGAGTAAGGTCGAAAGGACATGTGTGAAAGGTTCAGAAATCCCTTCCAGCTGCAATGCGCCTAATACCCCTGGTAAAAATAGCAGTAGAACAAAATAAAAGAGTGCCTTCGCAATACTGTTCACCTTGGTGCTGGCATCTAATTGAGTCTTTGCCATCTTCCATTTTACTAGATGGCTTTCTACACGGAACATCGTTGCTCCTTTTATAAAAAGCAGTCTCAACACGGTCGCAACCGCCCAGGCAAACAGAAGAATCAGTGCTGCTTTTAATAGATTGGGGATCGCTGCTGTGATTGTCGATAACATGTGAACGAGCGGCGTCGCTATCAGGCTTAAGTTCAGCATATTAAAAAAGATCGTCCACACAAACACCAATAATAGATAGTAAACTATTTTTCCAATCATCACTTCTGATGAATATTTCTGCTTTCCAAAATTGGAAAACAGCTTATCATCAAAGTTTGTTTTCTTGAGTGCGGCTTCTACACCTCTGCCAATCGCTTTAGCGGCCAGCCAGCCAACTAATAAGACCAGCAGTGCCAATAGTAAGTTTGGAATTTGGTCGGTATATGTGTACCACCCGGCCGTCATACTTCTTAACGTCATGTAACCTCTCTCCTTTTTTCTAATTTTGCTTGGTAACTGTAATACCCCAACACCCTTTCTTCAAACATATGTCTTTGGCTCGCTGTTTTTTTAAAAATAGGCTCTGTTAAAAGTGAATGTTGATTTCCGTTCCAGGCGCTTCGCTTTCCGCGGGGCGGGCGGTGAGCCTCCTCGGCGAATCACGCGCCTGCGGGGTCTCACCTGTCCCGCTGCTCCCGCAGGAGTCTCGCGCCTTCCACTCCAATCAACATTGTGCTTTAACACAGCCTAAAAAAATGCACTTAATGAAGGAAATGAATTTGGATGGAATTGTGGTTTTGAATTCTTTTTACGGGGAAATATACTCACCAGCTAGACGAATTTAAAGGAGGAGTAAGCATGATTACTACTAAGAAGAAAAAATTACTAGCTGGCGGCTTTGCTGTTTTACTAACATTTGGCGGATTAGCCGGATGCGGCGATGGTGTCGATCAAGATAATGGCATTAATGATGGCGAGCAAAAAGATGCGATTGATAACGATACAAAAAAGGAATCCAATGATGCCTTTAAGGAAACGAAGGACAATTTAAACGATATCAAAAACAATGTTGAGGACAAATTAAAAGAAGAGGGAATCGGTGATGGCGTCGACCAAGATAACGGCATCGATGATGGGGAAAAGACGGATGAAACTAACAACTAGAGTTTACTGCACTTTCTCATAGGGTAATAGAGTAGTGGAAACAAAAAACTTTTGACATGGAGGAATTGACTATGAATAAAGAACAAGTAAAAGGTAAGCTTGACCAAGTGAAGGGTGAAGGAAAAGAGCAATGGGGTAAATTAACCGACGATCACTCAAAGGAAGCCGAAGGAAAAATGGATAAAGCAAAGGGTAAATTAAAGGAAGGCTACGGGGATGTTAAGGAGAAATTGTCGGAAAAAGATGATCGGGTAGAATAAATGAAACAATAAAAGAAGAGGCCCCCCAGCCTCTTCTTTTTGTATAGATACCCCTTTATTTGACCCCGTTCCCTGTGTTACTTTTTCAAAAAAGTCCTTACATCTTGTTCAAGAAGTCGAGGGCGATGTTAGGCGCAACCCCGAATAATACGGATCCGACAACGGCGACAATAAGGACAACGATAATGGCGAATGGCAGGTTGAACTTGCTTTCATCGCGCGCCGGGCGGAAGAACATTTGCGTCATGACGCCGAAATAATAGAAATACGAGACGACGGTGGCTGCAATCATGATTGAAGCCAGCACGTAATGCGGCTCGCCGTAAAAGGCGCCGACAAAGATGTTTAATTTGCCGATGAATCCGGCCGTGCCCGGGAAGCCTGCCAGGGAAACGAGTAAAATTCCCATTGTGACAGCGAGAACCGGTGAACGGCGGTACAGCCCGGCGAAATCAGCAATCTTAGCTGAACCTGTTTTTTCCGTTACGACTTGGATGACTGCAAATGCGCCAAGGTTCATTAACATGTAGGCGAGCAGGTAAAACCAAACGGAAAAGATTAAATTCGCGCTCATCGTCGTTAAGGCGACAAGCAGATAGCCGGCGTGGGCGATACTGGAATAGGCAAACATCCGTTTAATATTCGTTTGTTTCAACGCGACGACGTTACCGATGATCATCGTTGCCGCGGCAAGGAAGGCCATGTAATCGTGCATTTTGAATAGGATGCTGCTTCCATCCCCGGACGGAGCGGCATTGTAAAACACGGAAATTAGAATCCGGATGACAATCACAAACCCAGCCGTTTTCGAGACCACACTCAGGAAGGCGGTAACCGGTGTCGGCGCCCCTTGATAAACGTCCGGCGCCCACATATGGAACGGTGCCGAAGCCAGTTTAAATGATAGACCGACGAAAATCAGCAAGAAGGCAAGGCCGAGCAAATATGCCTGCTGTCCGTCGACCACCGCGGACAACTTGTTCGCGATTTCCGCTAAATTGGTTGAGCCGGTTAAGCCGTACACATAGCTCATCCCGAACAGCGTGATCGCCGTTGAAATCCCGCCATTGATGACGTATTTCATCGCTGATTCGTTCGACTCTAGGTTGTGCTTCTTGATGCCCGCTAATATATAGGAAGAAATCGAGAGCAATTCCAATCCGATAAACAGTGTAATTAAATCGCCGCTCGATGTCATGAACATCGCACCGAGCAAGGCTGTTAAGAACAAGTAGTAAAACTCGCCGCGGTACTCTTCCAGGCCATCTTTAGCGTCATAGCTGACAGCCAAAAATAGGACAAGACCGGCACCGGCAAGGAGCAGTAATTTAAACGACTTGCCAAAGGTATCAAACGTAAATGTATCATACAGAATCGTGGTTGGCTCCGTGCCAAGTAAGCCGAAAAGCGCAACAATGGCGGCAAAAATACCAGCAATGCTGAGCCAGCCAAGGATTCTGCGGTCCAGGCGCTTTGGCAAAAATAAATCTAGTAATGTCAACAATGCGATGACGCCAAGGATGATGAACTCTGGTGTCATAACACTCCAATTAAATTCGCTCAATGTCTTCAGACTCATCCTTCATCACCCTCCTAACCCAAGCATGATTGTTTCCAGTGTTGTTTGCAGCGGTGAGCTTAACACACTTGGGAAAACGCCGATTAACACGATTAGTAACATCAGAACTCCGACTGGGACCAATTCGACCCCTCTAAGGTCAAGGACGCCGGTAAATTCACGGTGTGCCTTGCCGTACGTCATGCCAAGCACTGCGCGCAGCAAGTACGCCGCCGTCATGATAATCCCGATGGTACCAACAGCAGCAATCCACGGCAATTCTTTGAACAGCCCGAGGAAGGCCATAAATTCGCTGACGAACCCAGACATGCCCGGCAATCCGAGTGAGGCCATTGCACCGGCAAGCAAGAAGCCTGCGGCAATCGGCATCCCTTTCGCAATACCGCCGAGATTTTCGATCAGCGATGTGTCGGTTCGCTCGTACAAGACACCAACCAGGAAGAACAATAACGCGGAAATCAAGCCGTGCGAAATCACTTGGAAAATCGCCCCTTGCACTCCGGCTTCGTTCATGGCAGCAAGTCCGATTAACACGATGCCCATATGTGAAATCGAGGAATAGGCTAACACCATTTTAAAGTCTGTTTGAATGAATGCTAGAAACGCCCCGTAGAGCAGGTTAATCACTCCGAGAATAGCAATCAGGATGCTAAGGGTCTTAAACTGCTCGGGAAAAATCCCCATCCCAAAACGAATTAACCCGTACGCACCGATTTTGAGCAGGATCCCTGAGTGGATCATTACTACCGATGGCGGCGCCTGGACGTGTACCTTAAGCATCCAGCTGTGCAATGGGAAGATCGGCAATTTGACACCGAAGGCAATCAACAGCGAGATTAATAGACCGAGCTTCAAATCGCCGGACAGCGGTGCGCTTGGGTCGGCCATGATTTTAGTCAGCATCTCGATATTGGTTGTGCCAGTTTTTCCAAACAGAATCATAATCACAATCAACAGGACAGCCGACCCTAAACCGTTATAGATTAGGAAGCTGTAGGCTGCTTTTTCTTTTTCAAAATAACCCCATTTTCCGATTAAGAAGAAGGTTGGAATCAGGGTCACTTCGAAAAAGATGAAGAATAGAATTAAATTTTCTGCGGTAAAGACACCGAGCATGCCGATCTCTAGTAAAAGGAACAGCATGAAGTAGCCTTTCCACTCTTTTTTAACAAATTTGGCTGCCGCTAGCGCTGAAAGTGTCGCGACGACGGCTGTAAGGACGACAAGCACGAGCTGGAAACCGCTTAGCCCAAGCTCATAATTCACGGAGAAAAATGGCTCCGGGACGCCGCCCATGCCGCGGAATTGAATCCACGATGTCGAGACGGCAAAATCGGCTAAATCCTTGCCCCACTGAAAGTGCAAGTAGGCGGCAATCGCGATTAATAGGGCCGGAATCGTTGCTAAAAAGCCAACCAGTTTAATTAATTTCTCTGCTTGCTTTGGCATAAAAGCCAAAATGGCAATCCCTAGTAAAGGGGAGAATACTAGGATTGTAAGGACTGCATGTAAATTCATCGTAAGTACCCCCCTGTTAACGCAAAGATGACGGCGAGCAGCGCAAGGCCAATAAAGGCGACAGCGCCATACGTTTGTACCTGTCCGGTCTGCATCTTCGATCCGGTTCTGCCAAGGCCTTGGACAATTCCGACAACACCCTTGACGAGTCCTTCCACGAGGAAGACATCAATGAAGCGAAGGAAATAACTTAAGCCTTTTGTAAACGCGACGACCGTGAGTTGATAGAATTCGTCGACGTAATATTTGTTCAGTAAAATCGTATGCAAGGTGTCCCCTGTGCCGCTGATGGTGTTGCGGGCGATGGAACGCTTGTAATACATCATGTAGGCAAAGTAAATTCCCGCTAAGGAAACAACCGTTGCCGCAATCATGATCCAGATTGGACCTTCGATATGGCCATGGCCAAGTGCCGGGTTGCCGTCAACGAGCCAGTCGCCAAGGAACGAGCCGAACCATGGTGTGTTCACATAACCAGCGATGACCGCCAAGACGCCAAGGATGATCATCGGGTATGTCATGTTGTTTGGCGATTCGTGAACATGCTCCTGGTCGCCGCGAGCTTCGCCGGTGAAGACCATGAAGAACAAGCGGAACATATAGAATGCTGTCATGAAGGCTGCAATCAGCGCCAATAGGAAAAGGATTGGATGTCCGCCTTCCCATGCAGCGATTAAAATTTCATCTTTACTGAAGAACCCGGAAAATAACGGCACACCACTGATGGCGAGTGTTCCGATTAAGAATAACGGCCCGGTGAACTTTAATTTTTTCCAAAGTCCGCCCATTTCCTCGATGTTCTGCGTATGCACGGCGTGAATCACGGAGCCGGCCGCAAGGAATAGAAGCGCCTTGAAGAACGCGTGTGTCATTAAGTGGAAGACACCAGCGACATAACCTGCAGAGCCGAGCGCCAGCATCATGTAGCCTAATTGGCTCACGGTTGAGTAGGCGAGAACTCTTTTGATATCGGTTTGGACAAGTCCGATGCTCGCTGCAAAAATGGCCGTAAACGCGCCGATCACGGCAATCGTTAACAGTGCTGTTTTGCTTGCTGCGAACAGCGGGAATAGGGCAGCCACTAAGTAAACCCCGGCCGCAACCATTGTTGCCGCGTGGATAAGGGCCGAAACAGGTGTCGGACCTTCCATCGCATCCGGAAGCCACGTATGCAGCGGGAACTGACCCGATTTTCCTACAGCCCCGATAAAAATCAGGATGGCGGTCAAGGTGATCATCGTGCCTGATATCGCGCCTGCATCAACTGCCGCGAAAATTTCGCTGTATTCAAAGCTTTTTGTTTCCCAGAAGAGCAGGATCATCCCAATGAAGAGTCCAACGTCGCCAATCCGGGTCATGATGAACGCCTTTTTCGCGGCTGCCTTTGCTTCTTCTTTGTAATAATAAAAGCCGATTAATAGGAAGGAACCAACACCAACAAGTTCCCAGAAAATATAGGTTTGCAGCAAGTTCGGCGAGATGACGAGCCCGAGCATTGCAAACGTAAACAGTCCTAAATAGGCATAGAATACTGGAAACCGCTCATCCCCGTTCATGTACCCTTTCGAGTAGGTATGTACTAAGAAACTTACGAGCGATACGATAAACAGCATCAATGCATTCAATTGATTCACTTCAAAACCCGCTGTTAGATGAAGATCTCCGATCGTGAGCCAGTTAAATTTGGTGCTATAGGTTGGCTCTGAAAAGCGCTCGAATAATACGAGAATCGAGAAGACAAGCGATGCCAGCGTGAGAAGAATCCCCACATAAGCACTCGCCTCCTTCAGGCGCTTACCGAATAGAAGAAGGATCAAAAACGATAATAGCGGGAAAAGCGGTATGAGCCATGCATTCTCCATCATTATCACTATCCCCTTTTCGGGCGGTGTGCGTGCGTGCCTGTCACTACCCGAATTTTGTCGAAAGTCTAAATTGTATGGTGCCTGACACCCTTTTCCAGTTAAAGGGAAATGGTGCCTGACACCCTAGTTTTTCATTGTGTCCATTTCGTCGATGTTGACGGTTTTCTTGGTGCGATAGAGCGAGATTAAGATTGCTAGTCCGATTGCGGCTTCGGCGGCCGCAACGCTGATGGCAAACAGGGCAAAAACTTGACCTGTAATCGACGGCGCTATCCCATATTTGCTGAAGGTGACAAGGTTAATGTTCACGGCATTCAGCATTAATTCAATCGATATTAACACGATAACGGTATTTCTCTTCGTAAGCGCACCGTATAGGCCGATGCAAAATAATATCAGGGCTAAGGCCAGGAAGGCTGAAGCGGGAACTGAACTCATTCGTTATCCGCCTCCTTCTTCTCATTCTTCGCTAAAATAATCGCACCAACTAGTGTTGCTAATAGCAACACAGAGGTTAATTCAAATGGAATGATGTATTTTGAGTAAAGTGCTTTACCGATTTGCATCGTGTTGTTTTCATGCAAGGTGGTTGGAACTTGCTCAATATTGAAATTGTAGATGCCAATATAGACGGCAAAGGCAAAACCGACAATCCCCAAAAACACGAGGATTTTGCGCCATTTGCCTGTTTTAGGTTCATTTTCATCATCATGCTTCGTTAACATGATCCCAAACAGCATGATAATCGTAATCGCACCAGAATAAATTAAGATTTGCACGGATGCGACAAATTCAGCAGAAAGCAGCACGTAAATGCCGGCGATTGCTACAAAAGTAAAGATAAGGGCAACGACCATATGAACAACCTTGGTAAGGTTCAACAGAAGCACGCCGCCGATGATCGCAACAAGTGCGAGGCCCATAAAAGCGAGGAATTCGCCTGAAAATGTCATGCTTTATTCACCTGCCGTATGTTTTCGTCGTTTTCATCCAGCCATTCTAGATTTTTAAATAACATGTCACGGCTGTATTCAGCAAGCTCGAAGTTATTGGTCATGATAATGGCTTCCGTCGGGCAAACCTCCGTACATAGGTCACAAAGGATGCAAATCTCGAAGTTAATGTCGTATGTGTCGATGATTTTCCCCTTTTTCGCCGGGTCCGGGTGTTTTTTGCCCGTTAATTGAATACAATCGGTCGGGCAAATGTTAGCACATTGATTACAAACAATACACTTCTCCGGATAAAACTTCTGAATTCCGCGGAACCGGTCCGGCAGCGGCAGCGGTTTATTCGGATAATCATAAGTAACCTTTTCGCGCGTTAAGTTCTTTAGGGTATATTTCAAGCCTTTAGCAAATCCAAGCACGTTTTTCACCCCTTTTACGTTTTAAAGATGGTTTTCGGTGGTAATTTATAGTGTCAGGCACCTTTTTACAGCAAATGGTAAATGGTGTCAGGCACCACGCCTTAGAAAAATAATGATTTGAGTAAGGCGGTTAGGAATATGTTTGCTAGTGCGATTGGCAGGAGGACTTTCCAGCCAAATTCCATCAGTCTGTCGGCGCGGAAACGCGGTAACGTTGCGCGAATCCAGATGTAGATGAAAACAACGACACTGAATTTAAGTGCAAACCAAACGGCACCTGGAATAAAGTCAAGGAAGCCAAATGGCGCAAGCCAGCCGCCAAGAAAGACGACGGTAATCAGTGCGGACATTGCGAATAAATAGACATATTCAGCGAGCATAAAGAAGGCCCAGCGGAATCCTGAATATTCAACATGGTATCCGGCAACAAGTTCGTTTTCCGACTCCGGCAAGTCAAATGGTGTCCGGTTTAATTCGGCAATCGATGCAATAAAAAAGACGATAAAGCCGATTGGCTGCCGCCAAATAAACCACCAGCCGTGCTCCTGGTTCGTGACAATCTCATTTAAATTTAAGCTTCCTGTTAAAAGAATAACACCAAGTACAGACATAACGAGCGGGATTTCATATGAAATCATCTGGGCCGCTGCACGCATGCCTCCTAAAAGGGCGTACTTATTATTCGATGCCCAGCCGCCTAGCACCATTCCAAAAACAGTTAATCCGGATACGGCTATGTAATAAAGGAGGCCGACCCCGATATCCGCAAATTGAAATTTGTCGGTGAAAGGCATCGTCGCCAGAACCATGAAGGATGGCGCGAAGGCAATCGCTGGTGCGATGATAAATAATGGCTTGTCGGCTGCTTTTGGGATAATATCCTCTTTTAGTAACAGCTTAAGGACGTCAGCGACGGTTTGCAGCAGTCCCCATTTACCGCCGACCTGGTTTGGACCATGGCGCAGCTGCATATAACCTAAGACTTTCCGCTCTGCTAAAATCCCGTAGGTTACGAAGCCTAATACAATTAAAAGCAAGACAGCACCGAGTAAAAAGAAAATTCCAAAGTTAGCCCAACCGGGACTTGACTGGAGCAATTCTTCTATCATTAGCCGTCAACCTCCCCAAGGACAATATCAATTGCCCCTAAAATAGCAATCATGTTTGCGATATTTTCGCCTTTTAATAGTTTTGGGAGAATTTGCAGATTATAGAAGGAAGGCCTTCTAAACTTTAAGCGGTACGGTTCTTTTTTGCCGTCACTCGCAATATAGCAGCCAATTTCTCCGCGCGGTGATTCAATTCTGACAAATGCCTCTCCTTTTGGTGCCTTAATAATCTTCGGCACTTTAGCAAGGATCGGGCCTTCGCCAGGGAATTGCGCCACTGCTTGTTCAAGGATGTTCAACGACTGCTCAATCTCAGCAAGACGCAGATGGTAGCGAGCCAAGCAATCGCCTTCCTCCGATGTCGGAACATCAAAATCAAAGCGGTTGTAAATCGAATAGGGTTCATCTTTACGAAGGTCCCACTTAACGCCGGTACAGCGAAGATTTGGCCCGCTCAGTGAATAGTTAAGGGCGTCCTCTTTCGTATACCTGCCTATGCCTTTTACCCGATCGAGGAAAATTTCATTTCCGGAAACAAGGTCATGAAAGCCCTTTAGCTGTCCGCGCATATAGGGGACAAAATCTCTAACTTTTTCAATCCAGCCCTCAGGAGCATCCCACTTCACACCGCCAACACGCATATAGTTGAAGGTCAAGCGTGCCCCCGACAATTCGTTCAGCATATTGATAATCATTTCACGGTCACGGAACGCATAAATAAATGGACTCGTCGCCCCAAGGTCAAGGATGTAGGTCCCCCATGCCACAAGGTGGCTGGCAACCCGGTTCAGCTCCATCGCAATCACTCGCAGAAAATCGGCCCGTTCCGGAACTTCAATCCCCATCATCGTTTCCACAGCATGACAAAGGATATAATTATTGGTCATCGATGACAAATAATCCATTCGGTCTGTATAAGGAATTATCTGTGTATATTGCAGATCCTCAGCCAATTTTTCCGTCCCGCGGTGTAAATATCCGATGACCGGCTTTGCCTCGGTAATGGTTTCCCCATCAATTTTTACGACAAGCCGGAAAACACCGTGCGTACTTGGATGCTGAGGACCAACGTTTAGTATCATTTCTTCTGTTCTGATCACTCTCTACACCTCCACATCGTACGGCTCATAATCTTTTCGCAGTGGATAGCCCACCCAATCTTCGCCGAGGAAGATGCGGCGCAAGTCCGGATGTCCGGTAAACTTAATCCCGAGTAAATCATACGCTTCACATTCAGGCCACTCCGCTCCAGCCCAAAGCGGCACGAGCGACTCAATCGTTGGTTCCCCGCGGTCAATCCTCACTTTTAACGCGACAGATTGACGATTTTTGTATGAGTAGAAGTGAACATACACTTCCATATATGTTTCGAAGTCTGTTCCATGAAGCTCTGATAAATAATCAAACCCTAACAGCTCATTATATTTTAAAAATTGAGCTAGTTTAAAATATGTATCACGCTTCGCAACAAGTGTTGGAACATCCTTAGACAGTTTATTAATATAAGAATCTTCTAAAACATCAGAACCTAAATTTTCTTCAATCACCTTAACATACTTATCTAAGTATGGCTGGTTGGCTGATGGCTTTGCTTCTGCCGCCGGTGCGTCCGCACTGCCGGCTTTTCCTCCAGCTGCCGCTTTCGCTTTGGCTGCCGCCGCTGCTTTGGCCTTGGCTTTCGCTGCTGCAATCGCCTTCGCCTTCTCATCATCGCCGCCTGCTGCATCAGCTGCTCCGGCTGCTTTCGCCTTTGCCTTTGCCGCTGCTGCAGCCTTCGCTTTCGCTACTGCCGCTGCCTTTTTCTTCGCGAGATCATCCGCATCTCCACCTGAGGCCGCTTCGCTCGCGGTTTCCTCTGCTGGCGCTTCACCCATCGCTTTTCGCTTCGCTGCTGCCGCCGCTTTTGCCTTCGCTACCGCTGCTGCTTTTTTCTTCGCGAGGTCATCCGCATCTCCACCTGAGGCCGCTTCACTTGCGGTTTCCTCCGCTGGCGCTTCACCCATCGCTTTTCGCTTCGCTGCTGCCGCCGCTTTCGCTTTTGCTACTGCTGCCGCCTTTTTCTTCGCGAGATCATCCGCACCGCCATCGGCATCTGGTGCCGTTTCAGCTGGAGCTTCCTCCGCCGGTGCTTCACCCATCGCTTTTCGCTTCGCCGCTGCAGCCGCTTTCGCCTTTGCTACCGCCGCTGCCTTTTTCTTCGCAAGATCATCCGCGTCGTTTACCGGCGCTCCTGCTTCAGCTGGTGGTACCACTGGTTCATCGGCCTTTACCAGCTCAACAGGTTTTCCCTCCTGCTTTGGCTCCTCTGCCTGCTTCGGCTCCGCCGTGCCGGCTGCCTTGGCCGCCCGTTTCGCTGCCGCCGCTGCTTTCGCTTTTGCAACAGCCTCTTTCTTTAACTGCTCGAGATCCTTTTCCCCACTCATTGGTTAGATCACCTTCTTCCCAGTCTTCGCTTCATAGCGAATCTTTTCCTTTAACTTATTGATACCATAAATTAAAGCGGCTGGGTTTGGAGGGCATCCTGGTATGTATACATCAACAGGAACGATTTGGTCGACTCCCTTAACAACAGAATATGACTTTACATACGGCCCGCCAGCTGTCGCACAAGAACCCATCGCAATCACCCATTTTGGCTCCGGCATTTGGTCATACAATCTTCGTAAAATCGGTGCCATCTTCTTCGTCACCGTTCCAGACACAATCATACAATCCGACTGGCGTGGTGATGTCCGGAAAAACGAACCAGAACGATCCAAATCATAGTTGGCCCCGCCAACACCCATCATTTCAATCGCACAACAAGCCAGACCAAATGTCATCGGGTAGATCGAACTGCTTCGCGCCCATGCTTTAATTTGCTCTAGCGTAGTCATAAATACATTTCTCTGTAACTCTTCCATTTCTCGAGGTGAAATGTTGTCTAATTTTAGATCCATCGTAGCACCTTCTTTTTCCAAGCGTAGATTAAGCCGATTAATAGCATGGCAACGAAAATTAACATTTCAACCAATGCAAAAATCCCCAGCTTATCATAGGCCACAGCCCATGGATATAAAAACACCGTTTCCACATCAAAAATAACAAACATCAGGGCAAAAATATAATAGCGGACATTGAACTGTACACGGGAATCGTGAAATGGCTCAATACCGCTCTCATATGTGGTATACTTCGCATCACTCGGAACATGCGGACGCAAAAGCTTACCTAAATATAACGCCACCACCGGCAGCAGTACCCCGAGACATAGGAACGCAAAAACTATCAGATAATTATTCTGATATACATTTAAAAGTTCCATGCCCATCCCCTCCAATGTTGAAATAATTTAAACAAACACATTATTGTAACCGAATTCATTATAGCATTGTTACAAACCCATGTCGACAAGCCATTTTCACAAAATTGGAATTCTATCGCCGCGAAATTCCCGATTTAAAGGCACTTGAGAGCTCGCTCTCAAAAGAGCCTTTAAATCGGGAATTTTGCAAGCCGCAGCGTTAGCGGAGGCGCAATGTGCGTTAGCACATGGCGATAGAATTCCAATTTTCCACCCAAACTGGTCCGTCGACATGGGTCCCCCCTCTGAGCGTTTGCGTGATCTCGGAGAGATGACGCAAGAGCGAATTGGCAAGCTAGTCAAAAGCGGAAGGTCTTAGCGCACGTGATCTGAAGCGTTAGCGGAAGATGACGTGCATAGTAGGGGGTTCGCAAGAACCCCAAAAATGCTCAAAAAATTCGACAACAACCCTTATTTAATACTAAAAAACGACCATTGTCAGTGAGGTTTGTCATTAACTGTTAACCATTTATTACACTTTTTTTAGTTAACAAATATACTTCACTACATTACCTTCACCGTGTTCCCCCTACCATCATATTCTTAACCGGACAAATCATTCGATATTTACAAAATCCAGTACATCCTTACCATACGCAATACTAGATTACCCATAAAATACTAAAAAGCCAGTCGCAAGACTGGCCCAGCAAACTTTTCTTACCTTCCCCTAATATCATCCTTCCCCTGAAACATTTAAATGACCTTTTTTCAAGGACCTTTTTCATTTACTCCCCACTTTGAACATTTTACTGTCCGGGTCTGAACATTTACTGTCCACTTTTACTTATTTACTCTCCACTTCCGGCCATTTACTGTCCACTTTTCCCCTTTCACTCTCCACTTCCTAAATTTCATCCTCAAACCCACCCAAAAAGCCAGTCGCAAGACTGGCTCAGCTAACTTTCCTGCCATCATCTAATATTAGGCTCTTTTTATAACGTACTCCTTCTCTAAATTCCAATTAAATTACCTTTTTTCAAGGACCTTTTTCATTTACTCCCCACTTTGGACATTTTACTGTGCGGTTCTGAACATTTACTGTCCACTTTTCCTCATTTACTCTCCACTTCCGGCCATTTACTGTCCACTTTTCCCCTTTCACTCTCCACTTCCTAAAATTCATCCTCAAACCCACCCAAAAAGCCAGTCGCAAGACTGGCTAAGGTACCTTAAACATCATGATTATACTAAAAACCGCCATACCCATACCCACCCCCACACCTACCCTGCCCCCTTGACCCAAATCCCCTCACCCAAAAAAACCACAACAAAAAACCCCTCTAAGCGACAAAACTGCCGCCAGAGGGGTTTTACTTTTTAAAAAACTATAACATTCGTCTTTCCGATACGGCGAGGCGATTGATGGCGCGCTGCAATGCCAGCTCAGCACGGCGGAAGTCGATATGCTCGGCCTTCTGATCGCGCATCCGCTGCTCTGCACGTTCCTTCGCTCTTAAGGCACGTTCTACATCAATTTCAGAAGCTGTTTCCGCTGATTGGGCAAGAATCGTTACCTGATCAGGACGAACCTCTAAAAATCCGCCGCTGACAGCGATAAATTCCATATTGCCCTCTTTTTTAAGACGGACAGCACCAATTTGAAGCGGCGCAACCATCGGAATGTGTCCAGGTAAAATACCGAGCTCACCACTTTGAGCCTTCGTACTCACCATTTCCACATCTGACTCATACACCGGGCCATCGGGAGTAACAACACTGACTTTAATCGTCTTCATTTTTTACCCTCCTGGCGTACTTAGGCTTCTACACCCATGCGTTTTCCGGCCTCAACCACTTCTTCAATGCGGCCAACAAGTCGGAATGCATCTTCCGGAAGGTGGTCATATTTGCCGTCAAGAATTTCTTTGAAACCTTTGACCGTTTCTTTTACAGGCACATAAGATCCCTTCTGACCAGTGAACTGTTCAGCCACGTGGAAATTTTGCGATAAGAAGTTTTGAATACGACGTGCGCGGAGCACAACTAGCTTATCATCATCAGAAAGTTCATCCATACCAAGAATGGCAATGATATCTTGTAACTCACGATATTTTTGTAACGTAGATTGTACTTGACGTGCAACCTCATAGTGCTCCTCGCCAACGATATCCGGTGACAAAGCACGAGAAGTCGATGCCAATGGATCCACCGCAGGGTAGATACCCATTTCAGAAAGCTTACGTTCAAGGTTTGTTGTTGCATCTAAGTGAGCGAAAGTTGTTGCCGGAGCCGGATCCGTATAGTCATCGGCTGGAACGTAAATCGCTTGGATCGAAGTAACAGAACCTTTATTGGTAGACGTAATCCGCTCTTCCAATTTACCCATTTCTGTAGCAAGCGTTGGCTGGTAACCTACCGCAGATGGCATACGGCCAAGAAGGGCAGAAACCTCAGAACCCGCTTGTGTGAAACGGAAGATATTATCAATGAACAATAACACGTCTTGTCCTTGCTCATCACGGAAATATTCAGCCATTGTCAAACCAGTCAAGGCCACACGCATACGTGCACCAGGCGGCTCATTCATTTGTCCGAATACCATCGCTGTTTGCTTAATAACGCCAGAGTCTGTCATTTCGTGGTAAAGGTCATTACCTTCACGCGTACGTTCACCAACACCGGCGAAAACAGAAATACCGCTATGCTCTTGAGCAATGTTATTAATTAATTCCTGGATTAAAACGGTTTTACCAACACCGGCACCACCGAATAATCCAATCTTACCACCTTTAATATATGGGGCAAGCAAGTCTACTACCTTAATACCCGTTTCAAGAATTTCTACCTCAGTAGAAAGTTCTTCAAACGTTGGTGCTTCGCGGTGAATCGAATCACGGCGGGCACTTGCCGGTACATCCTCTTTCAAGTCAATCGCTTCACCTAAAACGTTAAATACACGGCCAAGCGTTGCATCCCCAACCGGAACAGAAATAGGCTTACCAGTATCTTCAACTTCCACACCGCGAGTTAACCCATCAGTTGTCGACATCGCAATCGTACGAACTGTGTCATCACCTAAATGAAGGGCTACTTCAAGAGTTAAGTTGATATCAACTGCTGATTGATTATCCGCTTTACTGACAACTTTCAATGCATTATAGATGGCAGGCAGATTGCCGCCGTCAAACTTCACGTCAACTACCGGACCCATAATCTGAAGAACGCGTCCTTTGTTCATCGTTTTCCCTCCTAACTTACTCTATCAAACAAATCCAAGCCTCGGGGCTTTTCTTATTTATTGGCTGTATTAAAAGGAATGTTGATTTCCGTTTCAGGCGCTTCGCTTTCCGCGGGGCGGGCGGTGAGCCTCCTCGGCGCTAAAGCGCCTGCGGGGTCTCACCTGTCCCGCTGCTCCCGCAGGAGTCTCGCGCCTTCCACTCCAATCAACATTGTGCTGTAACACAGCATAATTTTTGAAAAATATAGCAGAATCAAAGGCAGCACAGCCTTCGACTCTGATGATTGAAATGCATGGTGTCAGGCACCAAACTAGAATTATTCTTATCTAGATCTTACCCTATTCTAGTGCTGCCGCACCGCCGACGATTTCGGCGATTTCTTGGGTAATCGCTGCCTGGCGGGCACGGTTGTAGATTAGAGAATAAGATTTGATCATTTCTTTCGCATTATCGGTTGCATTTCTCATCGCAGTCATCCGAGCGGCATGCTCGCTGGCTTTACTATCTAATAACGCTCCATAAATCAAGCTTTCCGCATATTGCGGCAGGAGAACTTCTAAAATTTCTTCTGCGGACGGCTCAAATTCGTAAGAAATGAGCTTATGCGAACTAGATAAATCGGACAGCGGCAGGAGTTTCTTCTCGGTCACTTCCTGCGAAATGGCACTGTGATAATGATTGTAATAAATATATAGTTCATCAAATGTTTCGTCTGTAAACATACCGACCGTCGCGCTCGTAATGTCTTTAATGCTTTCAAAGTTAGGCTGATCTGAAACCCCGACGATTTCGAGGATCACATTCATGCCCTGCTTCACAAAAAAGTCGCGGGCAACTCGGCCGATGGCAATGATGGCAAACTCATCATTCGACTTGTGACGGCTTTTAATTGTTTGATGGACACGGCGAATCACGTTACTGTTAAACGCACCAGCAAGACCGCGGTCGCTTGTCATGACAATATAACCGGTTTTCTTTACTGTACGGTGCTGCAGCATCGGGTGATTCACACCACCTGAGCCAATCGCAATCGACGCCGTTACTTCCTGGATTTTTTCCATATAAGGGACGAATGCCTTTGCATTCATCACACCGCGGTTCCATTTAGCTGCGGAAGTCATTTCCATTGCTTTGGTAATTTGACTCATTTTTTTCGTAGAATTAATACTATTTTTTATATCGCGTAATGATGCCATTAGGTTCTCACCACCCTCATTCAAAGAATGTCTGGTCTGGGTTCGTCACCATGTGAAAAATTCACATGGTGACGGCATCCAGACCTTGCTAAATGTCAGACCCTATTATTCGGAAACTGCAAACGTCTTTTTGAAGTCGTTGATTGCAGAAGCCATATCTTCATCAGAAGGAAGTTCCTTCGTGGTTGCAATATGGTCTAACAAATCTTTGCGGTTGTGGTCTAACCAATTATGGAATTCAGATTCAAAACGACGGATATCCGCTAAGGGAATATCATCAAGGAACCCGCGTGTTAAGGCATAAAGAATCGCCACTTGCTTCCCTACGGACAACGGCTTGTGAAGGTCCTGCTTTAGCACCTCAACTGTACGCGCACCGCGGGCAAGCTTTGCTTGTGTTGCTTTATCAAGGTCAGAACCGAACTGCGCAAATGCTTCTAGCTCACGGTAAGAAGCAAGGTCAAGACGGAGTGTACCGGCAACCTTCCTCATCGCTTTGATTTGCGCCGATCCGCCTACACGGGATACGGAAAGACCTGCGTTGATCGCTGGACGTACACCGGAGAAGAATAGGTCTGATTGTAAGAAAATTTGTCCATCCGTGATGGAGATAACGTTTGTTGGGATATAAGCAGAAACGTCACCTGCTTGTGTTTCAATAAATGGCAATGCTGTGATCGAACCAGCGCCAAGTGAGTCGTTTAATTTTGCGGCACGCTCAAGTAAGCGTGAGTGCAAGTAGAATACATCCCCTGGATAGGCTTCACGACCTGGAGGACGGCGAAGTAATAGGGAAAGTTCACGGTATGCAGCCGCTTGTTTAGAAAGATCATCGTACACGATTAATACGTGCTTGCCAGCATACATAAATTCTTCAGCCATTGCAACACCAGCATAAGGAGCTAGGAATAGCATCGGAGCAGGCTGTGAAGCAGATGCTGAAACAACGATTGAGTAGTCTAATGCGCCACTTTTACGAAGTGTTTCAACAGCACCACGTACAGTTGATTCTTTTTGTCCAATGGCGACATAGATACAAATCATGTCTTGACCTTTTTGGTTAATGATTGTATCGATCGCAACAGATGTTTTACCTGTTTGACGGTCACCGATAATTAATTCACGCTGGCCGCGTCCGATTGGAACGAGCGCGTCAATCGCTTTAATACCTGTTTGTAATGGCTCATGAACGGATTTACGAGCCATTACGCCGGAAGCAACCGCTTCAACAGGGCGTGTTTTTGTTGTATTGATTGGACCCATTCCATCGATTGGTTGTCCTAATGAGTTCACAACACGGCCGATTAGTCCCTCACCAACTGGAACCTCCATGATGCGGCCTGTACGGCGTACTTCGTCGCCTTCACGAATTTCCGTGAAAGGTCCAAGGATGATAATACCGACGTTATTTTCTTCCAGGTTTTGTGCCATACCCATAACGCCGTTCGAAAATTCAACAAGTTCTCCAGCCATGACATTGTCGAGGCCATGAACACGTGCGATACCGTCACCTACGGAGATAACTGTACCGACATCCGTCACTTGAATTTCTGCCTGATAGTTTTCAATCTGCTTTTTTATCAGGGCACTGATTTCTTCAGCTTTAATGCTCATGAGTTTCACCCCTAATCTTTCAAATCTTAACTTAACAATTTACGTTCTAAACGGCTGAGCTTACCGCTCAATGAGCCGTCATATATACGATTTCCAATCCGAAGGCGGATACCGCCAAGCAAGCTGGAATCTACGATATTCTCAATTTTTAGCGATTTCTTGCCCACTTTTGCGGCAAAAACAGAAGATACAGCAGCACGCTCCGCCTCTGTTAAGGCACGGTAACTGTGCACTTCGGCCTCAGCGATACCCATTGCATCGTTCGCCAGCTCAATAAACTCATTGGCCACGTCAGCGATTTCATCCTCGCGGTGACGGTCAATTAAGATTAACAGTGTATTGAGTACGTAAACATTTACCGATGCAAAAGCATTCGATAAAATCTCTTTTTTCTTATCAATCGAAAGCTTCGAAGATTTTAATACGGCTTTAAATTCAGGATGATACCCGACAACTTCCTTCACTGCACGAAGGTCTTCTTCTATTACTCCAAGAGCTTGAGTCTCTTTCGCAATTTGGAAAAGAGCCAACGCGTAGCGCTTTGCTACCATGGAGTTACTCATCGTTTTTCTCCTGCCTCTTGGATATATTCGTTAATCAGTTTGTCTTGATCCGCTGCGCTCAATTCTTTCTCAATTACTTTAGAAGCAATTAAGACAGACAACGATGCCACTTGTGCGCGAATCGCGGCAACTGCTTTTTCTTTTTGCTGCTCAATCTCTAACTTAGCGGCTTCTTTAATGCGCTCAGCTTCTGCGCGGGAAGCGGAGATGATTTCTTCACGCTGAAGATCGCCTTGCTTTTTCGCTGCTTCAATTAAACTTTGAGCGTCACTGCGGGCTTCTTTTAACATATTTCTTTGTTCTTCTACTAACGCGGCAGCTTCTTTACGGCTCTTTTCAGCTGATGTAATTTCATTTGCGACATGCTCTTCCCGTTCTTTCATGATGCCCATTAACGGGCCCCATGCGAACTTCTTCAGCAATAACATCAAGATGATAAAGATCACTAATTGGAAAAGGATCGTACCCCAATTAACTCCGGTATGTGCTGCTGCACCTAATACTAGACTGCTTGTAAACACCTCGGGTTCACTCCCTTCAAGAGTTGTTCCTTTATATATACAAAAAACCATCATTTTCAATCGTCATTTTTCGAAAAACTAATATCAGGGTTTGTACTATTAACCTGATGAATACAGATATAAACGAATGGCGAAGGTTCTCAGTTGATCTTCGCCATTGGTCTCGGAGTTAACCTAGATTATTTACCTTGAACCATGAACGCGATAACAACCGCGATGATAGGAATCGCCTCAACTAACGCAACCCCGATGAACATTGTTGTTTGAAGCATACCGCGAGCTTCTGGTTGACGAGCGATACCTTCAACTGTTTTAGATACGATAAGACCGTTACCGATACCGGCACCTAGTGCTGCTAAACCGATTGCAATTGCTGCTGCTATAAGACCCATTTGTAATTTTCCTCCTTAAAATGTATAAATAATTTTATTTTTTGTTCAAAAAAATTGAACAGTTATATTAATGGTCGGTACTTACCTTATGAGACAAGTAAACCATTGTTAACATGGTGAAAATAAATGCTTGAATGGCACCGACAAAGACTGAGAAGCCCTGCCACGCCAACATTGGTACTGCTGCGTAAAGCCACCCGAAATTTCCGGATTGTGCTAGACCACCTGCGAGTAATCCTAGTAAAATCTCACCCGCGTAAATGTTTCCGTAAAGACGGAGACCGAGAGTCAGCGTATTTGCAAACTCTTCAATAATTTTGATTGGGAACATGAACCAAAACGGTTTAAAGAATTCTTTCCCGTAGGCAGCTGTCCCTCTCATTTTCACTCCATAAAAATGGGATAATCCCACCACCAAAGTCGCCAGTGTCAGTGTTATTCCTGGATCGGCAGTCGGCGATTTCCACCAAAGTGTATCATCGATGACGATTGAAAATGGCAGTCCAAGCATATTAGAGACAAAGATATACATCATCATGGTAATTCCAAGTACATGAAATCGCCCGCCGGTTTTCCAATCCATCGTACTGTTAATGATGTTCTTCACGAAATCCATGACCCATTCCATGAAATTCTGAACGCCGGTCGGCTTCATCGCCAGCTTACGCGTCGATAAAACGGCAATTAAAAAGACAACTGCACTTGCGATGGTAATCATTAACATGTCAGCTAAATTAAAATTAAGTCCAAAATATGTTACTATTGGAGCTTTGTGTTCCAACAATATTCACCTCGCTTCCCCGCTTTTTTATGTATTTTTAATGCTGTGAATAAAAAAATCTATCATAATGACAATATAGGATGTCATTAACCCTATAACCACACTGATGAGGTGAAGCTGGTCTGGATACATCATCGTAACCATAACGGCCAGCGCCGCCGTCGCAAACCTTGAAAAAGACCCGAGTGACCGTACCTTTTTCCCCTGTTGAATCGACTCGCCAAACTTGTCCATCTTTCGGACCATTAACCACAAATTAAAAAGGCTCAAACTCGTCCCAAAAACCAATCCTAGAAAGACGGGTTGATAAGACGTGAACCCCCAGCCGAGTACATAAATAGATAATAAAAGAAACATCCATCTTCGCAGTCTTGAAAATATTAATTGATATTCCGGCATGGTTGGTTTAATCTCCTGAAAAGAAATGACGGATTCGGAATCAATGCCTGCCGTAAGTCCAACGAACAATCCGATTATTAAGAAAATTATCTCTGCACCGAAGAAGCGGACTTAAAGGTACTTTGGGATAACAAAAAATGTGGTATTCAAAGCAGGTAAACTCATGAAAACCTCATGAAAACCTCATGAAAACCCTGTCATTTTACACCCTTTGTAAGCATACAATAGGCAACTTTCAATGTCAATGAGTTTACGTGAATTATTCCACAACCCACCCCCGTAATTTCTTCCAATATTATTTTCTTATTTATACTATAATTGTATTGTAAATTCTTAACGTTTTATGGCTAAATTGTGTCGATTTTGTGAACATTTTGTTCACAAAAATAAGTAGACTAGGACCTCCGCCTAGTCTACTTTTTCGCCAATTTTAATCATCCGTTCAATAAAATCCTCCTTGTTCGCCTTCTTGGCAAACACCTTCACGAGGTAGGTTCCGTCAGCCGGCAGCTGCTCACTTGGGATGTCTTGCTTAATCAGCCCTTTTTTCACATTCACGGCCGTATCCAAGAAGCCAATAAACCGGTAATCCTCAGGGTTAAACAAGGCAATCCCAAACTCCTCCGCCCCGCCCGGCAAATAGACCTCATACCTGTACTGCCCCGGCTTATCCCCTTCCGCAAAATCAAAGCCCATCACCCTTGGGTAGCCCGGCTCCTCGAGCACATACAAATAAGGAATTTGAATCGTCCTCGCCCCAGCCTGCAAGCTGAGGAAGCCATCATGGATTTTCCCTTTAAAAATCTGCGGGTCAACCTGCAGCTCAAGCGTAACATCCTTTGCTTGGTGCGGCTCTAAGGTGAAGGAGAGAGGGAACCTCCAGCTCAGTCCTTCCACACGGTTCGGAATCTGAAATGAATAGCTTGCCTTTCGCTCACTCGTATTTTCCACATGTAAAACGGCCTTATGACGATCACCCTCATCACTGAATTTCCCAAATTGGATACTGCTCGGCGTGACGAGCGATGCCGTTTTAATCGCCTCATCCACTTGAATTCTGCCTGCCCCTTGTTCGAAGGTGCGATAGTAGGCGGACCGGCCACCGGCATTTGTGGCCGGCGGATGGGTCACCTTGGCGGAATCAGCCCCCGTTTTCACCAGCGGTTTCGCCGTATTCATCAACGCCGCCTTGATTTGCTCCGGCGTCCAGTCCGGATGCGCCTGCTTAATCAATGCGCAGGCCCCGGCAACGTGCGGCGCCGCCATACTCGTCCCCTGCAGGCTCAAGTAGCCGCCTGGAACCGTCGAATTAATCGCCACCCCGGGCGCGACAATGTCCGGCTTAATTTCCCATGTCCCCGTCACCGGCCCCCTTGAGCTGAAATCAGCAAGCTGGTCCCGTTCTTGCGAGACCAAGACCCGTGCCGACAGCCCCTGCTTAATTTTTTTTTGTAAAATAACTCCGTCACCCTTCGAGAGTGATCCGACAGGGATGCTACTCTGTGTATCGAGGTTACCCTTGAAGCCCCCGCTCATATTATTGAAGATGAGCACAGCTGACGCCCCCGCTTGACGGGCGTTTTCCGCCTTTTCCGAAAAAGTTAATGTTCCCCTTTTCATTAGGACTAGCTTCCCCTGCGTCTGTTTCAATTCACTTTTCCTTCCGAGCCCGCCATCGACAATGTCGAGCGAGCGGTCAAGCTTCCAGTTGGCCGATCCTTCCATTGGCTGAATCCGCAATCGATTCCGGCTTCCTTCTATTAATAGAGATGGTATCTCCATCGTCGGCGTCGAGGCCCCGACAGAAATCGCTTTTGAGGCAGTCCCCGGGGAACCGACCGTCCAGACATTCGGTCCGGAATTGCCCGACGCCGCCACCGCGACAATCCCTTTATCAACGGCGCGGTTGAGGGCAAGACTAATCGGCAGGTCGGGGCCGTTGATATCGTTTCCGAGCGAAAGGTTAATAATATCGACTTTATCTTTGATGGCCTGCTCAATCGCTGCCAGCACCTGCTCGGTTGTTCCGCCGCCGCCCGGTCCAAGCGCCCGGTAGGCAACAATTTTCGCCTCGGGGGAGACGCCTCTTATTTTTCCATTAGCCGCAATGATGCCGGCGACATGTGTGCCGTGGATGGTCGCCTGCCCAAGGCCCCGAGTTTCCATTGGATCCTGGTCATTGTCGACGAGGTCATGGCCGCCGCCGTAGTTTTTCTTCAAGTCCGGATGGGTGTAATCGACGCCGGTATCGATAACCCCAACCGTCACGCCCTTTCCGGTCAGGCGCTGATTTTTTTGATCAAAAATACTGCGGACTGCATCGCCGCCAATGATTTTGACACTTTCCTCGGTTTGGACTTGATAATGGGTGACGGGTGAGATATTGAGGATTTGTTTATTTCTGGCAAGCCGTTCGATTGCCTGCGGCTTCCCTTGGACAGAAAATCCGGTAATCGCCTCGCGGAAAACTCGGCGGAGCTTGACATCCCTAAACGGGCGGATGAGCTCGTTGATTTCCTGCTCGCTATGCGGTTTTTCTAAGAGAACAATCGCGATTGTCTCCTCGGTGGGTTTGGGAATCGGCGGATGGATGAGTGTTCGTGGAGCTTGAAAGGCCAGGATTAAAGCGAGCAGTAATTTCATTTGAAAAATTCCCCTTTTCTAATATCGTTTTCATCGAGTGGGGAAAGTATGCGGTTTTTTGGGAGATGGTATTTGGTTCCTCGCTTTGTGCCGGTTGACGGCAGATTGAGTGAATGGAGGAGATTTTTCGCCACAGCATCTGAATCAATATGTAAGAAATCCTTGAACTGCTTTCTAGTCATCGTCGGGCTTAAGAGAAGAAAAAAGTCATCCACCGCTGTTAAATGGGCCGTTTTTGAAAGAAAATCGCAGCTCGGACATTGCCAATTAGCTGAACGATAAATCATCGGAAGTTTATTACATTTTGGGCAGCATACGCCAGTTGGAATCTGATTAGGTGAGATATTGTGATGACGGAGAATATCAGGGATTGCAATCGTGTGCTCAGCTAACAGGCGCTCTGATAGATCATCTAGCTTCTTTTTGCTTAACTGGGGAGTTTGATATTTCATTTCAAGTTCGTTTATCTTATCAAGAAGTGACTCTCCAAAAATCAAGTGGTCATAAATTTGTATATTATCTGGAGCTGTTTCAATAATGGTTGAGGTTTTGCTAATCAGAGCAATTGACTCAATTGGTAAATTTTTTATGTGTTTTTTGCGGAGCCAATTACGAAACTGAACATGGTGCCTTTTTACTTGTTGAATTGGATTTGAAATTCCTTCTTCCTTACCCTGATACTCTTTCATGACCTGATTGGAGCCTTTTTTAAAGCGTAATGTACCAGAAATATTTTTAATTTCAGCAATCAGCACGAAGTACTTTGAGAGTATGAGCAAATCCATTTGAAATGCCTTCTTATCATGAAGCCGCAAACCATGGAAAATGTAATACTTCTCGTCCGGTAAGAACGAAAGATAGAAACGTGTTTCTTTTTCACCGTAATAGCCTTTTAAGCGCCATTTTAATTCCCTCTCAATCATTGGTCTTAAGGGATCTAGTTTTGACATCCTGCTTAAGATCGCAATACACTGATGAATTTCAATAGAAACTGCTAAATCCAGTTTAATCATTTGCTAAAATCACCTCTATTTAGTAAATTCATTCATACTATTCGATTCTTGATGAGGAATTCCTGCGAATTTTGGATGGTTTTGACGAATTTTTATCTAGTTTTCACAAAAAGGTCAAAAATTTCAGGGGGGTATTTTGCTTGGAAAAAGTTTTGGCTATTTTTCTTGTGGTATTGGCTACTTTTTATCGGGTTTTGGCTATTTTTTTGATGGTTATGGCTACTTTTCGAGGGGTTTTGGCTATTTTTCAATGGGTTTTGGCTAATTAGACATTATCTGGAAAATTAACCCTCAAAAAACCCACCCGTTTTACCCAAAACAAAAAGGCGGACATCTCTCTGTCCGCCTTCCCACATAAACTTACTTAATCCAAGCTCCATCAGAACCTAGTTTATAACCGTCAACTGTTGTGCTGTAGGCCATTTTTCCAGACTTCGGATTTAGGTAATACCATTTACCGTTGATGAGTTTCCAGCCTGTGTTCATCGCACCGCTATTGCTTAAGTGGTACCACTCGCCGCCAGTTTTCACCCAGCCTGTCAGCATCGCACCGCTGTTGTTTAAGAAGTACCATTTGCCGCCATCAAGTGCCCAGCCTGTTTGCATGGCACCAGATTTACCAAGCAAGTACCATTTGCCGCCTACTTGCGCCCAGCCCGTTTGCATTGCGCCGGATTTATTAAGCAGGTACCATTTACCGCCATCTTGTACCCAGCCTGTTTGCATTGCACCATTTTTATTCAGGTAATACCATTTGTTGCCGTCAAGCAACCAGCCAGTCTTCTTCACATCTTTCGTGTAGTAGAACCATGTGTTTCCTTCCAATTTCCAGCCATTTTTCACCACTGGTTCTGGTTTTGGATCCGGTTTTGGATCCGGTTTTGGATCTGGTTTCGGATCCGGATCTGGATCTGGCTTCGGATCTGGATTTGGTACCGGATCTTGATCCTTCACTTCCGCACGGAAGATCGTGACATCTTTCTTCGTTTCATTTCCGCCCCAATCAAGGAGACGAAGGCTTACTTTGTTTTCGCCATGCTTCAAGTCAACCGTAAACTCATACGGAGTACCAGCAGGAGTCATTACATCCACTGGGCTCTTGTATGGTTGAACAAATACTTGGTCCGAGCCAACATATAAAGATAAATAGTTGAAGTTATCTTTTAATTGTAACTTCACCGTAGCTTGATCAACATCATAGCCCACTTTTTCAGGTGCATCGACAACAATTTCACCTGGAGTTGTATCAACATAGACAATTCGGGAAATGCCGTACTCTTTGCCCGCAATGTCCGTTACCGTAATCGGAATCTTATACTTGCCGTCTTTTTCAAACTTAACCGTTGTTGAGAATTTGTATTGCTTTTTCGCTTCATCGTAAGTAAGTGCTACATCTTTACCGTCAACTTGTACTTTTTCTACCCCAAGGTCATCGGTTGCATAACCTGAAACTGGAACCTCAAGTGATCTGTACGTTCCACCTGCTGAAGGTGCCGACATGTACACAAGCGGAAGTGCTTTGTCACCTGCTGCTGTTTTCGAACCGCCAACATTGTAAGCATAATCAATCGCAAATACTTCAACAGACGTTTTTGCTGCCAGCGGAGTTTCAAACTTATAGCTTGTTGCCGTGCCGCTTACTTTATCTGTTACTAATTTTCCATCAACATAGATCGCGTAGTTCATCACGCCAACGCCTTGCTCATCTGTTGTCCAGTTAACGGTTGATGCATCATTATCGTAGGCTGCTTTCACCTTTGGGGCTGTTGTATCGACATAAACTGGGATTTTCTTCGTTTGATACTCAGCACCCTTGTAATTCACAACAGATTTAATTTCGTAGTAGTACAGGCCGTCTTCTACCTTCTTAGAATTAACCGTACCATCCCAAGCACGGCTTGCTTTGAGGTTAAACGTACTGGACCCTGAATTACCAGAGTTAAAGTAGCTCTTTCTTACATCCTTCTCCAATGCAACACGGCGAAGCAACTTTCCATCTTTATCAAGAACATTGAATTGAACCTCACTTGCATTCCGCAAGAATGTTGGACGCGGGTAAATGTTATCATTTTTCCCATCGCCATTTGGTGAAACTGGGTAGTATTGCTTTTCCGGAACTAGAGCAACCGGTGTATTTGAACCAGTTTGCATTTCATTCAAGCCGTGGTTGAAGAATTTTGTTTCTCCAAGCTCTTTAAACCCGTCAAGAATGCTAGGGCGATCCCATTTACCATAGAAACCCACATATGGAACATTTAGTGTTGCTTCTAATTTATTGTTCGTATCAGTAAGTGTAACGAAACCTTCAACGAAAATATCCTCTTTCAGGTCTAAGGCAACTTTCTTACCGGCATTATCAAGACCAGGGATTTTTGCATTCGTTAAATCAACCTTTACGGAAAAATCAACCGATTTTCCGGCTGGCACTGTTAACGTTTTTGGCGCATCGACTACCGCACCATCCATGTTGCCGGCAATTAACGCATTCGTATCTGGTTTACCAGTCGTTTGCTTAACTGTGTCCGTTAAAACGTCGGTATTCACAGCGTACGTTACCGCTTTATCCGAAATGTTCTTTGCAGTAAAGTTCATCGTGAATTGTTTGCTTGTGAAATCTTTTAACGCGACTTTGCCTTCGTTGCTTGATTTTTCAACAACAACAACAGGTGTTGAAACCGCGTTGAAAGTTTGCATCATCCCTGCACCTTGACGGCGCGGCGAGAATGGCTGGCCATTCAAATCAACAATTTTGCTGGATGTGTTCATTAATAGAACTTTTGCAAAGTGGGTCCGTTCGCCAGCTGTTAACGCCTTGAAACGAGCATCCTTCTTCAAGTATTGCTGGACAAGCGCACTTCCGCCAGCAACGTGCGGCGCTGCCATTGACGTACCGCTCATCACTTCATATTGATTATTATTAATTGTTGAGTAAATTTTTCCGCCTGGAGCCGTGATTTCTGGTTTGAAATCAAGGTTTGGTGTCACACCCCATGAAGTGAAGTCTGTCATCCGGCCCATTTCAGGATCATCTGTTTTCTTTGTTTGTGTCACGCGAAGCGTTGTGTTACCCGCTTTGATTGCAGCTTCAAGCTCAAGTCCCTGCTGTCTTTGAATCTTCATAAACGGAACTTGCCAGCCGCCTTGGTTTTCAAAGAATACTGGGTTATCACTGTTATAGACAATGATACCGGCTGCTCCTGCTGCTGCAGCATTTTTCGTTTTATCCGCAAACGCTAAATCTCCACGCGGCATAACAACAATTTTACCTTTGACATCAAGTCCGGCATAGTCCGCTGGAGCTCCAAGCTTACCGCCAAGGCTTACTAGTTGTAATGTATTATTTTTCGCAAGGTCGGTCCAATCATCAATACCAAAACCTGTTGCCGCGAAGCCTGCTGCACCGTCAACGGTGATGCCATGCTGGTAAAGGTAGCTCACATTACCTGCTGCAGCCACTTGAATCGTGTCGGCATTTAGACCAGGCGCCCCAACAACCCCAATATCTGGGTTACTTGCATATGGATTTGGATTTGCTGCATAACCGTACGCAATATGTCCGGAGTTACCAGCCGAAACGGAACTAACGATTCCGTTATCAACGGCACGAGTGATCGCTAAATCTTCTGCGCTTCTTTCATCATAGAAAGATGCTACTGAACCTAAGCTCATGTTCAATACATCTGCACCAAGCTTGATGGCGTCATCAATCGCTGCAAGATAGATATCGGAAGAAGTCGAAGCATAGTTTGGATCATTACTGAACACCTTCATGCCAAGAACTTGTGCTTCAGGTGCTACCCCTTTAATTCCGCCCTTTGATTCATCACCGTTAGCCGCGACCGTTCCGGCAACGTGCATCCCGTGATTCGAGCCACCTGGCACTAAATCAAGGATGGTACTATTTTCATCAAAGTAATTATAGCCATATGGTACTTTATCTGTGAAAAATTTACCCTTTAAGCCGGCTTCGCTCACAAATTTGCTAACCTTTTCTTTTGATAATGCTTCCTTCGCAGGATCCGTTACCTTAAAGTCGCGGTGGGACGGGTCGACACCTGAGTCAATGACAGCGACTACCATGCCTTCACCTTTCAGTTTCGCATCGGCCCAAGTGGTTTGCGATTGGATAAACGAGTGGCTAGTTTTCATTTCCGGTGTTTCTTCTGGACGGTTGTACTCGTTGGCGATATAAACATTTTTGACACCAGCAATGGCCTCAATTTTGGCGATTTCACCGAACTGAACATCACCGCTGAAGCCGTTAAACGCAGTGGTAAAGGTCTTTTTATAGTTTACTTTCACGCCTTTGGCGGAAATCTTGTCTTTTACACTATTTTGCTGTTTTACTAGTGTTGAAGCTAGTGAACTCTTTTTACTCTCAGCTAAATCTTTGTATAATTTCCCCTCTTGTGTCGCGAATTCGACCGGTGTTTGTCCGTCTACCTCGACGATCACGCGGACCTTATCCGATGGATTTAAGCTTGCGCTTGTCTTAATATCCCCAGAATCGATTGTTTTCAGATCCTTACTTGCCAGGTCCTGCAGCTGTTTTACCTTTGCGGCAAAATCATTTTCTGGCGTGCTTTCAGCAGACGCGGATGCGGCAAACCCTAGATTAGAAAGTACTAGAGCAGACGCGAGCGCATATGAAGCCGCCTTTTTCTGTGTTTTTTTCTTCATGAAAGCCTTTCCCCCCTATATGTCTATCAAATTTTGATTTGAAATAATTATTCGAAAAATCAAAATAGGTAAACTTTATCTTAATATTTTTTGTAAATTTGGTCAATATAATTTTTAAATTTAAAAGATAAATATTTTTCGACATTTTCAGAATTATAAATACATTGGTATAAAGAGGAAAATATTCAGAAACAACTTTTTTTCGACAAATTGGAAATTATTTTCTTTTTGGTTTGGAGTTTTAGTGAAATATCTTTTTTTCGATCTGTGGTCTTGATGGAATTTTATTTTAAAGGAGACCTTAATCGGAATATTATTTTATATGGAGAGATTTTTTAGGGGACTTTCTCGTTTAGATGGTCTGTTTTTTGTCATGAAAAAGGTTTTGGCTACTTTCCTTGGGGTTTTGGCTACTTTTTAACCTGTTTTGGCTATTTTTTTGATGGTTTTGGCTACTTTTCAGAGCGTTATGGCTATTTTTCAAGGGGTTTTGGCTAATTAGACATTTATTGGAAAAATAAACACAAAAAAAAGCCGAGTAGACTCGACTTTTTTTAAATAGAAATTATTTCGTCCCAAACAACCGGTCGCCGGCATCGCCTAGGCCTGGCACGATGTAGCCGTGGTCGTTCAATTTCTCATCCAAAGCGGCGATGTAAATATCGACGTCCGGATGCTCCGTTTTCACGGCCTCGACGCCTTCTGGTGCGGCAATCAAGCACATAAATTTGATATGTTTCGCACCGCGCTTTTTCAAGGCGTAAATCGCATCAATCGCCGAGCCGCCTGTAGCCAGCATTGGATCAACGACGATGAAGTCGCGCTCTTCGACGTCACTTGGAAGCTTCACATAATATTCAACTGGCTTTAATGTTTCCGGGTCGCGGTATAAACCGACATGGCCCACCTTCGCGGCTGGAATACATTTCAACATTCCGTCCACCATGCCAATTCCAGCACGTAAAATCGGAACCAACCCTAGTTTTTTCCCTGACAACACCTTTGATTTTGTTTTGCAAACCGGTGTCTCAATCTCAATATCCTCAAGCGGCATATCCCTTGTGATTTCAAACGCCATCAATGTCGCCACTTCGTCGACGAGCTCGCGGAACTCCTTTGTTCCCGTATTAATATCCCGTATGTACGTAAGCTTGTGTTGGATAAGCGGATGGTCGAAGACGTATACCTTTGCCACAATAATCGCCCCTTTTAGTAAAATTAATCAAACACTCCGTACTATTTTACAGAAATAAATTGCAATGAGCAACTCGTAGCCTGTATCTCGAAAAAAAACTTGCCGACAAATGCCGGCAAGTTTTATGCAAAATCTAGTTCTTTTTTAAGCAACAGCTTTTGCGTTAATTTTCCTTAAACTGATTTTGGTATTGCTGTAAATTGCTTTGTGCACGGGTATACCTTGTTAAGGCGTAGGAGCCAAAATCTTCGCCGCCAGCTTCCTTCATTAGTGCCCAGATCGTCCAGAGGAAATCCAGGAAAATCTTATTTAATAACAGCAGCTGCAAGTTGGCACTGGTGATCTCGCCGTTGAAGTATTCCAGCAAAAATAGCTTTTCCTCTGCAGGAGACAGTTCCGCCTCAATGATATAGCCGGCAACATCCCAAAGCGGGTCGTTCATGCCGGAAAATTCCCAGTCAATCAAGTACATCCGCTCTTCCCCGCTCTTGACAAAGTTCTCCGCCAGCGGGTCATTATGGCAGGGAACAAGTTGTACCTGTAAGGATTGATAGAAGGCCTCTAGTTTGAGTACCTGTTGTTTCACTTCGGCATGGCCATCGAACAGCTTTCCATTTAACGCGGACAAAATCGTTTCATATTCGGTTATTTTTTCAAATACATCAAATCGGGTGCTGAACGTCTCCCCAGATGTATGCAGAGTATTAAAAATCTCCGCTACCTTGACAAGGTTGTCCTCCCGTGTGCCTGTCTTCGGATTGAGTGTTTCCGCATCCGGGATAAAGCGGACAATCTTCAAGCCCGTTTGTTCATCGAAGAAAATCACATCGGGATTAATCCCAAGCCGGCTGGTAATCTGCGAATTAACCTTCTCTGCCAGGCGATTAATATAGTGCTCGGTTCCTTTTCCCGGTATTCTCACTGCCAATTGATCCGTGCTGGTCGTGACTTTAAAATTCCGATTCGTTAAGCCGCCAAGCACCTCGACAGCGGTCACCTCTTCTACGCTGATGTTCAAAGCCGATGCAATGACTTGCTTCAGCTCTCTTTCTTTAAAATCAGCTTCTTTCTTTTGGAGGGATGGGTAGATGTTATCAACGACTTTAAAATGATGCAGATAGCTATCAATTTCCGCCCAAATCAAATCAGGAATCTTTAAAAAACCAATCTCTATTTTTCTAGATACATCTAAGAGTAAGTACTCGTAATTTACATATGGATTTTTATTGTTCGCAAATAAACGAAGCATTTCCATGTACACTTCATAAGAAATCTTCGTAATCCCCGTCATCTCGCCGTCAATCCGGTTTAACTGGTGAATGTCCTTGGAGATTTTATACAGATGATTGTTCTGAATTTCGATGAATGCCTCATCGCCCAATCCACTTTCTTTTGTCACCAGGATGCAGTCCCGTTCAGGGTGGTTAAGCAGGTCATAAACCGCCGTTTCCTCGATGAGAATATCATCTTCCAACAGAAGGAAATCATCAGTAATCAAGTCATTCGCCGTGGCAAGTGAGGCCATACTTCCTGTCCACAAATACCGTGGATTTTCAACAAAGTGCAGATTGCCTTTTCCTTTTAAAAATTCTGCTTCGGCAAAGGCCCCTTTTTGATACCCGGTAACAATGATGATTTTTTCAATCCCGTTATTCTCTAAAATCCCAATGTTTCGCTCTAAAAGGGGCGTATCCTTGATGGGAAGCAGGCAGGCAGGTAAATCAAATTCTGACTTTTCCCCGGCCGCGAGGATGACTGCTTGTTTTACCGTTTTCCTTTCCTTACTGTACAGCTTGATTTTCGTTTCATGAAGCTGCTCTACTTCATTTTTCAAGAACTCAATCCCTAATTCAGTAATGAGGTAGCTATGTTTATTACTCGATTTCTCAATCGTGATGTACTCATCTTCAACTAAATCATTTAATGTATAATTTACTTTCCCGATGGAAAGATTACATAAATCTGCTAATGCTCGTTGACTAATTTCGGGTTCCTTTGAAATCAGTTCTAATAGACGAAATTTGTACATAGTGCGATTCAACTCCATCTGTTCAATTTTTGAACAATAGAATCATACCATATTATTTTGGGAAGTAACGATGGCTTTTTATAAAAATAAATCGACATTTTTTTCAAGAGATGACTCCGATGAAGCGAAAAATCGGCCTTCGAAGTGAAGGCCGATGGGTAATGATTAATATTCTGGATAAAGGGTGAAGTTGCTTGTTAATGCTTCAACGCGTTTGCTCGCCTCTTCCAGCTTCGCTGCATCCTCATGGTTCTTCAAGGTGTAGGCGATGATCGAGGCAATTTCGTCCATTTCTTCTAGACCGAAGCCGCGGCTTGTGACGGCAGCTGTACCAATGCGGATACCGCTTGTAACAAACGGGCTTTGCGGATCGAATGGAATCGTGTTTTTGTTAACCGTGATGCCGATTTCATCAAGTACCTTTTCGGCCACCTTGCCTGTTAAGCCAAGGTTCTGGACATCAACGAGCAGCAAATGGTTATCGGTTCCGCCGGAGACAAGCTTTAGGCCTTCTTTTTCAAGACTTTCCGCTAAGCGCTTGGCGTTAGCAATAATGTGCTCCGCGTATTCTTTGAAGCTTGGCTCTAGTGCTTCTCCAAAGGCAACCGCTTTGGCGGCGATGACATGCATCAGCGGACCGCCTTGGATCCCAGGGAAAATCGATTTATCAATTTTCTTGCCATATTCCTCTTTGCAAAGAATCATCCCGCCGCGTGGACCTCTTAACGTTTTATGCGTCGTCGTCGTGACGAAATCTGCATACGGCACCGGATTTTGATGCAGGCCTGCCGCAACGAGTCCGGCGATGTGGGCCATATCGACCATTAGATATGCGCCAACTTCATCGGCAATCTCACGGAATTTGGCAAAGTCAATCGCGCGTGGATAGGCGCTGGCACCGGCAACAATCATCTTTGGCTTGTGCTCAAGTGCTTTTTCACGGACAACATCATAATTGATGCGGTGTGTTGTTTCATCGACACCATATTCAACAAAGTTATATTGAATACCGCTGAAGTTCACGGGACTGCCGTGTGTTAAGTGACCTCCGTGGGATAGGTTCATGCCGAGAACGGTATCGCCCTGCTCAAGAACAGTAAAGTAGACGGCCATATTGGCTTGTGCGCCTGAATGAGGCTGAACGTTCACATACTCCGCACCGAAAATTTCTTTAGCACGATCGCGGGCGAGGTCCTCGACCACATCGACATATTCACAGCCGCCGTAATAGCGGCGTCCCGGATAGCCCTCTGCGTATTTATTGGTTAAAACGGATCCCTGTGCCTCCATAACCGCTTCGCTGACAAAGTTTTCTGAGGCAATTAATTCAATTTTACTGCGCTGACGGCCTAATTCTTTCTGAATCGCTTGAAAAACCTGCTCGTCCGCTTCTGACAAATGCTTCATGATAAATCCCCCTTAGCACGATTACATATTATGTGAAACCGCAAACAATTTGAAAATTCCCTCTCCATTTTAGCACGTTTTTCTTTTATGTAAAAACTTAATTCGGTGCCTGACACCATCTTCCATTAAAAGGGAAATGGTGCCTGACACCCTATAGTTTGGCTATGGTTCCTTGGACCCGGCGCCTTGGACCTGGTGCCTGACACCACGGACGTTTTTAAGAACAGCTTGAGTTCTCTTTGTTTCGTTCATAGACGGCTCTGGCGCCGCCAATCAGTTTTGGGCGTACTTTAGCTAGGGTTACATAGGCTTGGCCGATAGTTTTTTGCTTGACGCGGATTGGTACGGCTACATGTTTCAAATGCATGCCAATCAACGTGTGGCCGATATCGATCCCTGCATCCGCCTGGATGAACTCCACCACAACAGCATCATCCATTTGCTCAAACGCATACGTCGCCATCGCCCCGCCCGCCTTGCGGACAGGGATAACGGACACCTCGTCGAACCCGCGCTGCTCAGCCGCTCTGCGCTCGACAACAAGCGCCCTGTTTAAGTGCTCGCAGCATTGAAAGGCAAGATGAATCCCTTGCTCCACCTGAAGCTTTTTCAACCCGCGAAAAATCATTTCGGCAACTTCGATGGTGCCCGAGGTGCCGATTCGTTCGCCGATGACCTCGCTCGTGCTGCAGCCGATCACCAGCAGCTGCCCCGGCTTAAATGCGGCCTGCTCCTTGAATTCTGTTAAAATCGCTTCCAACTCTTTTTCCCATTCGTGAATCATCATCGGACACGCCCTTTCGATAAGACTATTCTCGGATAATTTGTTGGTTTTCTCTTGCCCAGTCAATTGAAGAGAAAGTTAGAGATTCTTTTCTTCATATTCAGTGATTTTGCCGACGCGTCCCGCATGTCGTCCGCCCTCAAATTTCTCTGTCAGCCAGATTTCCGCGATATCTCGCGCCAAACCAGGTCCAATCACGCGTTCACCCATCGCGAGCACGTTTGTATCATTATGAGCTCTAGTTGCCTTGGCGCTAAACGTGTCGTGCACTAAGGCACAGCGGATTCCTTTCACCTTGTTGGCAGCAATACTCATGCCAATACCGGTGCCACAAATCAAAATCCCTCTGTCGAATTCGCCGCTCGCCACCTTTTCGGCGACGGGGAGCGCATAATCCGGATAATCCACCGATGTTTCACAATCACAGCCAAAATCAACATAGTCAATTTTTAATTCATCCATTAAATTGGCGATTTCCTTGCGAATATGGATGCCGCCATGATCTGATGCCAGTGCTACTTTCATGTAAAAATCCTCCTGTACCATTCTTTAGTCTTCATTTAATTTTGACATACCGGCCTAAAAATATAAAGATTAATACAAATTTGAGATGGACTCATAAAATAAAAGCCCTCTATTAAAAAAGAGCGCGGGGCCGAGCCTTTATCAGAACAAAAAGCTCCCCATTTAAGTAGAGAGCTTCCGTTAAGCATTACGGTTTTAATTGTTCGATGACTTTATTAATTAATTCCTCCAGCTCGCGAAAGGTTTCTTGATACGTCGCGAGGCTCCCGCCGTAGGGATCGCTGACGTCAGGATTGAATCGTTCGCCGCTGTATTCCTTTAAGGTAAAAACCTCGACGTTTGCTTGCGGATATTGCAGCAGGATGGACGCTTTATGCGAGGCGGTCATCGTTAAAATCAGGTCGGCCCATTCCACTTCTGCCGTGGTCAGCGGGGTTGAGCGATGCTGATGTGAAATCTTGTTGTCGCCGAGCACTTTTTTGGCATGCGCGGACGCCTCACTGCCGCTCGCGGCATAAATCCCTGCCGATCTGACTTCGATGCCATCCATGTTTTTATTTTTCAAAATTGCTTCCGCCATAGGACTGCGGCATGTATTTCCCGTACAGACAAACAAAATTCGCTTCATGAAAGCCTGCCCCCTTTCCTCATTATCATTATATCCAAAATTTCAAGTAAGTCACAAATGGTGCCTGACACCCTTAACAATTTAACGATAGGTTATAGCTTGTTTACCCATTTGCTCCCAGCCGCGTTTGAAGGCACTGATTGTGGCTTTGCGGTTTTTTGTTACGGACAAAGGGTCGTTGAAATAGATATATTGGCTGTCATAGCCTGTGACGAGAACGCTGTGTTCCTTATAGGTAATGGAAATCTTGCCAGTCGGTGTATTCCACGTCTGCCAATATTGTGATGGGACGGTGTCATACCATGAGGTTACAATCACCCAGACTGGCTTGCCATTATTTAGCTGCTTATAAATCTCTTCAAACCGGCTGCCGCTAAAATCGACGACCCGATTGGGCAGGTATTTCTCCGCAAGTTCGGCGATTGGTCCGTGGTAAACACCAAGGCCAGGCTTCGAAAAGCTATACATATCACCGACAAAACCTGAATACGGATTGCCGAAATAGATTTGTCCATTCTTTGTTGAATACGGGGTCGGATCCCGCCGCACCTGGGATGCTAACGTCATTTTGTTCGCCTTCACACCGGCATCTTGGAGCATCATCGCAAGCGACGTCACTTCACAGCCGCGCGGGAGCTCCGGCATTTGCGAGATAAGCGGAGCGTTAAGCTGCACTGAGGACACAGCACCGTTGCCGCCCAGGTAATACCAATCGCCTCCGCTTTGAATCCAGCCCGTTTTCATCGCGCCATCTGAATTTAGATAGTACCATTTGCCGCCATCAAGCACCCAGCCGACCGCCATTGCGCCGCTAGCCGTCAGATAGTACCACTTACCGCCGCTCGATAGCCAGCCGGTTTTCATCGCACCATTACTAGCTAAATAATACCAGCGGTTCCCGTCCTTTATCCAGCCAGTTCTCATCTGTCCCGAGCCAGCTAGATAATACCATTTGCCGCCGTCTAACACCCAGCCGGTCTTCATCATCCCTGCGCTATCAAGGAAATACCATTTACCGCCGCTGGCAAGCCAGCCCGTCAGCATTGCTCCGCTATTTTTGAAAAAATACCACTTGCCTTTATCGAGTAACCAGCCCGTTTTCATGACCCCGGTTTGATCAAGATAGTATCGGCTCCCGTTATCGGTAATCCAACCCGTTTGCTTTTCGCCATCCGGACCATAGTAATACCATAGCCCATCCTTGATGACCCAGCCAGTAGCGGCCACCGTTACTTCGATTGCATATGTACTTCCAGCCCCGTCATCCACGGTAATTTTTAGAATCGTATTTGCAGGCTGCTTCATTATGGCCGCTTCAAATATTCCATCCGAATCGGCTTGTGCCGTGTTAAGCAGGCCCTGTTTATTTTCCACTTTAATAATGGCATTCGGGAATGTCTTCCCTTTAATGACTGTCGTTTGACTTGTTACTTTTTCCAATAATTGAATTTCTGCTGGTTCACTTGTCCTTACATTTGTATCTGCCAATGCTAGTTTTGGAAAAAGAACTTGAGAGATTACCAGTAATGTAAGGCAAAGCTTGATCCATAATTTCCGCTGCAACTTGAGTTCCTCCCCTGTTAGATTTAATAGATTGCTAGGTGAAAAATTTACCAGCTTCTATTCTATCATATTTACAGGGGTTTTTGGAAAATTGAAACATTTATGGGTATCCAAAGGCTTTACCCGCAACCAAAACGGAATTAAAAGCTTTAACCCTTACCAAAAAAGAATCAGAAGTTTTAACTGAAAACAGAACGGAATCAAAACCTTTAACCGTTACCAAAAAGGAATCAGCAGCTTTAAGCCAAATCCGAGCAAAATCGCGCCGCCAAGCGCCTCACTGTAAGCCCCCATCCAGCCCTGCACCTTTCTGCCGAGCAGTAATCCGGCCCATGTTTGCACGGTTGCAACGATTCCAAAGCATAAGATAACCATAACGGTTTTAGCGCCGTAGATGCCCAAGGTTAAACCGACGGAAAAACTATCAAGGCTCACACTCAAGGCAAATAACAATAAGCCAAAGCCAACCGGCGTAATGACTTTCTCATCCCCTTTTTTCAAGGACGACCACACCATCTGCAGACCTAACAGGATTAACAGCAATCCGCCAATAAAGGTGGCAAACACACCAAACTTTTCTGATAGGTATTTGCCGGCTATTAGTCCAACAAGCGGCATCCACACATGAAATAAGCCAATCATCAGGCCAATATTAAAAATCCTTCGCAGCGGCAGTTTGTACATACCCATGCCAAGCCCAACCGAGAAGGCATCCATCCCCAGTGCAAATGCCATTATTGCTAGTGTAAGTATTTCGCCAACCAATTCAGACATTCCGTCCTCGCCCCCTTGGACTAACTAACCTAAGCATATGCACGTCCAACTGGTTTTAGAAGAAATTCTCGGGAAATGGGGACGCTTGCTGCCCACACAGATAAAAAACACCAGCCCCCGTCTTAGAAGGAGCTGGTGTTTATCAGATGAGCCTGCTTGTTGGCGTCAAAACTCGCACGTCTTAAAACTAGCTAATTCCACGAAGATTCTAGACGGAGAAAAACAAGCGTTTTTATCCAGTGGGGCTTAAGACTAGCTTATTCTGTAATGATCTTATTCCCGGCGGCTTTCTGGAGGCGGTTCATGATGGCATCGCCCACTCCAGTTTGCGGAAACATTTCACTAAAAATAATATCCACATCAAGCTCGTTAAAGCGGCGGAGTGTTTCATAAAGCGCAGCGGCAACCGTCTCAAGGTCCGCCCTCCTGCCGCATGCCAGCACATAATCCGCCTGATAGGCAGATTCAAGCTCCTCCGTCGTCAATACCCCGACCCTTAGTCCTTCCTGCCGCTTTTCTTCTACTAAATGCTGAAGAAATTCACGGGTGCCTGACACCATAATAAGCGGGGCGTTAGGGGCGTAATGGCGGTATTTCATTCCGGGTGCTTTCGGCTTTGCTCCCGGGTCCGTTAATGCTGCGTCGACCGTGACTTCGCCAATCACAGCTTCGAGCGCTTCTTTCGTGACACCGCCCGGCCTTAAGATGACCGGGATGGTCTCCGTGCAATCGATAACCGTTGATTCGACGCCGACCCCTGTCGAACCGCCATCGAGTACGCCGGCAATTTTTCCGGCTAAATCATCGATTACATGCTCCGCCTTCGTCGGACTCGGTTTGCCCGAGCTGTTGGCACTTGGCGCGGCAATCGGCAGGCCGCATTTTTTCAGCAGTGCCAGGGCAACAGGGTGATCCGGCATCCGAACCGCAACCGTTTCGAGCCCGGCCGTTGCCTTTTCTGACAAAACGCCGGCTTTCTTTTTAAAAATAATCGTCAACGGTCCTGGCCAAAACTTGTCCATCAGCACCTCCGCCTTGGCAGAAATCTCCGTAACAAAGGTATTTAGCTGCTGTTTTTCGGCAATGTGAATAATTAACGGATTATCCACAGGCCTCCCCTTTGCCGCAAAAATCTTCGCAACAGCTTCATCGCTCTCCGCGTTACCGCCGAGTCCATAAACCGTTTCCGTCGGGAGCGCCACCACTTCATTTTCTCGTAAAAAATGGGCTGCATCCACAACATGTGGATTACTTTCTAAATTATCCACATACTTATCCACTTTCCAAACCTTTGTGTTCATTGTTATCCACCTTTATCACAGCTGAGTCATTTATCGAAATTTGGCGAATATAGTCACCTAGACCGATATTTTTCAGTCAATACGTTTGAAAGTATAAAAGATGGCGGGGATAAAAACAAGTTTTATCCACAAATTGTGCATAACTTTCCATTAAAAGTGGATAACTTTGTGGATATATCCACAATTAGAGTGAAAACTTCAAAAATAATGAGTTATCCACATTTAAAACGTGACGAATATGTTCTAAGTGATAAAATGACAACGGCAGATCCCCGCGGCCAATCGGCTGGAAACCCAGCATTTCAAATAGTGTCAGGGCGGCACCTTTATTTGTCGCCAAAAATAAACTTTTCAGCCCTTTCTCGTTTGCTAATTGCACCATTTGATCAAATAGAACAAGAATCTCCTTTTCAGCTTGTCCCGGCGAAACAACTAGCGACCGCAGCAGCCCGGAATCTGCGATTATCTCCATACCAAGTGTTCCCCGGAGCGTGCCATCCTCATCCTCTAACAGCAAGAAATTATCGACAGTCTCAACCGTTAGCCCATCCGTCCCAAGGTTTGCTCTTGAAAGAAACTCCCGTAAACGACCCAAATCCTCTCTATCAGCCTTGCGAATTAATCCCTGCATCCCATCCACCTCTTTTTTAGATTCTAGTCTATGAATATGAAAAAGTAGGCCAAATAGAACAGGCGGATTCGGGAATCTAGTAAATATTTTTAGTTCGCATTTCACTTTGGAGCTGGATTCAATAAACTAGTTCAAAGTTATCCACGCCTAAATTTTTGTAGACCAAGACAAAAGCCAGTCCTTTTATCCAGGAACTGGCTTAGTAAAAAATCTTTTCCCACATCTCGACGACAAAGAATTTCACCTTCACTGGCGCTTCATCTTCTGCTGTGTATACTGGTGCTTCCTTTTTTGTCTGCTTTGCGGCTGTTTTTTCTTGAGCAGGTTTTTTCGTGGCTTTCGACTTTTCGGTTACCCGCTCTTTATCAATGAATGCTGGTTTTTTCGCTGGACCTGCTGCGATTCCTTCTTCGTCGGACGCCTTCTCAGGGGCCATTTCTACTCCTGCAGAATCCCTCTTCACCTTTTCAGAATCTACCTTTTCAAAATCACTTTCCCCAGCTTTAGCCGCTTTTTGTTTTTCATCAAAGCCTTCACTGACTGCAACCCCATTTGAAAAATCAAGGAAGCATAACGGCGGATACAGCACGCACCACCAATTTGCTCCTTCACCGCTGCCAAGCGTTATCAGAATCGCTTGATACTTTCCTGCCGGGTATAAATACTGACCGTATAACTTCGTCGGAAACTGGACCTTCGCGAACTCTACCTTGACCGGCTGATCTGCCCCTTCCTCAAGAACAACCTTTTCAGCAATTGCTTGAATTTCCGGGAGCTTCGCTTTGATGACTGTTCTTGCTTTTTCCATCGAAGTTAAATCCTGGACCCATAAGGTAATCTGGGCATTAACGGCGTCGCGAACCTTCCGTTTAATCGCCTGATCCGCTTCATAATCACTATTGGCGAGAATCCTGAGGCGAATCGCCTCTCCGGGAATCACAATTGATTCCTTCTGCGCCGCTTCTGTTTTTGGCATATATAAACTCAACATCGTTGCAAACGATAATACAATTAAATAACCCCAAACTGCCAATTTATTTCTCATTTTCAGCACCGCCCCTTCACTATCAACATTGTGGACAAAAGACAAGAATCTTAAACTAGTAAATTTTCATATTTTTGCAAAGAGCAATAAAAGTTTTTGAATGGAAAAGGGGCGGAGCGCCGCAAAAGTGAATTACTCTAGAAAAGTTTTGCTGGCAATATACATTTATAGGCAATGAACAAAGTGAGCCCTAGCTCTGCTCACACCGCCTTTATTGGCAGGGATGGTCCTCTGAATTTATTTTCATGGTAGATGGTGGTGTGAAACGTCATATTAGTTTTATAAAAAAAATCATAAATATGAGGAAAATAGCGAATGATGATAAATAAGAAAAACTCCAAAATTCATGCAATATCATTTTTTCTAAGGAGTGGGGTTTAAGAATGGCATTTATGGAAGGTATAGAAGAATCGAGAAAGGGCGCGAAGCTGATTGTCGACGGAAGTGACATGATGTCTAAAGCAGTTGTTGATCACTTTCTATTTACATGGCAATGGTGGTTCGGGATTGGATTATTTGTTATCCCGTGGATTATTTGGCTCGTGCTTAGAAAAAGGGAGAGCACTGGAAGGCTGCTTCTTGCGGGGTTGATCACGATTATTTTAGCACTTATTATTGATCTGATTGCAGTTGAAATAGGGTTATGGCGCTATCCGATGAAATTTTCACCTGTTGCCCCGATGTTATTGCTGCCTTATCATTTTTCGTTAGTTCCAGTGGCGGTTATGTTTGTGCTGCAAATTAAGCCAAAAGCAAATTCACTGTTAAAAGGGGCGATATTTGCTGCCCTTGCCGCTTTTGGGGCGATGAAGTTTTTTGTCTGGATTCATTTTTACGACCCAAAAGACTGGTTGTCCATTTATGACTTTTGTATTTATTTATTTTTATTCTATGTAGCTTATTGGTTTAGTAAGATTGGCGGTTATAAATCATTAGCTGAACAATAATTCGTTTAGGGAAACCGGAAAAAGCCTCAGGGCTGTGTTACACCCCGAAGCCGATTTCCGCAAACACCATCCGGTCCTTGCCATTGATATCATTGACGATTTCTACCTTCACATTTGTGAAGGCTTTTTGAAATAGGCCCGCGACCGCTTGGCCTTGACCGGCCCCAATTTCGAAACAGACGAGCGCGGCCGGCGCCAGCACCTGCGGCAGCTCGCTCATAAAGCGGCGGTAAAAATCCAAACCATCCGCGCCGGCGAACAGGGCCCGATGCGGCTCATGCTCCGTCACCACCTCGGACATCGTTGCAATATCACCGACCGGAATATACGGCGGATTCGAAACCACCACATCCAGCTTAACGCCCCGTTCCATAAACGGCGCCAGCAAATCCCCCTGGACAAACTCAACCTCGGCCCCAAGCCGAGCCGCATTCTCCCGCGCCACCGCAAGCGAATCCGCCGAAATATCAGTACCAGTTATAGTGGTGCCTGACACCCTTCGTGGACATTTGTCCGCCCCAGACGGACACTCGGTGCCTGACACCCGATGTGATTCCATTTCTAATTTCAAGCTGATGGCGATGGCGCCGCTGCCTGTGCCGATATCGGCCAGCACTAACCCTTGCCTGCCGCTAAAAAGCCGCTGTATCCGTTCGAGTGTCCCTAAGACAAGCTCCTCGGTTTCCGGCCTGGGAATCAGTACCTCTTCATTGACGAGAAACGAACGGCCGTAAAACTCCTCTGTGCCAATGATGTATTGAATCGGCATACCCTGTCCATGTTCGCGGACAGCCGCCTCGAAAGCCTCCCAAACCGCCGGCGTTACATCCTCACGTAAATTCGCAAACAGCTGTGACCTTGACATCCCAGTGACATGGCGGAGCAAGAGCTCTCCCGCATTTTCATCCCGCCCTAAATCGCTTAAAAAAGAAGAAGCCCATTTCAGAGCTTCAAATACTTTCTTATTCATTTGAGGCACTTTCCAGTCTGCGCGCTTGATCGTCCATAATCAAGGCATCAATCACATCGTCAAGCTTTCCTTCCAGCACCTGGTCAAGCTTTTGAATCGTTAAGCCAATCCGGTGGTCAGTCACGCGGTTCTGCGGGAAATTGTAAGTGCGAATCCGTTCGGAACGGTCACCGGTTCCAACAGCTGACTTCCGCACCTGGTCGTATTCCGCCTGTGCTTCTTGTTGGAACTTATCATAGACGCGGGCACGTAAAACCTTCATCGCCTTGTCTTTGTTTTTGTGCTGTGATTTCTCATCCTGACACGAGACCACAATCCCGGTTGGAATGTGCGTTAACCGAACAGCTGACATGGTCGTGTTAACGGACTGTCCGCCGGCACCACTCGAGGCAAACGCGTCAAAGCGGATATCCTTATCGTGGATTTCCACTTCTACTTCCTCTGCTTCCGGCAAGCATGCTACCGTTGCTGTTGAGGTATGGATTCTGCCGCCTGATTCGGTTTCCGGTACACGCTGAACCCGGTGAGCGCCATTCTCAAACTTCAATTTCGAGAATGCACCTGTTCCATTTATCATAAAAATAATTTCCTTGAAGCCGCCAAGACCTGTCGGGTTGGCATCAATAACATCCGTTTTCCAGCCCTGTGCTTCTGCATAGCGGCTGTACATGCGGTAAAGTGTACCGGCAAACAGCGCCGCCTCTTCGCCGCCTGCTGCACCGCGGATTTCAAAGATAACGTTTTTGTCATCGTTAGGATCCTTTGGAATTAGAAGAATTTTCATGCGCGCCTCTAATTCTTCAATTTGTGCTTCCAGTTCGTTTACTTCTTCCTTCACCATTTCACGCATGTCGGCATCAAGCTTTTCATCGAGCATGGTCTTGGCTTCCTGAAGCTGTTCACGAACCTCCTTATATTGGCGGTACGTTTGTACGGTCTCTTGTATATCAGCTTGTTCTTTTGAAAACTCACGAAGTTTTTTGGTATCATTAATAATTTGCGGGTCGCTCAAAAGTTCATTCAACTTTTCATAGCGATCTTCCACGGATTGAAGACGATCAAACAAGTTTATTCACCTCAGTTTTTAGTCCATAACAGTATAATTATAGTATAGGTAAAAAGCGACGTCAAAACCAAAATAGTGGGATAAATTTTTTTTAGGGGGATTTTTTTATAAAATATAATACTGACGCACGCCGCAGAAAAAACATGCCCTAAAAATCAGAGCATGTTATCGTCGATTTTCTTTCACGCGTACTTCGATATGATAACGCGGCAGGGCTTGAATAAGTTTCCGATGGAGACGGGCTTCAGCATCGACCTTTTTCCTGTCAGAAAGCATCCCTTTTTTATAAACAGTGACCCACATCCGGTCGCCATTTATCCAGACAGAATCGGTGACAAACTCGTTGGTACCCGCAATAACTTGCTTCGCTTTATTGATATCGTTGCCCTGATTTCCTGCACCGGCCTCTCCGCCGCTGCCTGTCCTGTTAAGGTCAAGGAAATTCGGGTTTTGATTGGTAATATCATCTTCCACTAAGTGCTGCTGGTCCTTGCCGCGGTTGGACATATAATTAGGAGCCGTCCGATCGGTCCGCAAATCATACGCCTCTTCCTTCGCCCCGCGATTGTTGTTCTGACATCCGCTCAACATAAACAACATAATCACCATGAGAAACATCCACTTCTTCAGCATCAACACCTCCCATTACTATCATGCCCATCAGGAAGTTGAACTTGCCTAGTGAAATCCTTCCAATAGCAAGGGTGTCAATAAGGGTGTCAGGCACCGCTCGTGGACAAATGTCCGCCCCACGTGGACACCGACTCATTTAAATACAAAAAAAAGACACTGTCCACTCCACACGGACAAATGTCTTTTTTGGGTGTCAGGCACCACATAGATGCATCAAAAGGCACCACACCAAAGCTTTTATCTCACCGGAATGGCTTTTGGGACTTCGTGGTGGTGGCGGCAGCGGGGCTCGTAGGCTTCGGATGCGCCGACTAAGATAACTGGGTCATGGTAGGATGCGGGCCGGCCGTCGATTAGGCGCTGGGTCCGGCTTGATGGTGAACCGCAAACAGTGCAGACTGCCTGCAGCTTGGTAACCGTTTCTGCAACGGCCATTAATGCCGGCATTTGGCCGAATGGCTCGCCGCGGAAATCCATGTCAAGACCGGCGCAGACGACGCGATGGCCGCTGTCCGCCAGCTGCTGTACAACCCGGACGATGCCTTCATCAAAAAACTGAATTTCATCTATCGCGATAATGTCGATATCCGCTTCAACATGTTGAAGAATCTCTAAAGAATGGGAAATAGGCTTCGCCTGAAAAGAAGAACCATTGTGGGATACTACAGATTGCTCGCTGTAGCGATTATCAATTCGTGGCTTAAATACAGCTATTTTTTGTTTCGCAAATTGAGCCCTTCTGACGCGGCGGATCAATTCCTCCGATTTTCCAGAAAACATACTGCCGCAGATAACCTCAACCCATCCGCTTTGCTTCATTAAATACATAAACGGCGTCTCCTCCCTAGCAAACCCTTTTAGATCTATTATTATGATATGAATTTTTCAAAATAAAAAACAGGCAAGAATATTGCTTTCTTGCCTGTTTTGAGCGATTATTGCTGCTGATTCTTAAGGCCGTATTTTTTGTTGAAGCGGTCAACACGTCCGCCAGCTTCAGCGAATTTTTGACGTCCAGTATAGAATGGATGACATTCTGAACAAGTTTCAACACGGATTTCCTTTTTCACTGAACCAGTTTCAAAAGTATTTCCGCAAGCACATGTCACCGTTACTGTATTAAAATTAGGATGAATTCCTGCTTTCATTCTTTTCATCTCCTTCCGCCCTGAATCTTTCGAAACAGAGTTAGCTAAAGTGCTTGTCTATCGACGAGCACTGAAATACTTATAGCACACTGCAACAATTATAACAAGGGATATCTGTTTTTGCAAGGTGGGACTTTCAGGAAAAGGTATTATTTTTTCAAAAAGAAAACTCGTCTTTACCTGAAAAAACGTTCTTTCTTGCTAAAAATACCCCCGTTCCACTTGTCCCAAAATCCACCGCTTTTTACGAACGGCGGCCCTTCAATTCTTCCCCAAGCTGGGCAAAAAATTCTTCATTCGACTTCGTTTGTCGTAATTTTTTCAAGAAGCGTTCGGCAAAATCTGGTGAATCTGACATCGATTTGCGAATCGCCCATAATTTATCCAAATGATCCTTCGGAATAAGCAATTCTTCCTTACGCGTTCCGGAACGGCGGATATCAAGCGCAGGGAAGATGCGGCGCTCAGCAAGCTGGCGGTCCAGATGCAATTCCATATTCCCGGTACCCTTAAATTCTTCATAAATGACATCATCCATACGTGAACCGGTATCGACTAAAGCCGTTGCGAGGATCGTCAAGCTGCCGCCCTCTTCAATATTACGGGCCGCACCGAAGAAACGCTTCGGACGGTGGAAGGCTGCCGGGTCAATCCCCCCGGAAAGCGTCCGGCCGCTTGGCGGAATCACTAAGTTATAGGCACGAGCAAGACGTGTAATGCTATCCATCAAAATGACAACATCACGTTTGTGTTCAACAAGGCGCATCGCCCGGTCAAGCACAAGCTCAGCCACTTTAATATGATTTTCAGGGACTTCATCAAACGTCGAGCTGACGACATCGCCGGCAACCGAACGTTCAATATCGGTTACTTCTTCCGGACGCTCATCGATTAACAGTACAATCAGCTCTACTTCCGGATGGTTCGTGGTAATGCTGTTGGCAATTTCCTTCAATAGCATCGTTTTACCCGCTTTTGGCGGAGCCACAATTAAGCCCCTTTGTCCAAAACCGACTGGTGCGACAACATCCATAATCCGCGTTGAAAGATGCTTTTGTGTTGTTTCAAGCTTCATTTTTCTGTTTGGATAGAGGGCTGTTAAGGCTGGGAAATAAACACGTTCCTTCGCCGATTCCGGATCTTCACCATTTACTGCTTCTACGTGCAAAAGCCCGTAATAGCGTTCATTTTCCTTCGGCGGACGAACTTTACCGGAGACTTTATCACCGTTGCGCAGGTCGAAGCGGCGGATTTGTGATGCCGAAATATAAATATCCTCAGAACTTGGCGAATAGTTAATCGGACGCAAAAACCCGAATCCTTCAGATTGAATGATTTCAAGGACGCCTTCCATGAAAAAATAACCCTGCTGTTCGGCACGAGATTTCAAAATCGCAAAAATTAATTCTTTTTTCGTTAATTTGCTGTAATAGGTCACTTTATATTCGCGTGCTAGTTCATAAAGTTCCTTCAGCTTCATATTTTCTAAACTTGAGATTGTTAACTCCATTTGTGCACCACACTTTAAAATTTTTCTATCAAATCCGCTCGTTTAAGTGAGCGGGTGATTTCTTTTTGATCGTTTTTTAAGAGAGTAGAGGAATTGAAAAAGAAGTAGAAAGGAATGAATAGAATTGCAGAAATTATAAATAATAAAAACAATTACTATTTTACCCCTTGTCCAAAAAATTAATCAACTCATTTTTTCAAAAACCTCTATTGGAAATTTTTTTCTGGAAGGAATTCTCTTGGAGAGTTCGGGAGTTTCTCTATTTTTTAGCTGGTGCCTGACACCATGCTGGTGTCAGGCACCGCTTACCTACAGCACCAAGTTCGGTTTTTTCTTCAGGCTGTGACGGCCTTCGATAAAGCGGACGGTTCCTGATTTCGCGCGCATGACGACGGAATGTGTAGAACCGTATGATCCTTTAAATTGTACACCGCGGAGTAATTCGCCGTCGGTGACACCTGTTGCCGCAAAAATGGCATCGTCGCCTTTGACGAGGTCGTCCATGCGGAGGATTCGATTGACATCCAAGCCCATTTTCAAACAGCGCTCAACCTCGGCATCATTTTGCGGTAATAGTTTTCCGATAATTTCGCCGCCAAGACATTTCAAGGCAACCGCCGCTAAAACGCCCTCCGGTGCTCCGCCGGACCCAAAGAGAATATCAACGCCGGTATTGTCGAAAGCGGTGTTGATGGCTCCCGCGACATCGCCGTCATTAATCAGCTTGATCCGGGCACCGGCTTCGCGAAGCTGGGCAATGATGTGTTCATGGCGCTCGCGGTTTAGAACGGTTGCCACGACATCCCCGATATCCTTGTTTTTTGCTTTGGCTACTGCTTTAAGGTTGTCTAAAACGGATGCATTAATATCAACAAGTCCGACCGCTTCAGGTCCGACCGCAATTTTTTCCATATACATGTCGGGGGCATGAAGCAGGTTGCCATGGTCAGCGACAGCCAGTACGGCTAAGGCATTCCAGCCGCCTGACGCTAAAATATTCGTGCCTTCAAGCGGGTCAACGGCGACATCGACGCGAGGACCGTAGCCGGTTCCAAGCTTTTCGCCAATATAAAGCATCGGCGCTTCGTCCATTTCCCCTTCGCCAATAACAACCGTTCCTTTCATTGGAACCGTGTCAAACACGTCGCGCATCGCTGATGTAGCAGCACCGTCGGCCTCATCTTTTTTGCCGCGGCCCATCCAGCGGGCTGAAGCAAGAGCTGCTCCTTCTGTAACACGGACTAGCTCCATTGTTAAACTTCTTTCCATTGGTCTCCAACTCCCGTTTTCTCTATTACAACCTTCAAAACTTTGTTTTTTCTGTCCTAGAACATTAGCGTTTTTCAAAAGGCAGAAAATCATTTTCTATCTACGTGTTTTTTAACATCGCCACGCGGCTGGTTTCGAAAATTGTTGTTTAGTCTCGTCTCGCGGCCGCGCTTCTATCTACGTATTTTTCAGCTGCTCGACTTCATCCTTTGTTAAAGCTTCCCGCCAAACCGTTGCACCAAGACCATTTAATTTTTCTTCGAGATTGCTATACCCGCGGTCGATATGCTCAAGCCCGGTTACTTCGGTTATCCCTTCAGCGATCAGGCCGGCAATGACGAGTGCCGCACCCGCTCTTAGGTCGCTTGCCTTAACTTTGGCTCCTTGAAGCTGAATCGGGCCGTTAATGATGGCGGATCGCCCTTCGACTTTAATATTCGCATTCATTCTTCTTAGTTCATCAATATGCTTGAATCTTGCCCCGTAAATGGTGTCGGTGACAACGCTTGAGCCTTCCGCCTTTGTGAGGAGCGTCGTAACTGGCTGCTGCAGGTCTGTCGGGAATCCCGGATAGACGAGCGTTTTAATATCAACCGCTTTCAAATCAGCTGATCCGTTCACAAACACCTGATCATCGCCCGATTCGATTTGCACACCCATCTCGCGGAGCTTGGCAATTAAGGATTCTAAGTGCTGCGGGATGACATTGTCGATTAACACGCCTTCCCCAATAGCAGCGCCAATAATCATATAGGTACCTGCTTCAATCCGGTCCGGGATGATCGTGTGCCGGCAGCCATGAAGGGTGTCGACACCATCGATGCGGATGACATCGGTTCCGGCTCCCTTAATTTTTGCACCCATGTTAGTTAACAGTGTGGCTACATCAATAATTTCCGGCTCTTTCGCAGCATTTTCAATGATGGTCCGTCCTTTGGCTCTGACTGCGGCCAGCATAATATTGATGGTCGCCCCAACACTGACGACGTCAAGGTAAATCCTCGCGCCGCGGAGCTCGTCCGCGCGTAAATAAATCGCACCCTGCTCGTTCGTTATTTGGGCGCCGAGGGCTTCAAATCCCTTAATGTGCTGGTCAATCGGTCTTGGGCCTAGATGGCAGCCGCCCGGCAGGCCGATGACTGCCTTTTTAAAGCGGCCAAGCATCGCTCCCATTAAATAATAGGATGCGCGCAGCTTTTTCACTTTACCGTTCGGCAGCGGCATGGAAATCATCGTTGCTGGGTCAACGGTCATTTCATCATCGCTAATTTCGACCTTCCCGCCGATTTCCTCGAGCAAGTCCTTGAGGATTTCAACGTCAGAGATATCCGGCAGACCTTCAATTGTCACTGGTGATTCTGCTAAAATGGTTGCAGGAATTAAGGCAACGGCACTATTTTTTGCTCCACTGATACGAACAGTCCCCTTTAATGGATATCCGCCCGCAATTTTAAGTTTTTCCATTTCCGACTCCCTTCTAAGCCCTTTAAGTATGTATGGTTGATGGAATGGTCCTTTTTAGGTAAGTGCAATCTTTGACGAAACGATTGCACTTACGCTTTTGTAAAAAGACCATTTGTCCCAAACAGGCTTCAGGTATATTTTTCCAACACTAAAAGTCAAATTCCGACAGTTTGTCTATCCTTTAGTTTACACGAAAATTTGAATTTCATGTATCCATATTAAAAAAATTTATCCGAAAATGGAAAAAACGTGGAAAACTTAAGCGTTTGTGTGATTATTCCAGTCTTTTAGGAAGCCTTCCATTCCTTTGTCGGTCAATGGATGCTTGGTTAGCTGCTCAATGACTTTATAAGGAATTGTGGCAATGTGTGCACCTGCCATTGCTACACGAGTTACATGGTCAGGATGACGGACAGATGCAGCTATGATTTGGGCATCTAAGTTATGAATGCGGATTAATTCTGCAATTTTAGCTACTAATAGTACACCATCTTCAGAAATATCATCTAGACGTCCTAAGAATGGTGAAACATATGCCGCACCTGCACGGGCAGCTAATAGTGCTTGGTTGACAGTGAAGATCAGTGTTACATTGACTTTAACACCCTTTTTGGCAAGATAGCGAGTAGTCTCTAAGCCCGCTACTGTCATTGGCACTTTAATGGTAACTTTTTCATCGCCGCCATTAATTTTGATTAGTTCTTCCGCTTCTGCGATCATTTGTTCAGCTGTTTCGGCATATGGTGATACTTCTGCAGATACAGATTCCACTTCAGGTACTGCTTGAAGAATTTCCTCGATGCGGTCTTCGAATTTCACACCTTCTTTTGCAACTAAAGAAGGGTTTGTTGTTACACCGGATAAAACGCCCATTTTATAGGCCTTTTTAATATCCACTAAGTTTGCTGTATCAATAAAAAATTTCATCGTCATTCCCTCCAATTTTTCGACTAAATTTCTTTTTCCATTTACACATTGAAACCGTCCTCGTGTTAAGGACGGTTTAATTTTATCATATTAAGAGCAAACAACAAAAAATGCTGATAGCTGTCTGCGCCTGTTAGCGTGTTACGCTCTGCCTGATGAGCCGAATTCGCGCATTTTGCCGATTACGGTTTCTTTAATGGCATCGCGGGCAGGTCCTAAATATTTACGTGGATCGTATTCGTTCGGTTTGGCTGCTAACACTTCGCGCACCGTCTTCGCAGAAGCGATTTGGTTTTCAGTGTTTACGTTGATTTTTGCTGTTCCAAGCGAAACGGATCTTTGGATATCCTTTGTTGGGATTCCTGTACCACCATGAAGAACAAGCGGCATGCCTGTAATCTTGCCGATTTCCTCCATTTCAGTAAACCCTAATTTCGGTTCACCTTTGTATGGTCCATGGACAGAACCTAGTGCAGGTGCAAGGCAATCAATGCCAGTGCGCTTCACAAGCTCTTCACATTCTTTTGGATCCGCATAGATGACGCCTTCAGCGACAACATCGTCCTCTTGGCCGCCAACTGTTCCAAGTTCTGCTTCAACCGATACACCTTTAGAGTGTGCATATTCAACCACTTTTGACGTGATTTCGATATTTTCCTCAAATGGATGGTGTGAAGCATCAATCATAACAGAGGTAAAGCCGGCATCAATGGCTTCTTTACATTTTTCGAAGCTTGAACCATGATCAAGGTGAATCGCCACAGGAACTGTGACATTATAATCTTCCATTAACCCTTCAACCATTTTAACAACGGTTTTAAAACCGCCGATATAACGTCCTGCCCCTTCAGAAACACCCAGAATGACTGGTGATTTTTCTGCGACAGCAGCTTGAAGAATCGCTTGTGTAAATTCTAAATTATTAATGTTAAATTGACCGACAGCATAGCCTTCCGACTTGGCTTTGTTCAGCATTTCTTTCATTGAAACTAAAGGCATTTTTCTTCCTCCTTAATTTAAGTTGCAATCATTTCGAAAAAGGGTTTCCCGTATTAAGGTTTTCCCTAAATTTTACCGAATATGTATGCTTATAAAATGATAGGCAGCCAGTAAAATTTCATATGTATCATACCAAATCAACGGAGGAATTGCTATTAATCAGGCGGCGTTTTTGAAATTGTCATAATGAAAGCGCACTCAATTTACGATTCTCAAATTTACCTTTTTTTAATAAAAATTCGTTTACTTTTCGCTAAAAATTCGCCTCTTTTTGGAAGTCCAATTGGTTTAGTTTTCCTTTTGGGGAATATGTTTTCTTACTGCTGCCCGGATATCATCAATATCAAACGGCTTGGCAAAATGAGTGATAGCCCCTAAATCCTTTGCTTCTTGAATCATATCCAATTCACCGTAGGCGGTCATGATGATGACGCGGATATCCGGGTCGATGACCTTCATTCTTTTTAAAATTTCAATTCCGTCCATTCCCGGAATCTTCATATCGAGCAGAACTAAGTCCGGGTCATGCTTCTTGACAATATCAAGTGCCTGGATTCCATTGGCAGCTTGAAATGTTTGATATCCTTCCTTTTGGAACACCTCGTTCAACAAAATTCGAATACCAAATTGATCATCAACGATTAAAATTTTCTCCTTCATTCATTCCACCTCTTCCGATTTGTTAGATTCAAATTTTGTAGTTATTTACACCTATACACACTTGTAAATATTCTCCTTCAGTTCTGAAAAATCCTGCCTGAATTTTGACAGATAGGGGAAATATCCTTTTATTTTTGAATTTGCTGGATAACGACTATAATGATAGTGCGTAAAGGAGGATATTATATGTTAAAAATGTTTACTACTCAATTAACCGGCTTGTTTAAGCGGATCGAGGAAAAGGCGGAATTTTCGTTTGAAGACGGTGCCCGTTTGCTGGCGCAAGCGCCTGTTGGAGACGGAGCGATCTATATTTTTGGCACGAAGGAAATGAAGGCGGTCGAGCTTGAAGCCTTGGAAGGCGCGGAGCCGTTTAAGGGGATCAATCGTTTAACGGAAGCGGAGCTGAGCGATGCCGACCGGGTGTTGATTTTTTCCCGGACCTCTGCCGATGAAGACGCTGTTGCCGTTGGGGTCGAGCTTCAGGAAAAGGGAATCCCTTTTGTGGCGGTATCCACCATAATCGAGTCTGCTGGAGCTGATTTGGCGGAAATGGCGGACGTTCACATTGATTTACGGCTGACCAGAGGCCTGCTTCCGGATGATTTTGGAAACCGCTATGGTTATCCTTCTTCCATGGCGGCACTATTCGTCTATTATGGTTTGAAATTTACGATTGATGAGATTTTGGCGGAATACGAGGAGTAAGAAGTTTGAAAAACGGCCGAAAAGAGGCCGTTTTTTAGGTTCATTAAGGCCTTGGTAAAGGTGAAAAATGTTTTGGCTATTTTTTCGAGGGTTTTGGCTATTTTTCTTATAGTTTTGGCTACTTTTTGGAGCGTTTTGGCTATTTTCCAGAGTGTTATGGCTATTTTTCAAGGGGTTTTGGCTTTTTAGACATTTACTGGAAAATTCCAAAGACTAAAATGAGACCAGTCCCTCACCCAAGAATGGGCTTTGTCGATTTTTTCAGCGGGTTTGTCTTTTTTCCCAATGGTTTTGACTATTTTCCTATAGGTTTTGTCTATTTTTTTACCCCTTTTGTCGTTTTTCAAGGGGGTTTGTCTATTTAGACATTTCTTACCAAAAAAGACCAGTCCCCCTACCAAGGGGAACTGGTCTAACAAAACTCTTATTTTTCAATTGTCGCTTTGATAAAGTCGTGGAATAGCGCTTGAGGACGCGTTGGTCTTGAGACGAATTCCGGATGGAACTGTGAAGCCACGAACCATGGGTGGTCGGCCAATTCGACAATCTCGACTAACCGGCCGTCTGGGCTTGTTCCGGAAAAAATGAATCCGGCCGCTTCCATTTCTTGACGGTAGTGATTGTTAAATTCATAGCGGTGGCGGTGGCGCTCATAAATGACCTTTTCTTCATAAGCAGCAAACGCCTTCGTCCCTTCAAGCAGACGGCATGGATAGAGACCTAACCGCAATGTGCCGCCTAAATCCTCGACATCCTTCTGCTCGGGAAGTAAATCAATAATTGGATGGGCAGTCGACGGAACAAATTCAGCGGAATGCGCGTCAGTTAGTCCGAGCACGTTGCGCGCAAATTCAATCGTCGCCAGCTGCATTCCCAAACAAATCCCAAGAAACGGCTTCTTCTGCTCACGGGCATAGCGGGTTGCTTCGATTTTCCCTTCGATGCCGCGATCGCCGAATCCGCCTGGCACAAGGACGCCGTCGACGTCATTCAATAAGGACGCCACATTCTCGCTCGTCACTTCATCAGAGTTAATCCATTTAATTTCCACATCAGCATCAAAGGCATAACCGGCATGTTTCATCGCTTCAACCACCGAAATATAGGCATCCTGAAGCTCAACATATTTTCCGACAAGGCCGATGCGTGTTTTCCCTGAAAGGTTTGTAACGCGGTCAACAAGCGCCTTCCATTCCGTCATTTCTGCAGCCGGATAATCCAATTTCAAATGCTCGCAGACAATTTGGTCCATATTTTGTTCCTGGAGCGCAAGTGGAATCGAATAAAGGGTATCGGCATCCTGACATTCAATCACCGCTTTAGCATCAATATCGCAGAATAAAGCAATTTTATCCTTCATGTCCTGCGGAACAGGCATTTCCGTACGGACTACGATAATATTTGGCTGAATCCCGAGACTGCGCAGTTCTTTCACACTATGCTGGGTCGGCTTCGTCTTCATTTCACCGGCTGCCTTAATGTAAGGAATCAGCGTGCAGTGGATGTACATGACATTATCGCGGCCGATATCACTTTTAATTTGGCGGATTGCCTCTAAAAACGGCAGCGATTCAATGTCGCCAACGGTGCCGCCGATTTCCGTTATCACGACATCGGCATTCGTTTCTTTGCCGGCCCGGAAGCAGCGGTCCTTAATTTCATTCGTAATATGCGGAATTACCTGCACAGTTGCACCCAAGTAGTCGCCGCGGCGCTCTTTGCGCAACACCGTTGAATAGATTTTTCCCGTTGTCACGTTGCTGTACTTGTTAAGATTGATGTCGATAAAGCGCTCATAATGCCCTAAGTCCAGGTCCGTTTCCGCACCATCATCGGTTACGAACACTTCACCGTGCTGATAAGGGCTCATCGTTCCCGGGTCGACGTTAATGTAGGGGTCGAATTTTTGAATCGTTACATTCAAGCCGCGATTTTTCAACAAGCGCCCTAAAGAGGCTGCGGTAATCCCTTTTCCTAGTGACGAAACGACACCGCCTGTTACAAATATATACTTAGTCATAAAATATTCCTCCTCCAATACAGTTTGTACATTATTCGGATTGTTAAAGAACTTTTTATAAAAATTATTCTACCCTAACCCGTTAAAATGAAAAAACTCCGCCGCTAAAAGGGAGTTTTTCCAAATAAAAAGCGCTCCATCTCGCGATTGCAAGGGAGCGCATTTAGTTAAATAGTGATTCGTTCCTTTTTTAAGGAGCCCAAACAAGATGATACAAGGGGAAGAATAAAATGTCAAGCAGCTTATCAGTCCTCTTCCTCTTCTTCTTCATCCAGGTCTTCGTCAAGATCTTCTTCTTCATCAAGCTCGAATTCTTCATCCTCTTCAATGACATCTTCATCGTCATCTTCGTCAAATTCGTCGACTTCGTCAAGATCGAGGTCCTCTTCATCATCAAGGAGATCGTCTTCCTCGACAAAATCATCGAGCTCGTCATACTCTTCCTCTTCGATTTCATCGAAGTCTTCAAGATCCTCTTCATCGACAACCTTTTTCGCCTTTTTCTTCTTCGGCTTCACAACGGTTACTACTTCTTCTTCCTGGGTATCTACTGGATACCAGAGGCGAAGTCCCCAGCGATTATCTCCTAATGAGAGGAAGCGGCCGTCTGTATTCATGTCGGTATAAAATTGTGCCAGTCTTGTGCGAATTTCCTTTTCAGAAGTTCCAGCAGCTTTCTGAATCTCGCTGACTAAATCACTAAAGGAGATTGGCTGCTTGCTATTTTTTAAAAATTCATAAGCCATTTCGATGAGGGATAACTCTTGTAATTCCTCTTTTGAGTATTGTTTTAAACTCAATATTGGCACTTCCTTTCAATATTTAACACTCGGTTTGGAGTGATTAAGGGCATTTTGGCTAGTTTCAGCGCTTGAAGGTTCAGGGGCATATGCCAACCCGTTCTAAAGGCGCTTTCCGCTTTCTATCAAAATACATATTCTTCATTATAAACAAATTCTTCCCGTTTATGCTAGTGTTAGCAATTGTTTCTGCTGATTATTTCCTATTCGGATTCCTTGTCATTACTATTCTTCTGTGCTTTGAACTTTTTTGTTTCTTTAATCGAAATCACAAGAAAGAAAATCGCCAGCAGCAGGAATGAGATTGCACCTAATTGCATTTCATATAGATAGTATAATGGCCAGGCAAAAATAATTAAAGCAATAATCATATGACTAACCTTCATCGTCCCCCACCTGCCTGTAATCTCTCGAAGTTTGTACGTTAGTTTGATTATATAAGAAAAACCAAGAATTTAACATCTTCTTGCAAAAAATGTTAACATAAAAAAAAGACAATGGCTATGAGCAGCCATTGCCAGTTATTCCTTACATATTCCTGCGATACTGGCCGCCGACCTCGTAAAGCGCCCTGGTGATCTGCCCGAGGCTTGCGACTTGAACGGTGTCCATTAATGCGGCAAAAATATTGCCGCCGCTGACCGCTGCTTCTTTCAAGCGCTTTAAGGCATCTGCCGACTCCCCGCCATGTGCCTCCCAAAAGGCGCGCAAATTATTGATCTGCAATTCCTTCTCCTCTTGGGTTGCCCGGGCCAGCTCCATATTATTCACGTCTTCCTCGGAAGGTGGATTCGGGTTCAAATACGTATTGACGCCGATAATCGGCAATTCGCCGGTATGCTTCTTCATTTCATAGTACATCGACTCATCCTGGATTTTGCCGCGCTGGTACTGCGTTTCCATCGAACCGAGGACACCGCCTCGGTCATTCAGGCGTTCAAACTCCTGAAGAACAGCTTCCTCCACCAAATCTGTCAGCTCTTCGACCACGAAAGAACCTTGAAGCGGATTTTCGTTTTTACTTAAACCGTGCTCTTTGGTAATAATCATTTGAATCGCCATCGCCCGGCGCACCGATTCCTCAGTCGGGGTCGTAATCGCCTCATCATACGCATTCGTGTGCAGCGAATTACAGTTGTCCTGTAAGGCCATCAACGCCTGTAAGGTCGTGCGGATATCATTAAAGTCAATTTCCTGGGCGTGCAGCGAGCGGCCCGATGTCTGAACATGATATTTCAGCTTTTGACTGCGCTCGTTCGCGCCATATTTATCACGCATCACGGTTGCCCAAATCCTGCGCGCCACCCGGCCAATCACGGTATATTCCGGGTCCAGCCCATTCGAGAAAAAGAACGACAGGTTCGGAGCGAAATCATCAATGTTCATCCCGCGGCTCAAATAGTATTCGACATAGGTGAAGCCATTTGAGAGCGTGAACGCCAGCTGCGAAATTGGATTCGCCCCTGCCTCCGCAATATGATAACCGGAAATCGAAACCGAATAATAATTGCGCACTTGATGGTCGATGAAATATTGCTGGATATCACCCATCATCCGTAAAGCAAATTCTGTTGAAAAAATACACGTATTCTGGCCCTGGTCTTCTTTCAAAATATCGGCCTGCACCGTACCGCGGACAGTCTTCAACGTATACGCGCGAACTTCCGCAAATTCATCAACGGTCAACACGCGGCCAAGCTCCGCTTCCTTCTTCTGCACTTGCTGGTCAATCGCCGTATTCATGAACATCGCCAGAATAATCGGCGCCGGGCCATTAATCGTCATCGACACCGATGTCGACGGGTGGCAAAGGTCAAAGCCGTCATAGAGCTTTTTCATGTCGTCGAGCGTACAAATGCTGACGCCGCTCTCGCCGACTTTCCCGTAAATGTCGGGACGATAATCGGGGTCTTCACCATATAATGTCACCGAGTCAAACGCCGTACTCAAGCGCTTCGCGTCATCATCCTTCGATAAATAGTGGAAGCGGCGGTTCGTCCGTTCCGGTGTCCCTTCGCCAGCAAATTGCCGTTTCGGATCTTCTCCTTCACGCTTGAACGGGAATACCCCAGCCGTATACGGGAACGAACCCGGCACGTTTTCCTGGTACACCCAGCGGAGGATTTCCCCGTAATCCTTATAGCGCGGCAAGGCCACCTTCGGAATATCGAGGCCTGATAAGCTTTTTGATTTTAACACCGTGATAATCTCTTTATCACGGATTCTCGTCACGAATTTTTCACCTGAGTAGGCTGCTTTCGTTTCTGCCCACGTAGAAAGGATCTTCCGCGACTCCGCTGTCAGCAGCGCTTCGGTTTCCTGTTTGACCGCCTCTAACGCAGCCACAACTTCCGGCTGATCTTTAACCGCTACTAAAGCGCCCTCAAGCTGGAATAATTTCCTTGCAATATTCGCCTGTGCTTCTGCCCTCTTATGATAACCGCGCACCGTTTCCGAGATTTCACGCAAATAGTAGCGGCGGTCGGTTGGAATAATCACATTTTGCTTTTCAACTTTTGCCTCCTTCGTGAAAGAAGTCAGCCACTCCGTCGCCATTTTTTCATTGATTTTTTCCACTAACGCCGCAAACAAGGCGTTTGTGCCCGGGTCATTAAACTGGCTGGCAATCGTGCCGTACACCGGCATTTCCGATGGATCCTTTTCAAACAGCATATGGCTGCGCTGGTACTGTTTCTGCACCTGGCGCAACGCATCTTCCGAGCCCTTGCGCTCGAATTTATTAATGACAATCAAGTCAGCAAAGTCAATCATGTCAATTTTTTCAAGCTGCGACGGCGCCCCGAATTCGCTCGTCATCACGTATAAAGAAACATCACAAATTTCCGTGATTTCGGCGTCACCCTGACCAATCCCGCTCGTTTCAACGATGACAAGGTCAAAGCCAGCCGCTTTCGTCACCGCGACGGCATCTTTAATCGCCAGCGACAGCTCACTTTTCGAATGCCTTGTTGCGAGACTGCGCATATACACATTCGGCGAGAAAATCGCATTCATCCGGATGCGGTCACCTAACAAAGCGCCGCCTGTTTTCTGTTTCGTCGGGTCAACCGAAAGAATCGCCACTTTTTTATCCGGCAGCTCGTTGATAAAGCGGCGGATCAATTCGTCTGTTAACGAGCTTTTTCCCGCGCCGCCCGTTCCCGTAATACCGACCACTGGAATTCGTTTCTCAAGTGACTTCACTTGTTCCAGGACTAGCTCAGCTGTTGCCGCCGCCTCGTTCCTTTTATCGACATGAAGTTCAGCTAAGGTAATCAGCTTGGCGATGCTATTAACGTCTCCTGATGCCAGTTTTTCAATCTGCTCGGCTGGGTCGTGCGGTACCGTCGCAAAATCGCACTCCTCAATCATTCGGTCAATCATTCCCTGAAGGCCCATTGTCCGGCCGTCCTCCGGCGAGAAGATCCAGGCAATCCCGTAATCGTGAAGCTCGGCAATCTCCCTCGGAATGATGACCCCGCCGCCGCCGCCATAAATGCGGATATGAGGCGCCCCTTTTTCCTTTAACAAGTCGTACATATATTTAAAGTATTCAACGTGCCCGCCTTGATAAGAAGAAATCGCAATCCCCTGGACATCCTCCTGAATCGCGGCATTCACCACTTCCTCCACCGAACGGTTATGCCCAAGGTGAATAACCTCAGCACCGCTCGCTTGCAGAATCCTGCGCATAATATTAATCGAAGCATCATGGCCGTCAAACAAACTCGACGCCGTCACAAAGCGGATATGATGCTTTGGCTGATACGTTCCCATCGTACTCCCCCTTTTTGAAAGGCTGTGTTAAAGGTGAATGTTGATTTCCGTTCCAGGCGCTTCGCTTTCCGCGGGGCGGGCGGTGAGCCTCCTCGGCGCTAAAGCGCCTGCGGGGTCTCACCTGTCCCGCTGCTCCCGCAGGAGTCTCGCGCCTTCCACTCCAATCAACATTGTGATCAAAATCAACAATGTGCTTTAACACATCTTTTTGAAAAAATCTTGTTCACCATTCGCCAACTGGCTTACTTTTGCGGAACCTCTTGTGGTGCCGAGACCCCACTGCTGATTCCCGATAACAAAATCTCGGTCTGCAAGGCAATATATTCTTCGAGAGTAAATAACTTTCGTAAGGCCCAGCGGCGGAAGCCCCACATTTGCCCCTGGACAAAAATATTATGGGCGATGAGTTCGACCTGTTTTTTCGATAGATTCAGTTCGCCGTTTTCGACACAGCGGGTGAGCAGGTCCTCAAACATCGCCACCATTTCCATTTCCTTTTTCAACACATACGGAATGGCGTCCTTTGACAGTGATTTCACTTCCTGGTACATCACCAGTACCTCGGCCTGCATTTCATCCATTACTTGGAAGAAATTAGCGATTCCCAGCTTCAAACTCGCAAGCGTTCCTGTTTTCAAAGAGAGGTCCTGCTGCAGGCGCTCGCTGACATGGTCATAAATGCTGTCACAAACAAGATAAAGCACGTCTTCCTTTGTGCGAATATATTCGTAAAGCGTCCCGATGCTGAAGCCGGCCGCCTTGGCAATTTCCCTCGTCGTTGTCCGGTGGAAGCCCTTTTGTTTAAAAAGGGTGACGGCCCCTTTGATCATTTGATCGCGCCGCTTTTGCACGAGACGTTCATCTTTGACGGATGCCTGAACTTCTCTTTTTTTCATCATTTAGTGATCATTCTCGAGATAACGAGACGCTGAATTTCTTGTGTACCCTCGTAGATTTGCGTGATTTTCGCATCGCGCATGAATCTTTCGACCGGATAATCCTTCGTATAGCCATAGCCGCCAAACACCTGAACCGCCTCAGTGGTTACCTTCATCGCCGTGTCGCCGGCAAATAATTTCGACATCGCCGATTCCTTTCCGTATGGCAAGCCGTTTGATTCAAGCCAGGCAGCTTGATAGGTTAATAGTCTTGACGCTTCGATTCCCGTCGCCATATCGGCCAGCTTGAAGCTGATTCCCTGCTGGGCGGCGATTGGTTTGCCAAATTGGTGGCGTTCTTTTGCATAATCGACAGCCGCATCTAAGGCACCTTGGGCAATCCCCACAGCTTGAGCGGCAATCCCATTGCGGCCGCCGTCAAGCGTCATCATCGCGATTTTAAAACCGTCGCCTTCTTCACCAAGCCGGTTGGCGATCGGAACCTTGCAATCTTCAAAAATAATTTCCGTTGTCGGCGAGGACCGAATCCCAAGTTTCTTTTCCTTTTTGCCGACAGAGAAGCCCGGAAAATCGCTCTCGATGATGAAGGCTGTTGTGCCTTTTTGCTTGCTGGATGGATCCGTTAAGGCAAAGACAACATAAATATCGGCCACGCCGCCATTGGTGATGAAAATTTTTGAACCGTTGAGGACGTAATGGTCGCCTTCTAAGCGGGCCGTCGTTCTCATACCGCCTGCATCGGAGCCGCTCCCAGGTTCAGTTAAGCCGTAAGCGCCAATTTTCGTGCCTTCGGCCATTGGGCGGAGGTAGGTTTGTTTTTGCTCCTCGCTGCCGAATTTGTAGATCGGCCAGCCGGCAAGGGAGGTGTGCGCGGAAAGAAGGACACCTGTTGATGCGTCGACGCGGGACAGCTCCTCCACGGCGATACAGTAAGCAAGATAATCGCTGCCGATGCCGCCGTACTCTTCCGGCCAAGGAATTCCTGTTAAACCAAGCTCCGCCATTTTGTCAAAAATCTCACGATCAAAGCGCTCCTCTTCATCACGCTCAGCCGCCGTCGGTGCTACTTCATTTCGCGCAAAATCCCGCACCATTTTGCGAATCATTTCATGTTCTTCGGATAATTTAAAGTGCATTATAGTTGCCTCCTCTTAAATAAAAAGCTCTTTTTGTGGAAAAGGGGCGGAGCGCCGCATAAACGAATCGGTATAACCAGTCCAAGTGAAAATATACAATTCGTCCTTTGAATAGGTGAAGCCTGGCTCTGCTCACACCGCCTTTATTATGTTGGTGTACTACTCATATAAAAATATTTCCATTCATGGGTTGGGAGTTGAAACTCATGTTAGTTTTTAAAGATACTTACTAATCACAATCCGCTGTATCTCGCTTGTGCCTTCGTAGATTTCCGTTATCTTGGCATCGCGGAAGTAGCGCTCCACTGGATAGTCCTCGGTATAGCCATAGCCGCCAAACACTTGAATGGCTTCCGTTGTCACTTCTACCGCAGTACGTGCGGCAAACAGCTTCGCCATCGACGCTTCCATCCCGCATTTCAGGCCACGGCCCCGTAAATCTGCGGCACGATAGATTAATAGTTTTGCAGCTTCCACATTTGTGGCCATGTCAGCGAGCTTAAACCCGATTCCCTGCTGGACAGCTATCGGTTTGCCGAATTGCTGGCGCTCTTTCGCGTAGGCGGTTGCGGCTGATAGTGCAGCCTCGGCAATTCCAAGGGCCTGGGCGGCAATTCCAATGCGGCCGACCTCAAGGTTTGCCATCGCGACCTTAAAACCATCACTTTCACGGCCGAGAAGGTTTTCTACTGGAACATGCATATCCTCGAATGTCAGCTGCACCGTTCGGGAGCCATGCAGTCCCATCTTCTTCTCATCCTTGCCAATCACAAGACCAGGGGTATTTTTTTCAACAATAAAGGCGGCAATTCCTTTTGTCCCTAATTTCGGCTCGGTTGAAGCAAAGACAATATAAACATCGGCCTCTCCGCCATTGGTAATAAACATCTTCGAGCCGTTGATAACATAATGATCGCCCTTCTTCACGGCACGGGACTTTAAGCTGGCCGCATCAGAACCGGAACTTGGCTCCGTTAAGCAAAACGCCCCCAAATATTCGCCTGAAGCAAGCTTTGGCACATATTTTTGTTTCTGTTCTTCCGTTCCAAAATAAAGGATCGGCATCGTACAAACTGATGTATGAACCGAAAGAATGACACCAATTGTGGCACTCACCCTTGATATTTCATTAATAGCAAGGATATACGAGGTAAAGTCCATTTCGGCACCGCCGTATTTTTCCGGAACGGGAATGCCCATTAGGCCGAGCTCACCCATTTTGCGAAGAATCTCGCGCGGGAATTCCCCTTTTTCCATGTTATCTATAAATGGGGCAACTTCGCTCTCTGCAAAATCACGCACCATTTTCCGCATCATTTCTTGTTCCGCTGTAAATGTAAGCTTCATGCAAATCTCCCCTTTTGGAGAATCTAAAGTGGCAGTATTCATTGTTACAACCCCTTTTCACTAAAAACTTATATGGAGTTCCACGCCACCATCTACCATGGTAATAAATTCAGAGAACTATCCCTGCCAATAAAGGTGGTGTGAGCAGAGCTAAGGTTCACTTTGTTCATTGCCTAAAATGTAAAGTACCAGCTAAACTCGTCTAAACTAGTTCACCTTTTGCGGCGCTCCGCCCCTTTTCCATAAAAAATGGGATCAGACGCTCGCTTACTCGTAAGTGTAGAAGCCGCGTCCTGTTTTCTTGCCGAGCCAGCCTGCTTTCACATATTTACGCAGCAGCGGACATGGACGGTATTTATCGTCACCGAAGCCTTCGTGGAGCGTTTCCATAATGTAAAGGCATGTATCAAGGCCGATGAAATCAGCTAACGTTAACGGTCCCATCGGGTGATTCATCCCAAGCTTCATCACTTCATCAATCGCTTCTTTCGTGGCGACACCCTCATACAAGGTATAAATCGCTTCATTGATCATCGGCATCAGCACGCGGTTGGAAACGAATCCTGGGAAGTCATTAACTTCCACGGGGACCTTGCTTAACGTTTTCGTCATGTCCTCGATAACTTGGTACACTTCGTCAGCCGTTGCCAAGCCGCGGATAATTTCGACGAGCTTCATCACCGGCACCGGATTCATAAAGTGCATGCCAATAACCTTTTCCGGGCGCTTCGTTGCCGCCGCTATTTCAGTAATCGGCAATGACGAGGTATTGCTCGCTAAAATCGCATGCGCCGGCGCGATTTCATCAAGCTGGGCAAAAATTTTCGTTTTGATTTCCATATTTTCTACTGCTGCCTCGATGACAAGGTCGACTTCAGCAGCATCGTTTAGGTCGGTTGATGCTGTCAGTCTTGCCAGCACCTCCTGCTTTTGTTCCGCTGTTATCCGGCCTTTATCGACATTACGAGTGAGATTTTTGTTGATGACCCCGAGCCCGCGCTCGACAAACTCATGTCTTAAATCATTTAATAACACTTGATAGCCTGCTTGCGCACAAACCTGGGCAATCCCCGAGCCCATTTGCCCCGCACCGATGACCATTACCTTTGAAACCTTCATGTGTTCCCCTCCGATTAGGGGCTAAAACTCGAGTTTAGCCCCGGTTTTTTTAAAAAAAAATGGTTTTGGCTATTTTCTTATGGTTTTGGCTATTTTTTCGGGTGTTTTGGCTATTTTTTTCACCCTTTTGGCTATTTTTCATGCCCTTTTGGCTAATTAGACATTTATTGGAAAAATAACCCCTGATTCACAGGTACGCTTAAGCCCGCGGAACCTCGATCATCACGGCATCACCCTGACCGCCGCCGCTGCAAATCGCAGCCACACCAATTCCGCCGCCGCGCCGCTTCAATTCGTGCATCAGAGTAATGATAATCCGCGCGCCGCTTGCGCCAATCGGATGCCCTAACGCGACCGCACCGCCATTGACATTGACCTTTTCTGGATCAAGGCTGGCGATTTTTCCACTGACTAAAGCGACAGCTGCGAACGCCTCGTTGATTTCAAACAAATCAATTTCATCTAAGCTCCTGCCCGTTTTACGCAAAAGCTCATTGATGACCAGCCCCGGTGTTTGCGGAAAGTCCTTTGCTTCCACGGCAATCGCGGCATGGCCGAGGATCACCGCTTCGACTTCACGACCTTCACTTACAGCTCGTTCTTCGCTCATGAGCACAAGGGCGGCCGCACCGTCATTGACACCAGGGGCATTCCCGGCGGTAATGGTTCCCGTTGAATTAAATACCGGCGCTAACTTCGCGAGCCGCTCTAAAGAAGTGTCCCTCCGCGGTCCTTCATCATGCTCGACCACCAGCGGAGCCCCTTTTCGCTGCGGCACCTCTACGGCAACAATTTCTTCGGCAAACTTCCCGCTCTCCATCGCAGCAATCGCCCGAACATGGCTTCTCAATGCCCACTCATCCTGTGCCTCGCGGCTAATATCCATTTCTTCAGCTGTCGAGTTGCCGTAAGTGCCCATGTGAACACCGGTAAAGCTGCAGGTCAAGCCGTCATGAATCATTAAATCCTTAACAGCACCGTCGCCCATTCTGTAACCCCATCTTGCTTTTGGTAAAATATATGGCGCGTTGCTCATCGATTCCATCCCGCCTGCGACAATCACTTCTTCATCACCGGCACGGATGATTTGGTCGGCCAAGCTGACACTGCGCATCCCCGAGGCACAAACCTTATTGATCGTTTCTGTTTTCACTTCCCAAGGAAGGCCAGCATGATGGGCGGCCTGACGGGAAGGGATTTGTCCCTGTCCCCCTTGTAAGACGTTTCCCAAGATGACTTCCTGCACATCCCCAGGCTTCACGCCCGCACGCACCAACGCTTCTTTAACAGCAATGCCCCCAAGCTGTGAAGCGGTAAAGCTGCTTAAATTTCCCCCTAATTTTCCAAAAGGTGTTCTTACCCCGCTTAAAATCACCGTTCTCCCCATTCAAAACATCCTCCCTTTTCCCAATATTCAGTCATGTGGATGTAAACGTACCCTTTTCGGCGACTGAACGCTCGCTCGAAAACTAAGCAAAAAAAACATGCGAATGACATTTAAAATGTAAGCGTTTTATCTATATTCTTATTTTACATAAAAAGGAGCAGAAGTTGAAATGTTTTAACGCAAAATTGCTAAAATTCCACAAATTAAAGCAACAAATCAACCTCTGCCAGGCTATAAATTACGATTAAGAAGCTTCCCCACAAACTGCTTTTTCTAAGATTTCAGCGACATCATAGGTCGCAACCTTTTCTTCAACCTCTTTCGCCTTCGTTCCGTCCGATAGCATCGTTAAACAGTATGGACATCCAGAACTGATGACCGAAGGATTGACTTCCAATGCCTGCTCGGTCCTGCTGACGTTAATGCGATGGCCCGTTTCTTCCTCCATCCACATCAAGCCTCCGCCGGCACCGCAGCACATCGCCTTTTCGCGGCTCCGTTCCATTTCGACGAGCTTCACGCCGGGAATTGCTTTTAAAATTTCCCGCGGCGGATCGTAGACATCATTATAGCGTCCTAAGTAACAGGAATCATGGAAGGTAATGGTTTCGTTGACCGCATGTGTGGGAACAATCCGGCCATCCCTCACAAGCTCAAACAAAATTTCGGTATGATGATACACTTCCACATCCTTCAAGCCGAAATCAGGGTATTCATTTTTGAAAATATTATAGGCATGCGGGTCGATGGTGACAATTTTCTTGACCTCGGCCTTTTCAAATTCCTCGATATTTTTCGCTGCCAGCTCTTGGAACAAGAACTCATTGCCAAGACGGCGCGGTGTGTCACCAGAGTTTTTCTCTTTGTTGCCAAGGATGGCAAATTTCACGCCCGCTTCGTTCAGCAGCTTCGCAAACGATAAGGCAATCTTCTGGCTGCGGTTGTCGTACGAGCCCATCGCGCCAACCCAGATGAGGTATTCGAATTCCTCGCCGGCCTTGTTCATTTCCTTCACGGTTGGAATCTGAACATCATCGCGGACATCACGCCAGTTTTCGCGCTCTTTCCGGTTTAAGCCCCATGGATTGCCTTGGCGCTCAATATTGGTCATCGCGCGCTGGGCATCGGCATCCATTTTTCCTTCGGTTAAAACTAAGTAACGGCGGAGGTCGATAATTTTATCAACATGCTCGTTCATCACTGGACATTGGTCTTCACAGTTCCGGCAGGTTGTACACGCCCAAATTTCTTCCTCGGTAATCACGTCGCCAATCAAGCTTGGACTGTAAGCAAGCGCAGCAGCTGATTCCTCTGCCCCCTGCCCGGCCGCAGCAAGGGCAATTTGGTTTCCTTTTGTGTTTCCAAACGCGAATGTCGGCACCCATGGCTGCTTTTGCGTAACCGCGGCACCGTGATTTGTTAGGTGATCGCGAAGCTTAACGATTAAGTCCATTGGTGACAGCATTTTGCCTGTTCCCGTTGCCGGGCACATATTCGTACAGCGGCCACACTCAACACAGGCATAAAAATCAATCATTTGGTGCTGGGTAAAGTCTTCAATTTTTCCAACCCCGAACGACTCTTGTGTTTCATCTTCAAAATCGACCTTTTGCAGCTTACCCGGTTTTTCTAATCGGTTAAAATAAACGTTTGCTGGCCCGGCGATTAAGTGCGCATGCTTGGATTGCGGCACGTATACCAAGAAAGTCAATAAGAACAATAGGTGCGCCCACCAGGCAATGTAGAAAATTGCAATTGAAGCGGTTTCACCAAGCCAGGAAAACATAAGCGAAATCACGGAGGCGACTGGCTCTGTCCAGGACGGATCTTCACCGTGCCAGATGATGCCCATGCCATTTCCGACAAGAACGGAAACCATCAAGCCGCCAATAAACAGGAGCACAAGGCCTGATTTGAAATTGCGCTTTAGGCGGACTAATTTTTCAACATAGCGGCGGTGGAACGCCCAGATGACCGCGACAAGGATCATCAATGTGACAATCTCTTGGAAAAAAGTAAACCCGGCATAGAGCGGACCTAACGGCAGGTGCGCCCCAGGTTTAATGCCTTTGATAATAAAATCAATTGCGCCAAATTGGACAAGGATGAAGCCGTAAAAAAACATAACGTGGATGGCGCCGCTTTTTTTATCCTTGAGGAGTTTTTTCTGCCCAAACACGTTTACCCAAATTTTTTGGAGCCGCTCTTTGACATTGTTGTCAAACTCGACCTTTTTGCCAAGTTTAATAAAGGCAATCCTTGTTTTCACGACATAGACGAACAGACTAATTGCGTAAGCGGTTACAAATAAAAATGCAATGAGGTTGACCCATAAAAGACCATTCATATAAAAAACGCCCCTTTCTTCGTTACTGATCATTTTTGCAAGTTGTCGAAAATAATTAATTTTCTGAACTTATCCCTAATTCTATTATATGGTGAATGAGCATTCAGTCAACCAATTTTTCGAAAGATTTCCTCGACTTATAGAAATAACCGCGCTCGGAAAGACTAACAACACCGAATGGGGGAAAGATTTTCAATGACATTTGCACTCATTTTGAGCGGGCTGCTCGTTCTTATCATTTTATGGCTTGTCCTCGATTTTAGGCTGGGCAGAAAGAAGCATCTTTCGCTGGCAGGCCAAAGGGAAACTGCTATCCTCCATGGCCGTTTTGAGATTTTCACACACGGAAAGGAGCTGTTTCGTGATTATTTCGCCGAAATCCGTGATGCAAAAAAACATATCCATGTATTGTTTTATATTGTTAAAGACGATCGCCTAGGCGAGGAATTTTTCACTCTTTTAAAAAGAAAGGCACGGGAAGGTGTAGAGGTTCGGCTCCTGCTTGACCGAATGGGGAGCTGGGAGGTTAACAAGGTGACGGTAAAGGGATTGCTTGATGCCGGTGTCCAATTTGCGTTTAGTAATCGGATTAAGCTTCCCTTTCCGTTTTATTCCTCACAGGTCCGGAATCACCGCAAGATTTCAATTATTGACGGCGAAATCGGGTACCTCGGCGGCTTTAATGTCGGGCTGGAATATATTGATGAAGACCCAAAACTCAGCCCGTGGCGCGATTACCATTTAAAAATAAGCGGCGAAGGGGTTAATTTTTTGCAGAGTGAGTTTTTAATTGATTGGAAGGAGTATGGCGGCGAGAATTTATTAGGCAGGCCGGCTTATTTCCCAAGGCTGCCAAAGGGTGAGGTCCGCCATCAATTTATTCCTGCGGAAGCGGGTCAGCTTGAAGTAAGCTTTCTTCGCTTGATTCAGAAGGCTGAGCAATCAATCATGATTGGCACCCCTTATTTTATTCCAAGTGCGGCGATTTTTGCAGAATTAACGGAGGCTCAGCGCCGCGGCGTCAACCTTACCGTGATGGTACCCTATACCGCTGACCATTTCCTCGTCCAAGAGGCTTCGCTCCGCTATTTACGAAAGCTTCTTGCAGCGGGTGCTTCGGTATATCAATATAAAAACGGTTTTTATCATGCGAAAACAATTGTGATTGATGACAAAATCTGCGACATCGGCACGGCCAATTTTGATAAACGGAGTTTGTTTTTAAATAAAGAAATCAATTGCTTTCTTTACGATCCGGCTTTTATTAACCGCGTTAAGGCTGTAATTGAAAAGGATATCCGCGACTCCGAGCGATTGACATTGGCCGAACTCAATAAAGCGAATTTGTATCGGTCTGTGAAGGAAGGCCTGGCTGGAGCGATTTCTTACTTTTTATAAGGCTGTGTTAAAAGTGAATGTTGATTTCCGTTCCAGGCGCTTCGCTTTCCGCGGGGCGGGCGGTGAGCTTCCTCGGCGCTAAAGCGGAGGCCACTGAAAAAGTCCACTTTTTAAGCAGTTTAAAGGTAGATTTTATCGACCTTTAAACTGCTTTTTTGTTTTATAATAAAATTATAAAATT